>NZ_CP060828.1:7320000-7620000 GCF_014489635.1 Streptomyces roseirectus | reverse complement strand
TCTCCGCCTCAGGCGCGGCCTCGGCCTCGGGTGCTGTTTCGGGCTGCGGTGCGGCCTCGGGCTGTGCTTCGGGCTGGGGCGTCGGTTCGGGCTGGGGCTCGGGGGTCGTGTCCGGCTCGGGGGTTGTTGCTGTTTCCGGCATTACCTGGGTCTGGAGGGTGCCTTGGGGGGTGGCTGCTCCCCAGGGGGTCGCGGTTTGGGGGGATGTCTCGTGGAGGGAGTGGACGTCCAGGTATTCGGGGCCGGTGGGGGTGGGGGTGCGGAGGGGGGCGTCGGCGGGGCCTCGGTCGGCCAGGGAGCGGACCGGGCTGGCGGAGGCGTCCGGGATCGGGGGGCCCAGGTGGAGGGGGCGACGGGGGGTGATCGGGGGGATCGGGGTCGTGGGGGCCGTCGGGCGGGGGCGGTTGCTCATGATGTCCGGCATGCGGACGGCACCGAGGTCGACGGAGCCGGTGTCCCGTCCGGAGGTCTCGTGGGGGCCGGGTTCGTGGACGGCCGGCTGCTCGCCGGTGTTCCCCGTCGCCGTGTCCTCGGTGGCCGTGGCTTCGGGGGCGACGGCTCCGTACCCGTCCGGGGCGGTCTGCGCGTCGGCTGCCTGCTCCCCCGCGCCCGGCGCGTGCACGCCGTCGGCGATCGGGAGGTCCGTGCCGGGGATCCCGGCGTTCATGCCCTCGACGCCGGGGACGCCTGCGGCCAAGCCGTCAGCACCCGGCGTGTGCACGCCCCGCACACCTGCACCCTGCGCGTCCACACCCAAGTTCTCGGCACCCGGCGTACCCGCGACCGGAACCCCGGCGCCCGGCATCCCCGCGCCCATGCCCTCAGCCCCCTGAACACCCGCGGCCAGGCTCTCGCCACCCTGCACGCTCACGCCCCGCACCCCCGCACCCTGCGCCTCCACGCCCGGCACACCCACGGCCAGGCCCTCGCCACCCTGCACGCTCACGCCCTGCGTGTCCGCACCCAAGCTCTCGGCACCCTGCACTCCTACACCCTGCGCATCCACGCCCGGCACACCGGTGCCCTCAGCAGCGTTCGCACCGAACTCCCCGCCCCCTGGCACGCCCTCTCCCTGTGCGACCACGTCCTGAACACCCGCTCCTTGTGCACTCGCTGCGTACGCGCCGTTTTCGTGGAGGGCTTCGACGACCGGTTCCGGGGTCGGGGGGGCGAGCTCGTTGCCCCAGGCGCTCTGGGCGCCGGGGAGCAGGAGGAGGTCTTCGTCCTCGGTGGGGGTCTCGGAGAGGTAGGGGTACGCGGGGGGCGTGGGGACGCCCGGCTGCTGCACCGTGCCTGCGTTCTCCGGCAGCCCCTCGCCCGGGACCTGGCCGGTGTCGGTCATGCGTACCCCTCGCCCATCGGTTAGTGCTCCTACGACCAGCTCACCCGGAGCGGCGCACCGACCGCTCCGCATGGAGAACGAGCCTGCCCGCCCAGCGGCACGAACGGCCCGCCCGAAAAAGCGACAAAGCCATTCAGTGGCATTGTCCCGGTCATGGCCGTGCCGCGACAGGTAGCCCCGCGACGCCCCGCTGTGGACTGCGCCACGTTGCGCGGCCCTCCGGTTCGTGTCGTACCGCACGTGCCCAAAGCGGACCCGCTTTCCGGACATTGGCTGATGAACCGCCGGGTGCCGGAAAGCGGTACGACGATCGGCCAGCCTACCGCGCGCAGTACGACAACAGGATCACTGCCCGCGATCCGGCAGGACCCCGCTGAGCAGGAAGGCGACGCTGCGGCGGCGCTCCGTCCAGGCGCGGGTGTCGAGTTGGACGGACTGGAGGAGGGAGCACTCGACGTGGTAGCCGTGCTCGGTGAGGTCGCGGCCGACGCGTTCGGCGGCGTCGCGGGTGAGGGCGTGGGTGACGATGCGTTCGGGGCGGCGGTCGGCGACGGCGGTGACGACGGCCGGCCCTCCCCCGCCGACGCGGACGACGTCCGGTTCGGGCAGGTTCTCCAGGACGTGGGGGGCGGTGCCGCGCACGATCTGGAGCTGGACGCCGAGTTGACGGGCCGTCGCGTCGGTGCGGGCGCAGGCGTCGATGTCCCGGTCGACGGCGAGGACGGCGGCGCCGGTGCGGGCGGCTTCCGTCGCGAAGGCGCCGGTGCCGCAGCCGATGTCCCACACGAGGTCGCCCAGGCGCGGGCCCAGGCGGGCGAGTTGGGCCGTGCGCAGGAGCTGGGACTCGCCCTCGCCCCTGCCGTCGCCGTACGCGTGGCCCCGTGGGCCGGTCGACGGGTCGCGGCCCATCGTCCACTCGCCCTGTGCGCCGGTCGTGGCCGGGCCGCCGATGGCGATGACGACGTTGGGGTCCCGCCAGGTGCGGTCGGCGGCCTTGTCGGACGACAGGACGCTCACGCGCTCCCGTTCGGTGCCGAGTTCTTCGCAGACGACGAACGTGCGGTGCACGCCCTCCAGGAGCAGGCCGAGTTCGGCGGGGCCCGCGCCCGGGGAGGTGAGGACGGCGACCTTGGTGTGGGCCCGGCAGACGTTCACCGCCCGGCGCAGTGTGCGGCGGTGGGCGACGACCACCTGTGCGTCGTCCCACGGCATGCCCGCCCGTGCGAACGCGGCGGCGACCGAGGAGACCGCCGGTACGACCTCGACCTCCAGGCCGAACTCCGGGGCGCGCAGGGTGCGGACGACGCCGAAGAAGCCGGGGTCGCCGTCCGCCAGGACGACGGCCGTGCCCCGGTGGTGGCCGGCGATCCGCCTCGCGGCGAGGGCGACGCTGCCCAGGCGGATGCGTTCGGCGCCGGGCGGCACCTCGGGGAGCGCCAGGTGGTGTGCGGCGCCGGCGACCAGCGTGGCCGCGCCTAGCGCTGAGCGCGCGGCGGCGTTCAACGGCGAACCGTCCCAGCCGATCACCGTCACGCGGTCGGCCATCGTCGTCAGTCTCCCGGGAATTCACGCAGGCAGCGGGCTCCGTGAGACTACCTGGTCCCCCTGCCGGGGACGCCCGCAGGGAGGACGTTCCGGACGGGACGACGCGAAGCGACCTGCGGGGCGCGGGGCATGACGGCCGCCAGCCACAGGGGCGGACCGAGACGAGAGCGCGGGCAGGGACAGTGTGAAGCGACCTGCGGGGCGCGGGGCATGACGGCCGCCAGCCACAGGGGCGGACCGAGACGAGAGCGCGGGCAGGGACGGTGCGAAGCCGTCGGCCGGTGGTGTGGGGCGCGCGGGCTACGGCGGCGTCCGGCTGAGCGGGGCAGGGCGTCGGCCTCGCGGGGCTTGTCGCACGCCGTGCAAGGCGGAGCGCCGGACGCGCGGGACAGGCCACGCGAGGCGGGGTGTCGGTTGTGCGGGGCCCGGCGGTGAGCGTGCGGGGTCGTGGTGTCCGGTCGTCGGCCGATCGCTCGGCGGACGCCGCCGGGGTGCCTCCGGGACGCCGCCGCTACCCGGGCTCCCCCGCTCTCCCTCGCCTTCCCGCCTCCCGGCCTCTCCACCTCCCCGGCCTCCCCGCCTCCCCGGCTCCCTGCCTCTCCACCTCCCCGGCCTCCTCGCCTTCCCACCTCCCGCCCTCCTCGCCTCCCGGCCTCCCCGCCTCCTCGCCTCCCGCCCTCCTCGCCTCCCGGCCTCCCCGCCTCCCCGGCTCCCGGCCTCTCCACCTCCCCGGCCTCCTCGCCTTCCCACCTCCCGCCCTCCTCGCCTCCCGGCCTCCCCGCCTCCTCGCCTCCCGCCCTCCTCGCCTCCCGGCCTCCCCGCCTCCCCGCCTCCCGGCCTCCCCGCCTCCCCGCCTCCCCGCCTCCCCGCCTCCTCGCCTCCCGCCCTCCTCGCCTCCCCGCCTCCCCGCCCTCCCCGCCTCCCCGCCTCCCCGCCTCCCCGCCCTCCCCGCCTCCCCGCCTCCCCGCCTCCAGCGAAGGTCAGTTCCAGTCTGCGTAGGACGGGTAGTCGCCGGTTTCGGTCAGGGGGGTGTCCGGGGTGTCGAGGTCTTCGGGGAGGAGGCTCCAGATGATGTAGTCGGTGCGGGCCTCGGTCCAGGTGCCGGATTCGGCGCGGACTCTGACTATGGAGGCGTTGCGGAGGACGCCTTCGCTGATGCAGCCGATTTTCTGGGCGACTTGTTGGGAGGCGGTGTTGTCGGCGGCGGTGCGGAGTTCGATGCGTTCGAGGTGCTGGGCGGTGAAGAGCCACTGGGCGGTGGCGAGGGCGGCTTCGGAGGCGTAACCCTCGCCGCGGGCCCAGGGGGCGATGATGTAGGACATCTCGGTGGAGCGGACGTGCCAGTTGGTTTTGGTCAACTGGAGGACGCCCACCAGGCGTTGGGTGAGGAATTCCGTGATCGCGAGGTTCAGGCCGCGGCCGGCGGCGCGTTCGGCGGGGGCGTGGTCCGTGATCCAGTGGAGGGCGTCGGCCTCGGTGAAGGGGTGGGGGACGGACGTCCAGGCGGTGACCTGTTCGTCGCCGGCCATCTCGGTCAGCGCCGGGACGTCGTCCTCGTCGAGGGGGCGCAGCACCAACCGCTCCGTGCTGATGGAGATGTTGGGGAAGGTGCTCGTCATTGCGCCGCTCCGTAACCTTCGTCGAAAGCCTTGTGGGCTCCCTGCTGAACTGCCCAGCATGCAGTATGCGGGCCGGGCGGCACAGCAGGGGGTCAGCCGGAGGTCACCGGCAGGACGGAGCCCTGGTACTTGTCCTCGATGAACGTGTGCACCTCGGGTGAGGTGAGGAGCTTGGCGAGCTTGACGACCCGGGGGTCCTTCTCGTTGCCCTTCTTCACCGCGAGGAGGTTGGCGTACGGGTTGTTGCGCGCGCTCTCCAGGTAGATCGCGTTCTTCGTGGGGCTGAGGCCCGCGTCCTGGGCGTAGTTGTTGTTGATGACGGCGATGGTGACGTCGTCGAGGGAGCGGGGCAGTTGGGCGGGCTCCAGTTCCTTGATGACGAGTTTCCTCGGGTTGGCGGTGATGTCGGCCGGGGAGGCCGTCGTCCCCGCTCCGGGCTTGAGGGTGATCAGCCCCGCCGAGGCGAGGAGTTTGAGGGCGCGGCCCTCGTTGGTGGTCTCGTTGGGGACGGCGACGGTGGCGCCGTCGGCGAGCTTGGCGAGGTCCTTGAGCTTCTTCGAGTAGACGCCCATGGGTGGCAGGTACGCCTTGACCACGGAGACGAGGTCGGTGCCCTTGGTCTTGTTGAACTCGTCGAGGAACGGCTGGTTCTGGTACAGGTTGGCGTCCAGCGAGCCTTCCTGGAGCGCGGTGTTCGGCAGGACGTAGTCTGTGAACTCCCTTATCTCCAGCTTGAGTCCGGCCTTCGCGGCGAGGTTGTCCTTGATGTAGGTGAGGACTTCCCCGGCGGGGACGGCGGTGGCGCCGACGACGAGGGTGCCGTCGTCCTTCTTCGCGCCGCCACCGGACCCGCACGCCGTCAGTCCCAGGGCCAGCACCGCCGCCGTCACAACTGCCTTGCGCAGCATGTCTGTTCTCCCCCGCTCGGGCGGCTCAGAAGGACGGGATGACCGAGCCCTGGTACTTGTCCTGGATGAACTTCTTCACCTCGGGCGAGGTCAGCAGCTTGGCGAGCTTCACCACGCGCGGGTCCTTCTCGTTGCCTTCCTTCACCGCGAGGAAGTTGCCGTAGGGGCTGTCCTTGGCGGACTCCAGGACGATCGCCTGCGTGGCGGGCTTCAGGTCGGCGGCGATGGCGTAGTTGCCGTTGATGACGGCGGCGTCGACGTCGTCCAGGGAGCGGGCGGTCTGGGCGGCCTCGACCTCCTTGAACTTGAGGTTCTTGGGGTTCTTGGTGATGTCCTGCGGGGTCGCCTCGCTGCCGGCGCCGTCCTTGAGGGTGATGAGGCCGTTGGCGGCGAGGAGCTTCAGGGAACGCGCCTCGTTGACCGCGTCGTTGGGGACGGCGATCGTCGCACCGCTCTTCAACTCGTCAACCTTCTTGGCCTTCTTGGAGTAGAGGCCGAGCGGTTCCAGGTGGACCGTGACGACGGGCACGATGTGGGTGCCGCGCTTCTTGTTGAAGTCGTCGAGGTAGGGCTGGTTCTGGAAGTAGTTGGCACCCACCGAGCCGTCCTCGGTCGCGGTGTTCGGGACGATGTAGTCCTGGAACTCCTTGACCTCCAGGTCGAGTCCGGCCTTCTTCGCGAGGTTGTCCTTGACGAAGTTCAGGATCTCGGCGTGCGGGACGGGGCTCGCGGCGACGACGAGGGGGCCGCTGTAGTCGGCGGCGGCGTCGCTCTTGTCCGAACCGCAGGCGCTGAGCGCGAGGGTGAGCGCTCCGGCGGTGAGGACAGCGGTGGTGAGTTTGGCGGTGTTACGCACGAAAAGTGCCTTTCCTGAGGGTGTGACGAACCCGCGAGGGTGGTGCGGGAAAAACTGGGGGGGGTGCCCCGGGGATGCCGAGGGGGGTGTTACGCGGCCTTGCCGACCTCCGCCGCGCCCGTCTCCTTCGCCTTCAGCAGCCGCAGCTTCGGCGCCGGGCCGGAGCGTCCGCCCCGGCGGTGCAGCGAGCGGGCCGCGTAGTCGCCGGCGAACTGGATGACGGAGATGACGACGGCGAGGACGAGGACGGTGATCCACATCAGCTCGGTCTCGAACCGCTGGTAGCCGTAGCGGATGGCGATGTCGCCGAGCCCGCCCGCGCCGACCGTCCCGGCCATCGCCGAGTACCCGATGAGGGCGACGATCGTGGTCGTCGTCGACGCGATGAGCGAGGGCAGCGACTCGGGGACGAGGACCTTGCGGACGATCGTCCAGGTGTTGCCGCCCATCGACTGGACGGCCTCCACGAGCCCGCCGTCCACCTCGCGGACGGCCGTCTCGACGAGGCGGGCGAAGAACGGGATCGCGCCGATCGCGAGGGGGACGATGGCGGCCTCGCGGCCGATGGTCGTGCCGGTGATGGTGCGGGTGAAGTTCATCAGCGCGACCATCAGGATGATGAACGGCATCGAGCGTGCGATGTTCACGACCTGGCCGATGACTTTGTTCGCGACGACGTTCTGGAGGAGCCCGCCCCGGTCGGTGAGGACGAGGAGGATGCCGAGCGGGAGGCCGCCGACGACGGCGATGAGGGTGGACCAGCCGACCATGTAGAGGGTGTCCCAACACGCCTGGGACAGCAGGGGCTGCATCTCGGACCAGGTCACTGGGCACCGTCCTTCACCAGCACGGGCTCCTGGCCCACTACGTCGATCTGGAGGCCCTGCTCGCGCAGGAACCCGATGGGCACCACGTTGTCCTCGTAGCGGCCGGGCAGTTCGATGCGCATCCGGCCGACCTGGAGGCCGCCGACGGTGTCGATGGCCGCGCCGAGGATCGAGATGTCGATGTTGTAGGTCCGCGAGAGCTGCGAGATGACGGGCTGCGTCGCGGCCTCGCCGTGGAAGGTGACGTCGACGACGGTCCGCTCGGCGCCGGTCCGTTCGCCGCTGACCGGGAAGAGCGCGGCGGCGAGCTGGGAGCCCGGGGTGGCGAGGAGTTCGCCGACCGTGCCGGACTCGACGATGCGGCCCCTCTCCATGAGCGCGGCGGAGTCGCAGACCGACTTGACGACGTCCATCTCGTGCGTGATGAGCAGGACCGTCAGGCCGAGCTGGCGGTTGAGGTCGCGCAGGAGCTGGAGGATCGAGCGGGTCGTCTCGGGGTCGAGGGCGCTGGTGGCCTCGTCGGAGAGGAGGACCTTGGGGTCGCCGGCGAGGGCGCGGGCGATGCCGACGCGCTGCTTCTGGCCGCCGGAGAGCTGGGCGGGGTACGCCTTCGCCTTGTCGGCGAGGCCGACGAGGTCGAGGAGTTCGAGGGCCTTGGCCTCACGGGCCTTGCCGTTCACGCCCAGGATCTCCAGGGGGAGTTCGACGTTGTCCTGGACGGTCCGGGAGGAGAGGAGGTTGAAGTGCTGGAACACCATGCCGATGCGGCTGCGGGCCCGGCGCAGTTCCTTGCCGGCGCGGGGGCCGCGTCCTGCGAGGGCGGTGAGGTCCTGGCCGTCGACGGTGACCGTCCCGGCGGTGGGGCGCTCCAGGAGGTTGACGCAGCGGATCAGGGAGGACTTGCCGGCGCCGGACTGGCCGATGACGCCGTACACCTCGCCTTCGCGGACGTGGAGATCGACGCCGTCGAGGGCGGTGACCTCGCGGCCGCGGGTGCGGTAGACCTTGGTCAGGCCCGTTGTGGTGATCACTCTGGGGTTCCGTCACTGTCGAGTACGGGGCGTGGGTGTGCCCTGGTACGAGAGGGGGGCGGGGCGCGCTCGACCGGTTGTGTACGGCTGTTTCCGTACGGGTGGGGGGCGCGGCGGCGCGGCTCGCTTCGGGGGCGCGAGCGCAGGGGGTGGTGCGGGGGCCCTCTAGAAGGCGCACATTCGACACAGACAACGAGCACCGGGCGTCATGGTCGCCTCGGTCGCAAGGGTGCGGCTGCTCGTCGTGGTCATGTGGTCAGTAAAGCAGACGTATACGGTCGGCCGGGAGTGCGGTGTCCGTATGCTGGACAGGCGTGGACACCTCGGGGGTGAGCCCGGCCGCTGGGGGCCTATACCGGCGTAATAAGGTCGGCCCATGCTTGTTGCCCTCACCGTGGTGACGTCTGTCACCGCGCTGCTGCTCGCCGCGTGGTGCGGCTGGGCGGCCTACCGTGACCAGTCGACCAAGGACTGGCACTTCATCGGGATGGCCGTGGTGACGGGGCTGGCGCTGGTCCAGCTCGTCGTCGGGATCGTCCAGCTCGCGCGGGGCGAGAAGCCGGATCAGGGGACGACGATCTTCGTCGCCTATCTGCTGGGGGCCTTCGCGTGTGTGCCGGCCGCGGCGTTCATGTCGCTGGCCGAGCGGACGCGGTGGGGGTCGGTGACGGTCGCGGCGAGTGGCGTCGTGCTGGCGGTGCTGGAGGTGCGGCTCTATGACATCTGGGGAGGCTGAGGTGGGCTCCGCGCGTGCCGGGCGGCGGCTCATCAGTGGGCCGGGGATGCTGCTCGTCTGGTTCTACGGGGTGATGGTCGTGGGGGCCGTGTCGCGGTCCGTCTACCAGATCGCCACCGAGTTCGACCGGGCGCCACTGGCGTACTCGTTGTCCGCGCTCGCCGGGGTCGTGTACGGGTTCATCACGTACTCGCTCGTGCGGGGTGGGGAGACGGCGCGCAAGGCGGCGCAGGTGTGCTGCGCCGCGGAGCTTGCGGGCGTGCTGATCGTGGGGACGTGGACGCTGGTGGAGCCGTCGGCGTTCCCCGACTCGACCGTGTGGTCGGACTACGGGATGGGGTACGTGTTCATCCCGGTGCTGTTGCCGTTGTCGGCGCTGTATTGGTTGAGGAAAGCGCCTGCTGTCAAGCAGTAGTCGCGTATTCCCCCGCCTGTTTTTCCAGGACGATCATCGGGACGCCGTCCGCTCCCTCCGACGTGCCTACCGTTTCGTAGCCGACCTTCTTGTAGAGGCGGCCCTCGCTGCGGTGGCCTGTGTGGAGGCGGAAGCGCTTGGCGCCTCGCTCTTCTGCCAGGGCCGCTTCTGCTGCTCGTAGGAGCCTCGCGCCGATGCCGTGGCCCTGGAGGCGGGGGTGGACGCAGAGTTTGCCGATGGAGGCGGCGCCGTCGTCGGTGATGTGGCCGCGGACGGAGCCGACCACCTCTTCGCCCAGGCGGGCGACGAAGACGCAGTCGGTGGTCAGCTCCTCGCGGACGGAGTCCAGGGACTGGACGAGCGGGTCGATCCGGTAGTTGCCGTACAGGGCGGCCTCACTCTGGAAACACAGGTACTGAAGCCTGAAGATCTGCTCGGCATCCTGCTCGGTCGCGCCCGAGATGGTCACGCTCATGCCCATGTGCGCACGCCTCCCGCTCATCTGATCGTCGGTGGTTCTCCACTCCTATCCCCGTACTCGCCGGGTCGCAACCTCCCGGACACCCAGTGGTCCTGTGACATACCCGACGTCACCGGTTTCGGCGGAAGTCCTCGCGGGCCAGGACGCCGGTGTCGGGGTTGTCGGTGAAGACGCCGTCGATGCCGGTCGCGAAGTACGTGCGGTAGGCGCCGAAGACGTCGCCGTAGCCGTCCGCGTCCGTGCCCTTGCGGTAGTCGGCCGGGAGGAAGGGGTTCTCGTTGCGCATCGTGTAGGGGTGCAGGATCAGGCCGGCCTTGTGGGCGTCGCGGACGAGGGTCGTCGGCTTGGTGAGCCTGCCGTCCGCGTCCCTCGGGATGATCAGGTTGAGGGTCGGGCCGATGCCCTGCGCGTAGCCGGCGATCTCCTTGAGGCCCTTGGGGGTGATCAGGTCGGCGACGGTGCGCGGGTCGCCGGACTCGACGAAGTCCCAGGGGCGGGAGTCGGCGGCGTCCAGGAGGACGACGAGGGGGTTGCCGACGAGCTTGTCCAGGCGCTGGATGCTGCTCGGCTCGAAGGACTGGAGGATGACCGGGGAGTCCTTGCGGTCCTTGCCGTGCTTGCGCAGGAGCTTCGCGACGCGTTCCTCCAGGCCGAGGCCCAGCTTGCGGAAGTAGGTGGGGTGCTTGGTCTCCGGGTAGATCCACACCTGCTTGCCGCGCTTACGGGTCTGCTCGTCCTGCCACTTCAGGACCTCCTCGAAGGTGGGGATCTCCCAGCGGCCGTCGTAGAGGGTGTTGTGCGGGCGGTTCGCGGGGATGCGTTCGACGGCGCGCAGCCGCTTCAGCTCCGCGAGCGTGAAGTCCTCGGTGAACCAGCCGGTGACGGTGACGCCGTCGAGGACCTTGGTGCGCTTGCGGTCCTTGAACTCCGGGTGCTGGGCGACGTCCGTGGTGCCGCCGATCTCCGGTTCGTGGCGGCAGACGATGTGGCCGTCCTTGGTGGGGACGAGGTCGCCGGCCTCGACGATGTCGGCGCCCATGTCGAGGGCGAGCTGGTAGGAGCCGAGGGTGTGTTCGGGGCGGTAGCCGCTGGCGCCGCGGTGGCCGATGATCGTGGGGACCGGGAGGGACTTCAGGCCGCCGGTGTGGGTGCGGGGGCCCGTCGCCGCGTGGGCCGTGGCCGGCAGTCCCACCGCCGTGGCCGTCGCGCCCAGTACCGCCGCGCCCAGCAGTGCTCTGCGGGCCGTCCCCTGCTCCTGCGTCGCCATGGACTCTCCTCTATGTGGTCGGCTCGTGTGTGCGGGCTGATCGTAGGGGCCTGGACATGGACGCCAGAAGAACGCGTGATGGCTTGCGGAGAACGGGAGTTGAGGCGTCGATCACAGGAGAGCGGGGGCCGCGCGGGAGGTTTCGGGGCGGGGGCGCAGGTAAACCCGTGTCAACAGTACGTAAGGGCTCGGTGTCCCGATGTGCGTCACCCGGGTAGCCGAGAGTAACGTGCCTACCTGCACGGACTTATCCACATTCCCTTGACATCGGAGGGCCCGTTGTCCCGCTTCGCGCTCCTTAAGGCAGTCCTCGGACCGGTCATGCGCCTGTGGTTCCGGCCTCAGGTCGAGGGAGTCGAGAACATTCCCGGGGACGGGCCGGTGATCCTCGCGGGGAATCACCTCACGTTCATCGACTCGATGATCCTTCCGCTGGTGTGCGACCGGCAGGTGTTCTTCATCGGCAAGGACGAGTACGTGACCGGGACGTCGCTCAAGGGGCGGCTCATGGCCTGGTTCTTCACCGGGGTCGGCATGATTCCCGTCGATCGGGACGGGGGGCGGGGTGGGGTTGCCGCGCTCATGACCGGGCGGCGTGTGCTCGAAGAGGGCAAGGTGTTCGGGATCTACCCCGAGGGGACCCGCTCCCCCGACGGCCGCCTGTACCGGGGGCGCACCGGTATCGCCCGGCTCACCCTCATGACCGGGGCGCCCGTCGTTCCCTTCGCCATGATCGGCACGGACAAGTTGCAGCCGGGCGGTGCGGGGATTCCCCGGCCCGGCAAGGTGACCGTCCGTTTCGGCGAGCCCATGGAGTTCTCCCGCTACGACGGCATGGACCGCGACCGGTACGTCCTGCGTGCCGTGACCGACTCCGTCATGGCCGAGGTCATGCGGTTGTCCGGGCAGGAGTACGTGGACATCTACGCGACCAAGGCGAAGGCCGCGTAAGGGTTGTCCGCCGGGTGCGGGTCCGCTGTGGCCGTTCGCGCAGTTCCCCGCGCCCCTGGCGATCACGACTGAACGCCGTTCGGCCACTGAGGGTCATTGAGGCGCGGAGAGCTTTGAGGGCCGGTGCGGGTCCGTTGTGGTTGTTCGCGCAGTTCCCCGCGCCCCTGAAAGACGTGGCTGAGCGCCGTCAGCCACTGAAGGTTGTGGGACGCGGGGGGCTTGTGGGCGGGTGCGGGTCCGGTGTGGCTTGTCGCGCTCGCGCGGCGGTAGCCGCATATCAGATACAGCCCCGCGCCCCTAGTGGCGTCGGCTCATCCTTCTTCCAAGTTGCGGCCCTTTAGTAGGAACCAGGACGCCACCGATGCTGCTAGGAGTACTGCTGCGCCTACTCCTGCGGCTGTGGAGAGGCCGTCTATGAAGGCTTCCCTTGCGGAGGCCAGGAGGGGTTCTGCTGTGGTGGTGGGGAGGCCCGCTGCTGCTTCTACTGCGCCGCCCAGGGATTCGTGGGCGGACTGGGGGGTGCCTGGGGGGCCTTCGAAGCCTCTGTAGACGCCGGTGACTATGGAGCCTAGAGCCGCGATGCCCAGGGCTGCGCCTAGCTCGTAGGCCGTTTCCGATACCGCTGACGCTGAGCCTGCTCGTTCCTTGGGGACTGAGGAGAGGATTACGTCGGCTGTCACCGTGAAGGAGAAGCCTGCGCCTAGGCCGACTATCAAGAGGGCGGTGCCTAGTAGGGGGTAGCCCGTGGTGGTGTGGAGTTGGGTCAATGCCGCCAGGGCTGTGCCTATGGCTGCCAGGCCGCCGGAGACCACTGCTCTCACCGAGAAGCGGCGGGCCGCCTTGCCCGCCAGCAAGCCTGCGGCTATGGCGCCTATTGCTGCTGGGAGTTCGGCCAGGCCCGCTTCCAACGGGCGGCGGTCCTGGACCAGTTGGAGGTATTGGGAGAGGAAGAAGACCAAGCCCGAGAGGCCGAGGATGGTCAGGAGGTCGGCCAGTACCGCGCCGCTGAAGGCTCGGTTGCGGAACAGGTGCATGTCCAACAGCGGGGTCGGCAGGGCGAGTTGGCGGCGGACGAAGATGTAGAGGGCCAGCGCGCCGAGGAGGGCCGCGGTGGCGGTGGTCGGGGTTATGCCGTGGGTTGCCGCTTCTTTGATCGCGTAGACGACCGCGATCATGCCGACCAGGGAGAGGAGGACGCTGGGGAGGTCCCAGGGGCCCGGGGCGGGGTTGCGGGATTCTGGGAGGAGTTTGGCGCCGATCAGGACCAGGATCGCCATCACCGGGAGGTTGATGAGGAAGACCGAGCCCCACCAGAAGTGTTCCAGGAGGAAGCCGCCGACGATGGGCCCGACGGCTGTACCGGCGGAGGCGGTGGCGCCCCAGAGGCCGACGGCGAGGCTGCGTTCGCGGGGGTCGGGGAAGAGGTTACGGATCAACGCGAGGGTGGCCGGCATGAGGGTGGCACCCGCGACGCCGAGGAGGGCGCGGGCGGCGATCATCAACTCGGGGGTGGTGGCGTAGGCGTTGAGGACCGAGATGAGGCCGAAGGCGGTCGCGCCGATCAACAAGATGCGCTTACGGCCTATTCGGTCACCGAGGCTGCCCATCGAGACCAGCAGACCGGCGATGACGAACGAGTAGACGTCGCCGATCCACAGCAACTGCGTGCCGGACGGCTTCAGGTCCTCGGTGATGTAGGGCGTCGCGAGGCCGAGGACGGTCGCGTCGACGGCGACCAGCAGCACGGCGAGGACGAGGACGGCGAGGGCGAGCCAGCGGCCCGGACGCTGCGCCGGTGCCTCCGCCTGCGTCGCCTGGACGGTGCTGGTCATGCGTCCTCTCTCCTGAGCGCGCCGCCGAGGAGCAGTTCGACGGTCATGTGGTGGAAGTCCTTGGGGGCGCCCTTTCCGCACTGGACCATCCAGACGGCGGACGCGAGCAGGCCGTACAGGGCCTCGGTGAGCCAGACGGGTGTGAGGTCGATGCGGAACTCGCCGGCGAGCTGGCCGCGTCTGAAGAGGGCGGCGATGCGTTCGTCGACCTTCGCCCAGCCCTCGTTGAGCCCCCCGTCCTCGAAGAGCTGGTTCTCCCCGTAGAGGAAGGCGAGCAGCGCGGCGGCGGGTTCGAGTTCGCGGACGAGGCGGTGGACGGCCTCCACGGCGGTGCCCTCGTCGAGGCGGGCCGCGTCGAGGGCGGTCTCGCACTCGGCGATGCTGTGCAGCTCCAGGGCGCGGATCAGGGCGTCGCGGCCCGCGAAGTGGCGGTGGAGGGTGGCCCTGCTGATCCCGGCGGCTTTCGCGACCTCGTCCATCGTCGAGGTGGCTTTGCGGGTCAGCAGGGCTGCGGCGGAGCGCAGTACGTGGTCACGGTCGACGGCCATGAGACGACCATAGCCCATGTGAGACGTTGATGTCTCACCGTGGGCGTGGTCGTCTTAGGTTCGTCGGCGGGGTGGCGTCAGTGCCAGGGCAGGGCGGAGCGGGTGGACCAGTACTGGGCCGGGGTCTCCGCGAGGGTGGCGAGGGTCGCCAGCCGGGGTTCGTCCAGGGTGATCGTCCGGGCCTGCAAGTTGGCCGTGAGCTGGGCCTTTGTCGCCGCGCCGGACAGGACGACGCCGGTCCAGGGCTGGTGGAGGATCCAGGCGAGGGCGATCGCGTCGGGGCCTACGCCGGTCTCCTCCGCGAGCTCGCGGACGGCGGGCGGGGCCGTGTCGCCCGCCAGGCGGCCATTGGCCATGCCCTCCTTGACGATCACCGTCAGCCCGGCGGCGTGCGCTTCCGCGAGGGCCGGGGCCGCCGAGGTCTCCAGCGCGTTGTACGTCGACTGGACCGTGCGGAACAGGGGCTTGCCGTCCACCTCGATCTCCAGGGCCGCCCTGATCGCGTCCGCCTGCGCGGGGCCGCTCGTCGAGAAGCCGACGGGGGTTTCGGAGGCGGCGAGGCGTTCGTGGAGGGCCTTGTCCGTCAGGGCCGGGCTGTCCGGGGTGACCGAGTGGATCTGGTAGAGGTCCAGGCGGGCGCCGAGCAGTTCCGCCGTCTCCGCGCGCTGACGGTCGTACGTCGCGAGGGTGTGGTCCTTGACCTCGTGTTTCTCGGCGGTCGTCGTCCAGTCAGCGGTGTAGGTGTAGCCCCATTTGCTGCCGACGACGACGTCGATGCCGGGGTTCGCGCGCAGCCACTCCGCCAGGAACTCCTCCGACCTGCCGTACGAGCGGGCGGCGTCCAGGTAGCGGACGCCCTGGTCGTAGGCGGCGGTGAGGAGGTCGTGCGTGCGGGCGCGGAGGGCGTCGACGCTCCTGTCCTCGCCGAGATCCCGGTCCCGGCCGAGGTTGATGTAACCGGGTCGACCCACTGCGGCGAGGCCCAGACCGAGGTGGGGGGCGGGGAGGGTGGTGAGGGGCATGGGGGTCCTGTTCTGTCGGGTGCTCCTCGACAAACGTAGGCCCTGGTTGGGTGCGTGTATGTGCCCAGGTGGAGACGAGGGACAGGCTTGCCGCTGTCGCGGCGGCTGAGGGGCTGAGCCTGCGCGCCTGGCTCGACAAGCTGGCGGAGGCCGTCAGGACTCCCGGTGAGCGGGCGGGGGAAGCCGAGCGAACTCGGCAGGTGCTGCTGGAGTTGAGCGGCTACGACCCTGCCGCCTCCGATCCGGAGGCCGATGCTCTGCTGGCCCGGCGCATGGCCGAGGCCGCGTGAACGACTGAGCGTCGAGCTGGACACCGACGCGCTGATCGTCTTGCGCAGCGACCGCTCATGTCCCGGCTCGTCTACCAGGCGACCGGCGGAGCGGGGGTGCGTGTGTACGCCGCCGCGTGCGCGTTGGTGGAAGCGGACCAGGCGTATCCAGGGCTCGCCGCACGGCGGTTCCCCACCCCGGGCATCGCCTTCCTGGGCCTGTCAACCGCCCTCGCGCCAGCCGGTGACGCGGGCTGAGGGCCGCCGCGCACCAGCGCATCGCCCGCCCGTCGGTGGCACGTCCCCGAGGAGCCGGGCGTCGGATGAGTGTGGAGCCCCGCATCGCCGGTGGGTGTTGGGGCGATGCGGGGCTCGGGGGGTCAGGCGTGGGGTTCGGAGCGGGCCAGGTCGACGAATCCGGTCCACGCGGCGCGGGAGACGGAGAGGTGGGGGATGGCCGTGTCCTTGGAGTCTCGGATGTGGATGGCGGTGGTGCGCTCCGAGATCTCGACGCACTGGTTGCCCTCGGTGTCGCTGTAGCTGCTCTTGCGCCACGCTACTTCGACACAGTCGTTGCCTTCCGTGTCGCTGTAGCTGCTCTTGAACCAAGCGAGGCCGGAAGTGGCGGTCGAGGACTCAGAGTTGTTCATAGCGATCCCAGTACTCCTTCGATCGTCTGCATCGACTCCCGGGAGGGGAGAGCCTGCGATCGGATGATCCCATAGCGTGCGTGAGCCAGGGATACGTGTTCCGGGTCGGTTTGGAGAGAAGTGACCCCGGACGCCTCGCCGTACAGGAACTGCTTGCCGTCCTTGCGGCGGGTCACGATGGTGAACGGGCCGGTCACACCCGCGTTCTCCTCGCGATCGAGCGGCATGACCTGGATCTCGACGTTCCGCCTCTGGCCAGCCAGCAGCAAGTGCTCCAACTGACCGCGCAGGACTTCCTTTCCGCCGTGCGGACGCCGCAGGATCGCCTCGTCGATGATGAAGCTCATCAGCGGTGCGGGCCAGCGTTCGAAGATCTCCTGCCTCGCCAGTCGTGCCGCCACCCGCTGCTCGACGGTGTCCTGGTCGAGGAGGGGGCGCCGCATCGCAAACAGCGCTCGCATGTACTCCTCGGTCTGGAGCAACCCCGGGAACACGAGCGTGTCGTACATCAACAGCTCGATCGCCTTCTTCTCCAGCGCCGCCATCCCCTGGAACGTCGCCGGGAACTGGGCCTGGTCCATCTGGTCCAGCCAGTGCAGCAACAGGCCGTCGCCGTTGAGGACTTGGTCCGCCTTGATGATCGTCTTGGTGCTCGGGATCCTGCGGCCCTGTTCGTAGGACGCGATCGTCGCCGCCGAGTAGCCGAGGGCCCGCCCCAGCGTCTCGCGGTCCATCCGTTCGCGGACCCTCAGGGTCTTCATCGTCTGGCCGAACGCCACCACCAACGCCTTGCTGGCGTCGTCCGGTTGGGGGCCCGCCTCCTCGTCGTCCAGGTCGTCGCCGAACGCCAGCAGGCCACCCCCGTCCTCGAACTCCCCGTTGTTCCGGGGGACTTCCGGCCCGGTCGCCGAATTCGTACGCTCCTTCATGGGATCACCACCTCTCCGGACCAACGCCCCCACGAGGGACGCGGTCACGCCGCACGACACGTACAGGGGCCGCCGCCCACGCGTACATGTCGGTCCGCGTCGGTGCGTCACCACTGGTGACGGTACGCCACGAAGAGGACCGTGGAAGGCATGACGAAAGAACCCGGCAGCCCCACCGGCGCCACGCAACACACCGGCCCCACCGAGCACTTGGCCCCCACGGGCACTCTCACACCGCCCGGGGAGCAGTACTTCGAGATGCGGTTCACCTCGACCCGCAGAGGCGCCCGGCTCGCCCGCCGCCTCGCCGCCGTGCGGCTGCACGAGTGGGGCATCCCGTACGGGTCGGACGCGCACGACGCGCTCGTGGTCATCGTCGCGGAGCTGACGGCGAACGCCGTCCGGCACGGTCACGTCCCCGGGCGGGACTTCCACCTGCGGCTCCAGGTCGCGCCCCGGCTGCGGACGGCGCGCGTCGACGTGACGGACACGCGGGGTGAGCGGCTGCCGCCGCGTCCCGCCACCGTCATCCCCGGCCGGGATCCTTACGTCACCCTCGACGGGCGGGGGCTGCTACTCGTCGCGGCGCTGGCCTCGCGCTGGGACTGGCATCTGCGGACGGAGGGGCCGGGGAAGACGGTGTGGGCGGAGTACGCGCTGCCGGGGTGCTGAGGCGCGGCCGGGGTGCTGAGGCGCCCGGGAAACGGGGAAGCCGCCCCGGTCGGTGTTGCGACGGGGCGGCTTCCTTGTGGCGTCAGGTCACTGGTTGACCGAGCAGGGCGCGAGCGCGTCCAGGCCGACCGGCTTCTCGGCGGTGCGGCCGATCGCCGTGGCGATGCGGTTGATCGCGGCGACGCGCTTGTCCTTCAGCGGGCCGACGATCGCGTTCTGGACGAAGTTCGGGCCGCCCTGGCCGACGGTGTTGACCAGGCGCGTGTTGGCCTCGTCGATCTGCTTCTGGAGCAGTTCGAGGTTGCGGGTGACCTCGGCCTGCGCGGACGCGGGGATCGCGGGGAGCTGCGAGGCGACGTCCGGGCAGCTGATCGTGCCGACGCCGGCGGCGTTGCCGTTGCCCGCGTTGCCGTTGTTGTTGCCCGCGTTGCCGTTGTTGTTCCCGGCGTTGTTGTTGCCGGTGTTGTTGTTGCCGGTGTTGCCCGCGTTTCCGGTGTTGCCCGTGTTGCCGCCCGCGTTCGTCCCCGCGCCGCTCACGCTGCACGGCGCGAGCGCGTCGAGGCCGGCCGGCTTGGCCGCCGTGCGGCCGATGGCCGTCGCGATGCGGTTGATCGTCGCGACGCGCTTGTCCTTCAGCGGGCCGACGATCGCGTTCTGCACGAAGTTCGGACCACCCTGGCCGACCGTATTCACCAGGCGCGTGTTCGCCTCCTGGATCTGCGTCTGGAGGAGCTGGAGGTTGCGGGTGACCTCGGCCTGCGCCGACGCCGGGATCGCGGGGAGCTGCGAGGCGACGTCCGGGCAGCTGATCGTGCCTGGGCTCGCGGCGAGGGTCTTGGCGTTCGTCGCGTTGTTGTCCGACGAGTCCTGCCCGGCGAGGGCCGTGCCGGCGATGACGGCGCCGGAGAGCACGACCGCGGCGGCGCCGCCGATGAGGCCGACGCGACGCTTGTTGTACTTGGGGAGAGCCCTGGACATGGAGATGCCTCACTTGGGTCAGGAGTGGGTGTTCAACAACGCGGCGCCTGCGTTCGCCGGGAAGTACGAGCAAGCGGTTGCCGTTGTTCAACAGCTCCCCAAAAAACGTCCAGATTGACGAACCATGCAGAGTTCTGCATACTCATGCATGTCAGCGAATGCACTGTGAGGAGAAACCCGTGACCGAGCGCGTCGTACTCGCCTACTCAGGCGGATTGGACACCTCCGTCGCCATCGGCTGGATCGCCGAGGAGACGGGCGCCGAGGTCATCGCCGTCGCGGTCGACGTCGGCCAGGGCGGCGAGGACCTGGACGTCATCCGCAAGCGCGCCCTCGCGTGCGGCGCGGTCGAGGCCGAAGTGGCCGACGCGAAGGACGAGTTCGCCGAGGAGTACTGCCTCCCCGCGATCAAGGCCAACGCCCTCTACATGGACCGCTACCCGCTGGTCTCCGCGCTCTCCCGGCCGACGATCGTCAAGCACCTCGTCGCCGCCGCCCAGAAGCACGGCGCCACGACCGTCGCCCACGGCTGCACCGGCAAGGGCAACGACCAGGTCCGCTTCGAGGCCGGCATCGTCGCCCTCGCCCCCGACCTCAAGTGCATCGCCCCGGTCCGCGACTACGCGATGACCCGTGACAAGGCGATCGCGTTCTGCGAGGAGAAGAACCTCCCGATCGCGACCACCAAGAAGTCCCCCTACTCCATCGACCAGAACGTCTTCGGGCGCGCGGTCGAGACGGGCTTCCTGGAGGACATCTGGAACGCCCCGATCGAGGACATCTACGAGTACACGCAGAACCCGGCCGTCGCCCGCGACGCCGACGAGGTCGTCATCTCCTTCAAGGAGGGCGTGCCCGTCGCCATCGACGGCAAGCCCGTCACCGTCCTCCAGGCCATCCAGCAGCTCAACGAGCGCGCCGGCGCCCAGGGCATCGGCCGCATCGACATGGTCGAGGACCGGCTCGTCGGCATCAAGTCCCGTGAGGTGTACGAGGCTCCGGGCGCGATCGCGCTGATCACCGCGCACCAGGAGCTGGAGAACGTCACCGTCGAGCGTGAACTCGCCCGCTACAAGCGGCAGGTCGAGCAGCGCTGGGGCGAACTGGTCTACGACGGCCAGTGGTTCTCCCCGCTGAAGCGCGCGCTGGACGGGTTCATCGACGAGGCCAACCAGCACGTCAACGGCGACATCCGGATGACGCTGCACGGTGGGCGCGCGGTCGTCACGGGCCGGCGTTCCGAGTCGTCCCTGTACGACTTCAACCTCGCGACGTACGACACCGGCGACACGTTCGACCAGGCCGCCGCGAAGGGCTTCATCGACATCTACAGCCTGTCGTCGAAGATCGCGGCCAAGCGGGACCTCGCGTAACCGATAGCGTGACAACCGCCTCCCCACACACGCGTGTTGGGGAGGCGGTGGCACATCATCAGCTTTTTGAGGAGCAAGGCAGTGAGCAGCAACAGCGGTGACGTACGGCTCTGGGGCGGCCGGTTCGCGGACGGGCCCGCCGAGGCCCTGGCGAAGCTGTCCGCGTCCGTCCACTTCGACTGGCGCCTCGCGCCCTACGACATCGCCGGGTCCCGCGCCCACGCGCGCGTGCTGCACAAGGCCGGGCTCCTCACGGCCGACGAACTCCAGCGCATGATCGCCGGGTTGGACCAGCTGGAGGCCGACGTCGCCGACGGTTCCTTCGTCGGCACCATCGCCGACGAGGACGTCCACACCGCGCTCGAACGGGGTCTGCTCGAACGCCTCGGGGCCGACCTCGGGGGCAAGCTGCGGGCGGGGCGCTCGCGCAACGACCAGGTCGCGACCCTCTTCCGGATGTACCTGCGCGACCACGCCCGGATCATCGGCGGCCTCATCGCCGACCTCCAGGACGCGCTGATCGGCCTCGCGGAGGCCCACCCGGACGTCGCCATGCCGGGCCGTACGCACCTCCAGCACGCCCAACCCGTGCTGTTCGCCCACCACTTGCTCGCCCACGTCCAGCCGCTGGCCCGCGACGCCGAGCGGCTTCGGCAGTGGGACGCGCGGACGGCCGTCTCACCGTACGGCGCCGGGGCGCTCGCCGGGTCGTCCCTCGGGCTCGACCCCGAGGCCGTCGCCGCTGACCTCGGGTTCGAGCACGGGAGTGTGGGCAACTCGATCGACGGGACGGCGTCCCGGGACTTCGTCGCCGAGTTCGCCTTCATCACCGCGATGATCGGGGTCAACCTCTCCCGGATCGCCGAGGAGATCATCATCTGGAACACGAAGGAGTTCTCCTTCGTGACGCTGCACGACGCGTTCTCCACCGGGTCGTCGATCATGCCGCAGAAGAAGAACCCCGACATCGCCGAGCTGGCCCGGGGGAAGTCCGGGCGGCTCATCGGGAACCTGACCGGGCTGATGGCCACGCTCAAGGCCCTTCCGCTCGCCTACAACCGTGACCTCCAAGAGGACAAGGAGCCCGTCTTCGACTCCTGCGACCAGCTTGAGGTTCTGCTGCCCGCGTTCACCGGGATGATCGCCACGTTGACCGTTCACCGGGAGCGGATGGAGGAACTGGCGCCGGCCGGGTTCTCGCTGGCCACCGATATCGCCGAGTGGCTGGTGAAGCAAGGGGTGCCGTTCCGGGTGGCTCATGAGGTCGCGGGTGAGTGTGTGAAGGTGGCTGAGGGGGAGGGGAAGGAACTGGACGAGCTGACGGATGATCAGTTCGCGAAGATCTCCGCTCATCTCACGGCTGAGGTGCGGTCTGTGTTGAATGTTCCCGGTGCGCTGGCGTCGCGTAATGGGCGGGGTGGGACCGCGCCTAGTGCTGTTGCTGTGCAGTTGGGGGAGGTCAAGGCGGATTTGGCTCGGCAGTATGAGTGGGCGGGCGCCAAGAAGAAGTAGGCGCGCTGGAGTTGGCGTGTTGTTGGGGGTGGCCCCCGTTTCCCGGAATGCTCCGGGGGCGGGGGCCTTTTGCGTGTGCCGTCATGATGTGCGGTGCCATCATGGTGCCCTGTTCGGGGAGGGGACGGGGACATGGCACGGGTGCGGAGGGCGCTGCGTGTCGGGGTGGGGCGGGCGCCGGAGGCTGAAGGGGTGTTGGGGGCGTTGGAGGAGGCGGTCAGCGCCGATCTGCGGTTGCTGGACGCGACGCTCAGGGCGTCGGGGTACGAGGTGGAGGTCCTGGCCGACGCCGGGCGCAACAAAATCAGGCTGACGATCGACCGGGTGGCCCGCGAAGTGCCGTCCGGCGGGACGCTGTTGGTGTACTTCAGCGGGCATGGAGTGCGGGTCGGGGGCAAGGACTATCTCGTTCCCGCCGATGCCATCGCCCCTGCCGACGGGGGCTGGACCGAGTTGCATCTCGACTCCCTGTTACCCGCCAACATCGGGCCCCTGCTGCGGGGTTGTGAGGCCGGGACCGCTCTCTGGTTCATCGACGCGTGCCGCACCGAACTCGACGGTGACGGCGAGCGGTTCGCCAACGAGGCCGTCAACGGGCCACCGCAGGGCGGGTTCGCCGTGATGGCCGGGTGTTCCGCCGGGGAGCGGAGCGGCTTCACCTCCGAAGGGAGCTTCTTCACCCGGGGGTTGGCCGAGGCGTTGGGGCCCATGACGCCGGCGCGGACGGTCGAGGACGTCCTCGCCGCCGCGCGGGCCGCGACGGTCAAGGCCGCCCGGCGGTACGGGGTGCGGCAGACGCCGTGGTTCCTGTACGGGGCCGAGGAAGAGGCGCGGGCCCGGAAGACGGAGATCTGTGAGGGGCGGGCGCTGCTGGAGGCTTGGCAGGGGGCGGTTCGGGAGACGCCGTTGTGGGAGTACGTGCCGTCGTGTGAACGGGCCGCGTTGGTGGGGGTGTTGGAGGAGTTCGTCACGGAGTGTGCGCGTGGGGTGCATCTGGCTCAGGAGCGGTTGCCTGAGGTGGATCCCTGGGTCGATGACGCGTTTCCTGTGCGGGTGTTGCGTGATCGGTTGCCGGAACTTCTGCCTGACGGGGTGTCGTTGTCCATCGCTGAGGTGATCGCCTTGGTTGCTGCGCCGTTCCTGCACGAAGCCGCCTGGGCCGAGCGGTTGAGTCAGGCGGTGGAGGTGCGGCCGTACTCGGTCGAGCGGCGGGGTGGGGATGCGCATCGGTTGCACTACGAGCAGATCGTGGAGCAACACGGGCGTGTGGCGCGGAAGGTGATGGGGCTTCAGGCGCGCGGGGAGGATGCCGGCACGCTTGTCATGTGGCTCGTGCATCGGTGGATCGAGGACCGGGTTCAGATCGATGAGGTGGTGCCGTCTCCGTTCGCCGCTTCACTCGCGGGGCGGCTGGGGCTCGCCGCCGAACGGGCCCAGGAATTCGCCGAGTTGTTGCGGGTGGTGGCTTCCGGGGTTGCTTCCGATGAACCGCTGGACGAGTCCTGGGGTGCGCGGAAGGTCGTTCTGCCGGTCGGGGGGCAGCAGCATCAGCATCAGGTGGTGCGGGTGCGGGCGTTGGGGGCGCTGGTGCGGCTTGCGGGGGTGTTGGCGGTGGATGTGCGGACGTTGCCCGATGTTGTCGCCGATCATCTGGCCGTGTCGGATCCTGTGCTGCCTCAACATGTGCTGGGGGTTGTGCGGGAGTTGAGTTGGCAGCGGGAGAACAGCACGTTGCATCTTGACGCGTTGTGTCCTCATCAGGCTGTTCATGCGGCGTTGGCGGAGGTGGTTGAGGAGGCGGATCGGTTCGCGGGGCGGGTTGCTGGGGAAGGGGTGTTGGCTGCGGTGCCCTCCCGGGTGACCGATCGGGATCTTCAGCCCTCCCGGGTTGGTGGGCGGGAGTCCTATGAGGTGCCTCTGCTGCGATTCCATCTTGCGCAGACCGAGGTGCGGGATTTGTTGATGGGGGAGCAACTTTATGGGGGCGAGCCGCAGTTGGCGCTGCGGGAGTTGTATCAGAACGCTATGGATGCGTGCCGGTATCGGGGGATGCGGTGGCGGTATCTCGACAGTGTGGGGGCTCGTCCTGCTGCTTGGAGTGGGCGGATTGAGTTCACGCAGGGGGAGGATGAGCGGGGGCGGTATGTGGAGTGTCGGGATAACGGGGTGGGGATGAGTGCGGAGCAGTTGAAGCAGACGTTCACTCGGGCGGGGAGTCGGTTCGAGAGGTCTACTTCTTTTCGGCGGGAGCAGTCTCGGTGGTTGCGGCATGATCCTGAGTTGCGGCTTTATCCCAATAGTCGGTTCGGGATTGGGGTGTTCAGCTATTTCATGCTCGCGGAGGAGATGACGATTGTGACGCGGGTGGTTAGTCCGGAGGGGATTCCGGCTGAGCATGCGTTGCGGGTTGAGATTCCTAGCAGCGGGAGTCTGTTCCGGGTTCAGCGGCATGATGGGGTGGGGGATGGGATGGCTGAGGGGGGTACTCGGGTTCGGCTTTATCTGCGGGATGAGGAGGGGATTCGGGGGGTGTCTTGCGTGGAGGTGTTGCGGGAGTTGGTGTGGGTGAGTGAGTTTGAGGTGAGGGCTTGGGATGGGGGTGAGCGGGAGCATGTGTGGGAGCCGGGGGTGTTGCAGCGGGCGGGGGCGGTGGAGGGGGTACCGGGGGCTTTGTGGTGGGTGAGCGGAGAGGGGAGCGTCCTTTGCGACGGCATCGTGACCGATCAGGAGCCCTTCGGGTATGTGGTCAACCTGACCGGGCCGCACGCGGGGCAACTGAGCGTAAGCCGTGAGGAGTTGCAGGCATACGACGCCAAGTGGGTGGAGTCGCTGTGGCGGCGAGGGGCGCAGGCTCTGGCCTCCTCGCCCATGCTGTCATGTGCATGGATGTGGACTCTGGAGAAGTCCAGCCTCGCTACGGCACAGGTACTGGATTCGACGTGGCGGGGCAAGGGGGTACAGGCCCGAGGATGGACCGGGAACCCCGTCGAACTAGATCGCGTGGGCTGGTACTTCACCGACGAGGATCTCACCGCCAAGTCGACGCCTCGCGCTGAGGGTGACCTGCCCTGGCGTGCCTCAGCTCACGGGTGGTCGCAGCGACTGAATTCCACCATGGTGCTGCCGACAGACCTGACCGGATATCCAGTGCCAGTCCCCGGAGACGCCAAACTGACAGAGTTCTTCTCCGTCTCCTGGTACTCCGTGGTGGCGAACGCGGCACGGTTGAAGCGGACCCCTGACTATGTGCAACGCAGGCTCAGGACATTACGCATCGCACACCCTGCATTGTCTCCCTTGCCCAGCCAGGGAGACACCATAAGCCGGGTACCCGACGGAGCCGAGTCTTCCTTGGCGGAACACCTCGCCGACAGCAGGAATGCGAGCGAGGTCATCGGTGGTGCTGGTAGCCGTCATTGGGGCAGCCTGGTCACTGCGTCGCTACGCATGTCTGTACCGCTGGGCAAGTTGGTGAGACAGCTCGCCTTCCACCGGTCTCTTCTCCCGTCACCTCTCCCAGAGATCCCCGAGCGGCACGAGAACCACATCTGCACGCAGGACGACGTCGACAGGCTCTTCCATCACCTGTCCGGCGGAAACTTCTTACTGGTCGACAATCCCTCGGGCGTATGTCGGGTCGCCAAGAACCGCGACATACCCGAATCGGAAGTGCTCCAAGCCCTGGCCGACTTCTCCTGGCTGGGCTGGACACCACCGTCGGCCAAGGCTGTCGAATGCCTCCTTGGCGGGAACGCCGTCTCCGACGTGCTGTACGAATTCGCCCAGTGGAATGCCAAGGTGATGCCGTGGGCGGCGACCGTGAAGTTCGCCCACGCACTGGGCACCGACCTCAGCACAGCCGAGAGCCAACTCGCCTGGACAGTCGAGGAATTGGGTCTGAGCTACACCCGCCGGTACATGTCCGGCACTGAGGCCGGCTCGGTGCGGCCATCAGAGGACACCGCCAAGCTGGTCAGACGTTTGAGGAAGCTGAAAGCCCCTCTGGAAGAAGGGATCACCCTGAAGTCCCTGTACCTGTCCTTCTACAGGGAGGACGCAGGCATCGAGGACCTGGCCCTCGCGGTGGACGAACTGCGGCAAGCGGGAGTCGACGTACCGAACGACATCTCGCTCGTCTTCGACTGGCACAGCCTGCCCCTCCACGATCGCTTCCTCCTCTCGGGTGCGGAAGCCTCGAGGGAGAAGAAGGACTGCCCCGCCCACGCGGTGACGTCCGCCGTCCTGGTCCGCTCAGCGGAACGCCTCAACGAGACGCTGGCGCAGGTCTGGAGCTCCGCGACCGAATACGGCAAGCGTTACGGATTCGCGGTGCCGCCGTTGCCCAAGTCCCTCTTGGAGGTCCGCCCTTCGCAGAACGAGATCTACGCCCTGACCAACTACGACCTCAACTGGAAGCCCCTGGGCCCACAAGAACTCGCCCATTACGCCTACCGGCAAGTGATCACCCCAGCCACGGCCTACGCTCGCCTGCTCCCCTTCCGCCCCCTCGGCGCCCTCATCCCCACCCTCACCCCCGGGCAACTGGCAGCCCTCCCCACCGAAGTCCCCACCCAGCACGACCTCCTAGCCCTAGGCGACATCCACCGCCTCACCCAACCCCCCTCCCCCTACACCCCCCTGGACCTCCTCAGCATCTCCGCCCGCCTCGGCGAACCCCTCCCCCGCACCGCCGCCCGCATCGCCCCCTACCTCCCCCTGACCGACTCCCCCACCCCCCTCCCCCCAGTCCCAGACCTCATCCCCCTCTGGCAGGACCTCTCGATCCTCACCCCCTACCTGAACGGCCTGCTCCCCGCGCTGGAAGGCCAGGTCACCCGCGACCACATCGCCCGAGCCGCCCAGGCCACGGACATGACCGAAGACTGGGTCGCCTCCCGACTCGCCCTGTACGCCGAGATGTTCGCCCTGACCCTGCCCCTGGACTGAGGACCGAGCCCATGCCGCCGCACGACCACAACATCCCGTACGCCGAGACGTACATCGGCCCGACCGCGACCCCGTTCACGCACCACACCGACGGCCGGACATTGACGCTGAGGGGCATCTGCCCCACCTGTCAGGGCGTCACCACCTCGGAGTACGCGTACGGCATCCCCGGCACCGGCACGAAGGGCATCTTCTCCCGCTCGCAACCCGACCCCCCGGAAACCCAGCTCCTCGCCGAGTTCCACTACTGCGAGTGCGGCCACGCACACCCCCAACTCCCCCCGGACGCCCCCTTCATCGGCTGCGGCGCGAGCTGGAAGGTGACCAACCTCCAGGCGGGGACCGCCTGATGGCGACCCCGGCGGACAGAAGGAACCGGCGTTGGGCGGAGTTGGCGAGGGAGTTGGAGTTCACGCAGCTCCCGGAGTTGCGGAGGCAGGCGGAGGGGTGGAGGTCGGGGCTGGCCGGCTTGACGGCGTTGCTCGCCACCCTCGTCGTCCTCAAAGGGAGAGACGACCTCTCGAAGATCCCGGACTGGTCCCGTTGGACGGCAGGTGTGCTGACGGGCATCGCGTTCGCCCTGCTGCTGACCGGCTCGGTCTGCGCGGTGAGGGCGGCGCACGGCACCCCGGACAGCCGGATCCTCCTCGCGGGCCAGACGCTGCGGAGTTGGACCAGGAAGGAAATCGTCCGCGTCACCCGATACTTGAGGTGGGCGGCGTTCTGCTGTGTGGCCGGAATCATCCTGGCGGCGGGCGCGGTGATCGTCGTATGGGCGACGACGAAGGCGAGCCCGGCCGACACGCATCTCGTCCGGGTGACGACGACGGCCGGGGAGCGGTGTGGGGAACTGCTCGGCGCGGGCCGGGAGGGCGTACGTATCAAGAGCGAGGGCAAGAGCGGGGGCGCCGGCGAGGCGTTCGTGCCCGCGGCACAGGTCGTCGCGGTGACACCGGTCGCGGCCTGCGCGTCGTCGGGGGCCGGGTAGAAAGATCTACGGAGATCAGCGGACGGATACACGCCACTGGCTGAACACACTCCGCTCCCGGCACGTATCTGTGGGCCAAGGGTCAAGTCCCACGGAGGAACCGTGACCACCACGATCGCAGGCGGACGTGCCGCCCGACGCCAGACGATGCGCCGCATCCGCCCGCGCCGCTCCCCGGCAGTCCCGTTGTTGCTTGCCGTGTGGGCGGGTGCGGCGGGGGTGCTGTGGCTGTGGTGGGACAACACGCCGAACATCGCGGACACCGACAGCATGATCCTCAACGCGGGCCGGATCACCGGCCTGTTGGCGGGATACCTGATGGCGCTGGTGGTGCTCCAGATGGCGCGGGTGCCCGTGCTGGAGCGCTGGGTCGGCTCGGACCGGGTGGCGCGGTGGCACGCGATGAGCGGCAGGTACACGCTGTGCCTCACGTTCGCGCACGTGTTCCTGATCGTGTGGGGGTACGCGCTCCAGGCGGGCAAGACGCTGGGCGACTTCGCGCAGCAGACGATCGACCTGGTCAACCAGTTGCCGGACATGGGCAAGGCGGCGATCGGGACGGGCCTGCTGGTCGTCATCGGGCTGGCCTCGGTGGGCGGTGTGCGCAAGCGGATGCCGTACGACACCTGGTACCACATCCACCTGATGACGTACGCGGCGGTGTTCCTGACGTTCTGGCACCAGCTGACGACGGGCAACGAGTTCGTCGTCGACCCGACGGCGAAGACGGTCTGGTACGGCCTGTACGGGACGGTCACCGCGCTGGTGATCTGGTACCGGGTGCTGACGCCGATCCGGCTGAACCTGCGGCACCGGATGTACGTCGAGGCGGTCGTCGAGGAGGCGCCCGGCGTCGTGTCGGTGCTGATCGGCGGGCGCAAGCTGCACCGGATGGGCGCGGAGGCGGGCCAGTTCTTCCGCTGGCGGTTCCTCGCGCCCGGCATGCGGTTCAGCTCGCACCCGTACTCCCTGTCGGCCGCGCCGAGGCCCGGCATGCTGCGGATCACGGTGAAGGCGAACGGCGACCACAGCGCGGCCCTGCGGGGGCTCGCGCCCGGCACGAAGGTGTGGGCCGAGGGCCCGTACGGCGCGATGACCGCGTCGCGCCGCAGCCGGGGCAAGGTGCTGCTGGTGGCCGGCGGGGTCGGGATCACGCCGATGCGCGCGCTGTTCGAGACACTGCCGGGCGCGCCCGGTGACCTGACCCTGCTCTACCGCGCCAACAGCACCCAGGACCTCGCCCTGTGGGACGAGCTGGCGAAGATCGCCGATGAGCGTGGGGCGCGTCTGATGTACGCCGTGAACAGCCCCGACGGCGAGCGGCCCGACATCTCCGCCGAGTCCCTGGAGCGGAAGATCCCGGACATCGCCGAGCACGACGTCTTCATGTGCGGTCCGGGCGGGTTCGCTCAGTCCGTGTACGAGGCGCTGCGCGGTGCCGGGGTGCCGGCCCGCCGTATCCACCACGAGTCCTTCGAGATGTAGGTCCCTCGCCTCACCCGAAGGCCCGGCGCTCCCTCGGCGCCCCCCACAGACCTCTCCTTCCACGGATATCAGGAGCCCAGAAACAGATGAGGAAGAGCCACCCGCTTCGGCGCGTCGTGCTGGCCAGCGCCGCCACCGTGTCCGGGATCGTGCTGCTGCTGACGCTGAAGCCGTCCTCCGACCCCGGTTCGTCCGCGCAGGCCGCCGGCACGGGCGCGGCGGCGCAGGAGGCGGCCCAGGGCGGCGCGGGCGCGCCGGTCACGGGCACGGTCACCGGGGACGCGATCCAGACGCAGTACGGCAACGTCCAGGTCCGCATCACCGTCGACAACAACCGCATCACCAAGGCCGAGGCCGTGCAGGCGCCGCAGGGCGGCCAGAGCACGCAGCGGACGGCCGACGCGGTGCCCAAGCTCAACGCGGACGTCGTCGCCAAGCAGTCCCCGAACATCGACATGGTGTCGGGAGCGACGTACACGTCCGAGGGGTACAAGAAGTCGTTGCAGTCGGCCATCGACAAGGCCAACTCGGGTGGCGCGCAAGGTGGTTCGCAGTCGGGCGGCGGTCAGGCGCAGGCGGCGACGTTCACGGGCGACGCGGCGCAGACCCAGTACGGCGACGTCCAGGTCCGCATCACCGTCGCGGGCGGGAAGATCACCAAGTCCGAGGCGGTCAAGGCGCCGCAGGGCGGGGAGAGCACGCAGCGCACCAACGACGCCGTGCCGAAGCTGAACGCCGGGGCCGTCGCCAAGCAGTCCGCGGACGTCGACACGGTGTCGGGGGCGACGTACACGTCCGAGGGGTACAAGAAGTCGCTCCAGTCGGCCATCGACAAGGCCAACGCCGGGTCGGCGCAAGGGGGTTCACAGCAGTCGGGGTCGGGCGGGGGCGGGGGCCAGCAGCAGGCGTCCGGGACCTTCACCGGTGAGGCCGCGCAGACCCAGTACGGCGACGTCCAGGTCCGCATCACCGTCGCGGGCGGCAAGGTCACCAAGGCCGAGGCCGTCAAGGCGCCGCAGGGCGGGCAGAGCACGCAGCGCACCAACGACTCCGTGCCCAAGCTCAACGCCGAGGCGGTCGCCAAGCAGAGCGCGGACGTCGACACGGTGTCCGGGGCGACGTACACGTCCGACGGGTACAAGAAGTCGCTCCAGTCGGCGCTCGACCAGGCCGGGGTCTGAACCGGTGGCCCAGCCGTCCGAAGCTCCCGCCGCGGTGCGTCACGTGGAAGAAGTCATGGGGACTGTCTTCTCCTTCGACGTCCGCGGCGGGGACCCGGCCTCGGTCCGCGCGGCCCTCGTCGACGCGGTGGCGTCCCTGCACCGCGTCGACGAGGTCTTCAGCACCTACCGCGACGACAGCGAGATCTCCCGTCTCGCCCGAGGCGAACTCACCCTCGCCGACTGCTCCCCCGAGGTCCCCGACGTCCTCGAACTCGCCGCCCGCGCCGAGCGGTTGAGCGACGGCTGGTTCAGCACCCGCTACGAGGGCCGCCTCGACCCCACCGGCATCGTCAAGGGCTGGTCCACCGAACGCGCCGCCCGCATCCTCGCCGAGGCCGGCGCCACAGGCGTCAGCGTCAACGGCGGCGGCGACGTGCAGCTGTTGGGCGTCCCCGGCCCCGAACGCCCTTGGCGCGTAGGCGTGTCGGACCCCTTGAGACCGGGCGGTCTGGCAGCGGTCGTATCGGCAGCAGGGGCACCGGAGTTGGCAGTGGCCACCTCGGGCACGGTGGAACGCGGCGCGCACATCGTCGATCCGCGAACGGGTAAGTCAGCGGTAACGGACTTGGTGGCGGTGACAGTTGTAGCCCCGAGCCTGACCTGGGCGGACTGCTGGGCAACGGCAGCCTTCGCGATGGGTTCGAGAGAGGCGCTGGCCTGGCTGGAGTCGCTGCCGGACGTGGAGGCTTTACTGATCACGGCGGGAGACGAAGTCAGATGCACGGGCGGCCTTGCAGCAAGGCTGGGCTAGCTTTTCAGCGCCGGGCCACTGCGATCTTTTAGGGGCGCGGGGCTGTATCAATTTGCGGCTACCGCCGCGTGGGCGCGACCAGCCACACACAACCCGCAGCCGGCCGCCGACAGTTCCCCCCACCTCATCCCCCGTTCTGAGCCAACCGCAGCAAGTGATCCGCGAGCGCCTGCCCCCCGCTCGGCTCGCGGCTGATCAACAGCAGCGTGTCGTCCCCGGCGATGGTCCCCAGGATGTCGTGCAGCTCGGCCTGGTCGATGGCGGAGGCGAGGAACTGGGCGGCCCCGGGCGGCGTCCGGAGGACGACGAGGTTCGCGGACGCCTCCGCGGAGATCAGCAGCTCCTGGGAGAGCCGCCGCATCCGCTCCTCCTTCGCGGACTCCCCCAGCGGGGCGCGCGGCGTGCGGAACCCCCCCTCGCTGGGCACCGCGTAGATGAGGTCGCCGTCGGTGTTGCGGATCTTCACCGCGTTCAGCTCGTCGAGGTCCCGCGACAGCGTCGCCTGCGTGACGCTCAACCCGTCGTCGGACAGCAGCTTCGCCAACTGGCTCTGCGACCGCACCGGTTCCCGGTTGAGGATGTCCACGATCCGCCGATGACGCGCGGTCCGCGTCTGGGGTACGGCCGGCCCAGCGGCAGCGTCACTCATCGTCGTCTCATTCTCCGGTTCCGTCCCCGTGCACTGTGTCGAGGATGCCGGGCAGCGCCTGGAGGAACGCCGTCACCTCGTCGTCGCGCAGATTCAGCGGCGGCATGAGCCGTACGACGTCGGCGGCGGGCGCGTTCACCAGGAGACCGGCCTCCTGAGCCGCCTGCTGCACCTTCGCGGCAAGGGGCTCGGTGAGCACGATACCCAGGAGGAGGCCCGCGCCCCGGACATAATCGATCAACGGATGTCCGAGACCTTCGACACCGTCCCGCAACTTCTCGCTCTGCGCCTTGACATTCTCCAGCAGCCCTTCGTTCTCGATGGTGTCGAGGACGGCGATGCCGGCGGCGCAGGCGACGGGGTTGCCGCCGAAGGTGGTGCCGTGGTGGCCGGGCTGGAGGAGGTCGGCGGCGCGGCCGAAGGCGACGGTCGCGCCGAGCGGGAGCCCGCCGCCGAGGCCCTTGGCGAGGGTGACGACGTCGGGCAGGACGCCTTCGTGGGCCTGGTACTCGAACCAGTGCCCGGTGCGGCCGACGCCGGTCTGGACCTCGTCGAGAACGAGGAGCGCGCCGGTCGCGGCGGTGATGGCGCGCGCGGCCTTGAGGTAGCCGGCGGGCGGGACGACGACGCCGTTCTCGCCCTGGACCGGTTCGATGATGACGAGCGCGGTGTCCTCGGTGACGGCGGCGGCGAGGGCCTGCGCGTCGCCGTAGGGGACGTGGGTGACGTCGCCGGGCAGCGGGTGGAAGCCGTCCTGCTTGCCGGGCTGGCCGGTGAGGGCGAGGGCGCCCATGGTGCGGCCGTGGAAGCCGCCGGTGGTGGCGACCATGTGGGTGCGGCCGGTGAGCCGTCCGATCTTGAACGCGCCTTCGTTGGCCTCGGCGCCGGAGTTGCAGAAGAACACCTTGCCGTCGCGGCCGAAGCGGGCGAGGAGCCGTTCGGCGAGGGCGACGGGGGGTTCGGCGACGAAGAGGTTGGAGACGTGGCCGAGGGACGCGATCTGGGTGGAGACGGCCTCGACGATCGCGGGGTGGGCGTGGCCGAGCGCGTTGACGGCGATGCCGCCGACGTAGTCGAGGTATTCCGTGCCGTCGGCGTCCCAGACCTTGGCGCCCGCGCCGCGCACGAGGGGGAGGCGCGGGGTGCCGTAGTTGTTCATGAGCGCGCCCTGCCAGCGAGCGGTCAGTTCCTGATTGGCCGTCACTTCGCTTCCCCCTCTTGCTCGTCGTGCTCGTCGGTCTCGTCGTGTTCGTCGGTCTCGTCGGGTACGACCATCGTGCCGACCCCGTCATCCGTGAAGATCTCCAGCAGGATGGAGTGCGGGACGCGGCCGTCGATGACGCGCGCGGTCCGCACGCCGCCGCGCACCGCGTGCAGGCAGCCCTCCATCTTGGGGACCATGCCGGAGCTCAACTCCGGCAGCAGCTTCTCCAGTTGGGAAGCGGTGAGGCGGCTGATCACCTCGTCGGAGTTCGGCCAGTCCTCGTAGAGTCCTTCGACGTCGGTGAGGACCATGAGGGTTTCGGCCCCCAGTGCCGCAGCGAGTGCCGCAGCCGCCGTATCAGCATTGACGTTGTAGACATGTCCGTCGTCCTGGCTGCGGGCGATCGACGAGACGACCGGGATACGGCCGTCGGCGAGCAGCGCCTCGATGGCGCCGGTGTCGATCGCGGTGATCTCACCGACCCGGCCGATGTCGACCAACTCGCCGTCGATCTCGGGCCGGTGCTTGGTCGCGGTGATGGTGTGGGCGTCCTCGCCGGTCAACCCGACGGCGAGCGGCCCGTGTTGGTTGAGGAGCCCGACCAGCTCGCGCTGGACCTGCCCGGCGAGGACCATCCGGACGACGTCCATGGCGTCCTCGGTGGTGACGCGCAGGCCGGCCTTGAACTCGCTGACGATGCCGTGCTTCTCGAACGCGGCGTTGATCTGCGGGCCGCCGCCGTGCACGACGACCGGCTTGAGTCCGGCGCGGTGGAGGAAGACGACGTCCTGGGCGAACGCGGCCTTCAACTCCTCGTCGACCATGGCGTTCCCGCCGAACTTGACGACGACGGTCTTGCCGTTGTGCCGGGTCAGCCAGGGCAGCGCCTCGATGAGGATCTGCGCCTTGGGCAGCGCCTTGTGCTTGCGGGTTTCGCTCATGACGAGTACGCGCTGTTCTCGTGGACGTAGTCGGCGGTGAGGTCGTTGGTCCAGATGGTCGCGGTCTCGGTGCCGGCGGCGAGGTCGGCGACGATGTGGACCTCGCGGTAGCGCATGTCGACCTTGTCGCGGTCCTCGCCGACGCCGCCGTTCTCGCAGACCCAGACGCCGTTGATGGCGACGTTCAACTCGTCGGCCTCGAAGGCGGCCCCGGTCGTGCCGATCGCGCTCAGGACGCGGCCCCAGTTGGGGTCCTCGCCGTGGATCGCGCACTTGAGGAGGTTGTTGCGGGCGATCGAGCGGCCGACCTCGACGGCGTCGTCCTCGGTCGCCGCGTTGATGACCTCGATCTTGATGTCCTTGCTGGCGCCCTCGGCGTCGCGGATGAGCTGCTGGCCGAGGTCGTCGCAGACCTGGCGGACGGCTTCCGCGAACTCGGCGTACTCCGGGGTGATTTCGGAGGCGCCGGAGGCGAGGAGGAGGACGGTGTCGTTGGTGGACATGCAGCCGTCGGAGTCGACGCGGTCGAAGGTGGTCCGGGTCGCGGCGCGAAGTGCCTTGTCCAGGTCGGCACTTGAGACGTCCGCGTCGGTGGTGACGACGACCAGCATCGTCGCGAGGCCGGGGGCGAGCATGCCGGCGCCCTTGGCCATGCCGCCCACGGTCCAACCGTCCCTGGTCACGACCGACGTCTTGTGGACGGTGTCGGTGGTCTTGATGGCGATGGCGGCCTTCTCGCCGCCGTGCTCGGACAGTTGGGCGGCCGCCGTCTCGACTCCCGGGAGCAGCTTGTCCATCGGGAGGAGGACGCCGATGAGGCCGGTCGAGCAGACGGCGACGTCGCCCGCGCCGATCTCCAGCACCTCGGCGACCTTCTCGGCCGTCGCGTGCGTGTCCTGGAAGCCCTTGGGGCCCGTACAGGCGTTGGCGCCGCCAGAGTTGAGGACGACGGCCGTCAACTCCCCGGCCTTCAGGACCTGTTCGGACCACCGCACCGGGGCGGCCTTCACGCGGTTGGAGGTGAAGACACCGGCGGCGGCGCGGCGCGGCCCGGTGTTGACCACGAGGGCCAGGTCCGGGTTGCCGCTCTCCTTGATCCCGGCGGCGACTCCGGCCGCCGTGAATCCCTTTGCTGCCGTCACGCTCACGGTGCGACTCCGATCGTGGAAAGACCCAGCTCCTCGGGGAGACCGAGGGCGATGTTCATGCTCTGGACGGCACCGCCGGCGGTGCCCTTCGTCAGGTTGTCGATGGCGCTGATCGCGATGACGCGGTCCACGGCCTCGTCGTACGCGACCTGGATGTGGACCGCGTTCGAGCCCTGCACCGACGCCGTCGCGGGCCACTGGCCCTCGGGCAGCAGGTGTACGAACGGCTCGTCGGCGAGGGCCTTCTCGTAGGCCGCGCGGACGGTCTCCGCCGTGACGCCGGGCCTCGCCTGCGCGCTGCACGTCGCGAGGATGCCGCGCGGCATGGGGGCGAGGGTCGGGGTGAACGAGACGGTGACCGGCTCGCCGGCCGCCGCGCTCAGGTTCTGGATCATCTCGGGGGTGTGGCGGTGGCCGCCGCCGACGCCGTACGGCGACATCGAGCCCATCACCTCGCTGCCCAGCAGGTTCGGCTTCGGCGCCTTGCCCGCGCCGGAGGTGCCGGACGCGGCGACGACGATCGCCTGGTTCTCCACGAGGCCGGCGGCGTAGGCCGGGAACAGGGCGAGCGAGACGGCGGTCGGGTAGCAACCGGGGACCGCGATGCGCTTGGACCCCTCCAACGCGGCGCGGCCACCCGGGAGTTCGGGCAGGCCATACGGCCAGGTACCGGCGTGCGGGGAGCCGTAGAACCTCTCCCAGTCGCCGGCGTTCTTCAGTCGGAAGTCGGCACCCATGTCGACGACGAGGACATCCGGGCCGAGTTGTTCGGCGACGGCTGCGGACTGTCCGTGCGGAAGCGCCAGAAACACGACGTCATGCCCCGCCAGCGTCTTCGCCGTCGTCTCCTCCAGCACCCGGTCCGCCAACGGCCACAAGTGCGGCTGCAACGCCCCGAGCTTCTGTCCCGCGTTGGAGTTCCCGGTCAACGTGCCGATCTCGACCTCCGGGTGCGCGAGCAGCAGACGCAACGCCTCACCGCCCGCATACCCACTCGCCCCGGCTACCGCCGCACGTACCACCATGAACTCCTCCTCCTGAATGGCATGACTATACGTCTCGCTGCACGTTTATGCAATCGATCGCATACAAAGACCGCCGACCGGGGAGAGAGCTTCCCTTCGTCAGGACCACGAAAACCGTGTCGTGGCTCTCGTGGGGGGTGGTCGGCGGCGTGGCGCGTCGGGGAGACGCCCCCCGGTGGGGCCGGGGGGCTTGGGGGCGTGTTGTGGGGGGTGTCAGGGCGTCGTCGGTGTGGGTTGTTTCCTCGGTGTCGTCCGGGGGCGGGTTCTGCCTCGGGTCGCCGTCCAGATCGTGAGGGCCAGGGTGCCGGTCAGGGCGGCGGCACCGAGAGTCAGGCCGAGGCGGAGGCCCGGGGGGTGGAAGGTGCAGGTGACGGTGGTGGAGGTGGGGTTCAACGGGGTGGCCAGCAGGCCGTGGAACTGGGTGGCGGGGACGGCGGGGGCGTCGCCCACGGCGCAGCGCCAGCCGGCGATGCGGGGGGTGGCGATGACGGCGATGCCTCGGCTGGCGGGAGGGAGGGTGGCGCGGATCGTGGTGTCCGAGACGGTGACCTTTGTCGCGCCGGTCGTGCGGAGGTGGTCGGTCGCTGTTCGGAGTTTCTTCGTGTCCAGGCAGCCCAGGGAGCCTTGGGTGGGGAGGCGGCCGGGTTTGTTGGGGGTCAGGGTGATGTGGACCCGGCCCGTCGGGGGGACCTGGCCCAGCCTCGCCATCGCCGCGATCTTCTTGCGCGCGTCGGCCCGGAAGCGGCCCGTGAGCGCGCTGCCCGTCAGGCTCGCGGTGCCGGCGAAGCGCGGGGCGTAGAGGTACGCCTCGCTGTCCGCCGGGCACTGGGCCGTGAGGGTCCGGTTCCGGACGGTGACGTGGGGGACCGTGTAGACCCTCGTCCCCAGCAGCAGCTCCTGGTTGCGGAACGGCGACGTCCCGAACCCCGGCTGCGGTCCCGCCGGCCGTACCGTCACCAGCGGCGGCACCACCTGCCGGGTCACCGTCTCGCCCGTGCCGTCCTGCGGGAACCAGTCCTGGTGGGGATCCGGCGGGAAGTGCACACGCGCGCCGACCGAGAACACCGTGTCCGTGACGGCGTTGTCGAGGCTCTGGAGACTCCGTCCGCCGGACGTCCAGCCGTCCCCCAGAGCCGTGAGTGTGCGGTACAGGACGTCTGAGGTGTGGCTGCTGTAGTACTGGGCGCCCTGTCCGCCGACCATCATCGGGTCGTTCCCGACGGTCTGCTCGCGGCCGGGGTCGGTGCGGTAGGCGGGCCAGCCGTCCGCCGACTCCACCGCCTCCGCCTGGGCCTCCTGACGTGCGCCCCAGGGCGCGTAGTTGTCGAAGTGGGCGAGGCGCAGGCGGCTGGTGACGGCGGAGGTGCCGGTGACTTCGCCGAGCTGGAGCGCGAGGAGGAGCGCGACGGCGAAGCCGGCGGGGAGGGGGCGGGTGAGGCGGAGTCTCGTGCGGAGGACCGAGGGCCTGGGGTGATCGGCAGGGTCCGCCGGCTCACCGGCCGCCGAAGCGTCCTCGGTACCCCGGCCACCCGCCCGGTACAGCGCCCGAAGCCCCACGACCGCGCCCACCCCCACCACCGCCATGATCGGCAGCACGAACGGCCGCACCAGATGACTCCCGCTCGCCCCCGCCCCCATCAGCGCCAGCGCCCCCGCCGCGACCCCCAGCGCCCGCCCGTCCGGCACCCCGTACGACAGCCCGTACCAGGCCGCCAGCACCAGGAACGCGCACAGCACGAACGCCTCCCGGTACCCGGACCCCTGCGGTGTCGTGAAGCCGTGCCACGCGAGCTGCGTCGGCTCCCACTGCATCGACGCGAACATGACGACGATCAGCCCCGACCAGGCCCACCGCACCCGCGCCGGGACCGCCCGGTGCAGCGGCAGGGCGAGCGCGAGCAGCAGGGCCGTCGTCCCGACGTACAGGCTGGGCGAGCCGAAGCCGTACGTCGTCGGCATCAGGCGGGCGAGGACGTCCTCGGCGTCGGAGGGGACGAAGCCGCTGAAGTGGGTCGGGGAGGAGTGCTCGCTGCCGAAGTAGACGACGGTGACGAGCGGGGCGGCGAGGCCGATGCCGAGGGCGGTGGTGAGGGCGGCGCGGCCGAGCGCGGCAAGGGTCTCGCGGCGCGGCGGGGCGATGAGGATCAGGCGGACAGCGAGGACCAGGGCGGCGCCGAGGGTCGCCATGTACCCGGTGTAGAAGTTCGCCGTCCAGGCGAGCGCGACGACCAGCACGCCCACCACACGGCGGCGCCCCGCGAGCAGCCACTCCCCCACCAGGCACAGCACCGGCAGCGCGATGAGACCGTCGAGCCACATGAGGTTGTAGGACGCGTCGGCGAGGCTCCAGCCGCACAGGGCGTAGGAGACGCCGAGGAGGACGGCGGCCCAGCGCGGCCCGGGGCGCAGGGTGAGGAGCAGCCAGCTCATCGCCGCCGCCGCGCTCGCCGTCTTCAGCGCCGTGATGACGTACACCGCGAGGTCGATCTCGTCGCGCGGGAACACCCCGACGAGCAGGGCGAACGGGCTGCTGAGGTACGTCGCGAAGTCGGGCAGGAAGCTCGCGCCGAACCCGGACTGCCAGTTCATGAGGAGCCCGCCGTCGGCACGGCCGTGCAGGAGGTCCCAGAGGTGCGCGTGGTACGGCAGGTACTGGTTGCCGAGGTCGTTGACGCTGCGGGTGCGCGGCCCGAAGGGGTAGCTGCGGGCGACGGCGTCGGCGGCGCAGAACACGGCGAGCGTGACGAGCGCGGCGAGGCCGGAGGCGGCGCGTCGCGGGCGGGTGGTCGTTTCCACGTCCGCTCAGACAGACGGGCGCGCGGATCGGTTGTCCGGCGGCGTGAACTCGCGGAAAGGTTAACCGGGTTGTCGCCCGGCGTTCCCCTGGCTAAGGTCACCCCCGTGAACACCGGACCGGCGCGCACGCGCCATTCACGGATCGGCTACCCGGTGGCCGACTGACCTTCGGGCGGGGTCGAGCCCCGCCGTCCGCTCGGATTTCGACGACGCGTTCCGCAGTCTCCGTCCCGAAGTTCCGAGCGAAGAGGTCACCCACCGTATGCCCGTCTCCTTCAACCACACCATCATCGCGTCGAAGGACCGCGAGGAGTCCGCCCGCTTCTACCGCGCGCTCCTCGAAGTCGACGCGGCCCCGTCCTGGGGCCCGTTCACCAACATCCAGCTCTCCGACGGCACCCTGCTCCAGTTCGCGGAGCCGCCGGTCGAGATCCAGATGCAGCACTACGCGTTCCTCGTCGACGACGCCCTGTTCGACCGCGCCTACCAGCGGCTGTGCGCCGACGGCATCACGCACTGGGCCGACCCCCAGATGCGGCGCCCCGGCGAGACGAACACCGGGCACGGCGGCCGGGGCGTCTACTTCAAGGACCCGTCGGGCCACGCGATCGAGCTGATCACCAAGCCTTACCTGTAGACGGGCGGCGCGGGTTGCGTTGGAGCGCGCTCCTACTCCTACGGTCTCTCTCATGACGAACGACAGCACGAACAGCGGCACGAACGAGAGCACCACCCGCGACGAACGTTTCGCCCACGGCCTTGAAGTGCTGCGCAAGGTCGACGGGGAGGCCGGCCAGCGGGTCATCGACTCGCTGGCCGACATCAACCCCGAACTGGGCCACCAGATCGTGGCCTGGGGCTTCGGCGAGATCTACGACCGTCCCGAACTGGCGCCCCGTGACCGCCAGTTGGTGACGCTCGGGATGCTCACCGCGCTCGGGGGCTGCGAGCCCCAGCTGGAGGTGCACATCAACGCCGCGCTGAACGTCGGCCTCACGCCGACCCAGATCACCGAGGCGCTGCTGCACTCCGCCGGGTACTGCGGCTTCCCGAAGGCCCTCAACGCGACGTTCGTCGCGAAGAAGGTCTTCGGTGAGCGGGGGCTGCTTCCGGCTACCTCTGCCTGATCCGCAGGAAGGTCACCGAGTTCGCCGGGAAGGTGTAGGTGAACTTCCTGGCGACTCCGTCGAACGTGGACGTCACGGGGGCGACCGGGGTGGCCGTCTCCGTGTTCACGGCGTCGGCGGCGGCGCTGAGGGTGGTGACGCGGGCCGTCTTCGCGACGCGGGACGTGCCGAGGTCGATCGCCGTCCGGGCGTCCGCCGCCTGCGCGTTGACGACCTTCACGATCAGCTCGCCGGTCTTCGCGTCACGGGTGACGACCTGGCGGAACGGCTCGGCGGGCTTGTCGTCGGTGAAGCTGCCCCACTCCTCGCCGTCGAGGAAGAGGGTGACCTGACGGCCGCGGACCTTGACGTCGATGTCGTAGGCGCGGCCCGTCTCGACGCTGCCCGCCTTGGAGATCAGCGTCGACTTGCCGCCGTCCACGGCCTGTTCGACGGCGGTCTGGGTGTTGTTCCAGCCGCCGACGTTGAACCAGTAGAAGTTGCCGGTGTCCTTGACGCCGAACGCGACGAGGAAGCCCTCCTTGCCCGCCTTCTTGGTGGCCTTCACATGGAGGTCGTAGTCGTGCCAACTCGGGTCGCCGGCGCTGGCCATGGTGTTCTCGGCGGCCGTGTCGCTCTGGACGTACTGGCCGTCCTGGACGCTCCAGCTCCCGGCGCCCGTGTGGGTCCACTTCGACGCGTCACCGGAGAAGTCGTCGCTCAGCAGCGGGGTGCCGTCGGCGCCGGTCACCCGGACGTCGTCGTACGCGGCGCTCGTCGCCCACGTCGACAGGCCGACGGCGCCGGTGATCGGGCCCTGGAGGGACGGGGTGCCGGTGGCCGTCGAGGGGACGACGCGGTCGCCGACGTTGGTCATGAACAGCTTCTGGACCTCGTAGTTGGCGGAGTTCCAGGAGGCGTGGTTGTTGAACCAGATCAGGTCGGGGCGCCACTGGACGTAGTCCTCGTTGGCGAACAGCGGTGCGTACGAGGCGAGTTTGACGACGTCCGCGTTGCGCTCCAGGCCGGTCATGAACGCGGCCTCGGCCAGGCCGTTCTTGAACGCGTTGCCCTGGGAGGCGTATTCGCCGAGGAAGACCTTCGGGCCGGTGCGGTCGTAGGTGTCGTAGCGGTCGTTGTTCTGGAGGAACCACTGAGGGCTGTTGTAGTAATGCTCGTCGACCATGCCGACCTTGGCGTCCCGGTTGAGCTGCCAGGCCGTGTCGAAGGTCGAACCGGAGTCGTCCGGGCCGGAGTTGGAGACGACCGTGATGTTCGGGTACTTCTCCTCGATCGCCGCGCGGAACTGCTTGAAGCGGTCGAAGAACTCGACGGGCAGGTTCTCCTCGTTGCCGACCTCGATGTGCGTGAGGTGGAACGGCTTCGGGTGACCCATCTTCGCCCTGACCTTGCCCCACGTGGAGGTGGCCGGGCCGTTGGCGAACTCGATCAGGTCCAGGGCGTCCTGGATGTGGCGCTTCAGGAGTGCCGGGTCGTCGACGGCCTTGTTCTGGCCGCAGCCGGTGACGAGGGCCGGGACGACGGGCAGCGGCATCGCGCCGATGTCCTCGGCGAAACGGAAGTACTCGTAGTAGCCCAGGCCGTAACTCTGGTGGTAGCCCCAGACGTTGGAGTTCACCGCCCGCTGCTCGACCGGGCCGATCGTGTCCTTCCACTGGTACGAGCGGGCGCGCTGCCAGTTCGACGCCTCGCTGTAGTCCTCCATGGAACCGGTGTTGACCAGGCAGCCGCCGGGGAAGCGGACGAAGCCCGGCTTCAGCGCGGCGACCTTCTCGGCCAAGTCCTTGCGCAGGCCGTTCGGTTGGCCCTTGTAGGTGTCCCTCGGGAACAGCGAGACCATGTCGAGGGCGGCGGCCTTCGACGACGCGACGGTCAGGCGGGCGACGCTGCTCGTGCGGGTCGCCGTGAACGTCGTCCGGTACTGGGCCCAGCCGTTCTCGCGCACGGTGATCCTGCGGGCGGGGGCGAGTGTGCCGTCCGCGTCGTGCAGGGTGACCGTCAGCTCGGTGCCCTTCTCGGCGCGGGCCCACACCGAGAAGTCGTACTTCTTGCCCTGGTCGGCATGGACGCCCGTGTTGTAGCCGGAGTTCGTGACCGCCGAACCGGCGTCCAGGGCCAGGTAGTTGCGGTTCCTTTCATTCAAACGGCCCGCGTCGTTCACGACGTTCGCGGAGCCCGTGACCGTCCACGCCGTCAGCGGGGTGTACGCGCGGTTGTCGACGGTCGAGTACTCGAAGGAGCGGTTCTGGACGAGTTCGGCGTACAGGCCGCCGTCCGCCGCCCTGTTGATGTCCTCGAAGAAGACGCCGTACATCGTGTCGTCGATCCTCGCGCCCTTTCCGGCGGGGTCGACGGTGACGGCGTAGTCGGTCGTGTCGGCCGCCTGCGCGGTGACGGGCAGGCCGGCCGTGGCCAGGAGGAGGGCGGTGGCGCCGAGACCTAGTCTCCAGCGGGTGCGTGACATGTGTGCTCCGCGGCTCTGTATCTGTTCGTGATATCGGACGTTGGTCAGCACTTCGAACGGCAAGATAGGGAGGGGGGCGTGAGGCGTCAATGAGTCCCGCAGTACCGAAAGTGTCGAAAGAGAGGGCCCATGAGCGAGTTCTGGCCGGTCGCGGACGTGCTGGGGTATCTCGCCGGGGAGTGGGAGGTCGAGCGGGGGGTGCGGGATCTGGCGGGCGGGGATGCGGGCGAGTTCAACGGGACGACCGAGTTCCGGCCGCTGGAAGGGGATGGGCCGCTGGAGGAGGGTGGGTTGCTGCATCTTGAGGGCGGGACGTTTCGTTGGCAAGGGGTGGCGCGGCCCGCCTCGCGGACTCTGCGGTTTCTGCCCGGACCCACGCCCTCCGCCGCCGACGTCCGGTTCTCCGACGGGCGGCCCTTCCACGGGCTCGACCTCTCCACCGGGCACCACATCGCCGAGCACCCCTGCGTCGCCGATCTCTACCGGGGGGAGTTCAGCGTCCTCTCGCCCTCCCGCTGGCGGACGGTCTGGCGGGTGCGCGGTCCCTCCAAGGACCTTCTCCTCACGACCACTTACACCCGCCGGCCCTCAACTCACCCGAAATACAACGCCATCCACTGATCCGGCTTCTCCAGCGGCGTGAACCCGATCCGCTCGTACACTCCGTGCGCGTCATGCGTGGCGAGCAGCATCCTCCGGATCCCCAACTCCGCGAAGTGGTCGCGTACTCCGGCGACGAGGGCGGTCCCGATCCCCAGCCCCCGCACCTCCGGATCAACGTACACATCACACAGCCAGGCAAAAGTCGCCCGATCACTCACCACCCTCGCATACGCCACCTGCTCCCCCGAACTCCCCCGATACACCCCGAAGTTGACCGACCCCTCCATCGCCCTCTCCTGCTTCTCCCGCTCCCTCCCCAACGCCCAGTACGCATCCCTCGACAACCACCCGTGCACCCGCTCCACGTCGATCCGCCGGCCATCGTGCGAGATCTCATACCCCTCCGCGAGGGGAAAAGCTTCGTTCATGGGAGGAGGGTGACAGGTGGGGGGCGACGGGGACGAGCGGGTTTCGCGGGGGCGGGGGCGACGAGTGGTTGGGCGAGCGGAACATCGGCTCGCGCATGCGGGCCGCAGGCCACCAACCGGATCCGGAGCGGCGGCCGCAGGTGCCCGCCCAGCCTCAGTGCTGCGCACAGGCGCCGGTCACGTCCCGTTGGATGGTGTACCGGCGTGGAGCCGGCGACTCCGCGAGGCGGCCCGCCGGGCCGGCGTCGGCGCGGCACGTCGGGGTGCCGGTGCCGGTGAGCAGCCCACGCCGTGGCCAGGCGGGCGCCACTTCAGCTCCGGGCGGAGGCCAACGGCCCCGCATCGCCACACCACCCGGCGGGACACCATCCAGGCGCCGGCGAACCGACCTCCCGGGTCACGAACTCCGCGCCGCGCTGCACCACTTCGCGAGGCACCATCACCACTGGGCGGGACGCCACCCCGCACTCCGTCCCGGGGAGCGAGGATGAGGGCCATGGACTACGACTGGTTCAGTGAGCGGTTTCCCGCGCTGGCGGACGCGTACTGTCTGACCCTGCTGCGCGGTCTCACGCCCGAGGGAATGTTCCGGGAGTTGGGGGTTGAGCCGGGGGCGCGGATTGTTGGGGTGGATGGGCTGCTCGAGCCCTCGTACGACACATGGAGTGAGAGGCGATTTCTGGTGGGGGCGGGTCAGTTGGAGGGGTGGACGTTGTTGGTGGAGTACAACGGCCGGCTGGGGATCACCGATGAGGTGATGCTGCCGCTGTCCCGGGGGCGGGTGATCGTTTCGCATTTTCTTACCGCTGATGCTCTCGATCACTTCTGCTGGTACGCGGACGGTGTGCGGAGGTTGCACTTCGAGCCGTTGTTTCCTGAGCGGCGGGACGGGCCGGAGGCGGAGCGGGTGGGCGGGTGGGTGAGGGAGGCGGGGTTCGTCGGGGAGTCGAGGGTTGGGGCGTGTTTCGAGTTGGCGCGGCGGATCACCGGGGTGCGGGTGACGCCGGATGTGTTCGAGGAGGGGGTGTTCTTGTGCGGGTTCGTTGACGTGCGTTAGCTCGTCGTCTCGTATGCCCTGCTCAAGCGGCGTACGCCTTCCGCGAGTTCGTCCGTTCCCGCCACCGCCGCGAAGCTGAGGCGGAGGTGGGGGCCAGGGGGTTCGGCGCTGAAGTAGGGGTGGCCCGGGGTGAGGGCGACGCCTTCGTGGAGGGCGGCGGTGGTGAGGGCGGCTTCGTCCGTGGTGTCGGGGAGGCGGAGCCAGAGGTGGTAGCCGCCGGTGGGGATGTGGGGGAGGGTGAGGGTGGGGAGGTGGGTGGTGAGGGCGGTGGTCAGTGCCGTGCGGCGTCGCTGCAACTCGGCGGACAGGGCGCGGAGATGGCGGGGCCAGGCGGGCGAGCCGACCAGTTCCAGCGCCGCTTCCTGAAGGGGCCTCGGCACGAAGAACGTGTCCACGATCTGGATCGCCCGCAGCCGGGCCAGCGCGGGCCCCCGCGCGATCAGGGCGCTCACCCGGAAACTCGGCGACGTCGCCTTCGTCAGCGAACTGACGTGGACGACGACACCGTCCTGATCGTCGGCGATCAGGGGCCGAGGGAGAGGCCCCGCGTCGGCGTGGACGAGCCGGCGGACGTAGTCGTCCTCGACGACGAACGCCCCCGCGTCCCGCGCGACCCGCAGCACCTCCGTCCGCCGCTCGGGCGCGAGGACGGCGCCGGTGGGGTTCTGGAAGAGGGGCTGGCAGACGAACACCCGCGCGCCGGTCGCCCGGAACGCGTCCGCGAGCAGCGCGGGCCGGACGCCGTCGGAGTCGACCGGCACGGGAACCGGACGCAGGCCCGAGGAGCGGGCGATCGCCAGCATGCCGGGGTACGTGGGCGACTCGACGAGCACCGGCGCGCCCGGCGGAGCGAGCGCGCGCAGGGCCGTCGTCAGCCCCGCCTGTCCGCCGGCGCCGATCAGCACCTCCGCGGACGTAACTGTCCCGCCGACGGTCCGCGCGAACCACTCCCGCAGCTCGGGCAGCCCCTCCAGCGGGGGTCTCCCCCACGCCCCCGGCCGCCGGCCCGCCCGCGCGAGCGCCGCCGACATCGCGCGCTCCGGCTGGAGCGACGGGTGCGGATAACCCCCGTTGAACTCGATCACGCCGGGCGGTGGGACGGCCAGCGAGACGGTGACGCCGGTCGCGTCGACGGCACGCGGGACGAGGTCGGCGGCGCCGTCCGCGCTCAGCGCGACCTGCTGCCACGAGGTGTCGCCGGACGCCCGCTCAGGGCTGCGCTCCCGCGCGCGGAACGCTCCCGCGCCGGGGCGCGTCACCACCAGCCCCTCGGCGACGAGCTGCCCGATCGCCCGCGAGACGGTCACCGGGCTGACCTTGTACCGCTCGACGAGGGCCCGACTGGAGGGGAGCTTTCCACCGGGCGAGTAGCGGTTGAGCTCGGCTCGCAGCTTGTCGGCGAGGTCAGTGACGCTGCTACGCTCGTACATGAAGCCAGAGAATAGCGCTATCACGCAGGACCGGATAGCGGTGAGTGGCGGGGTCCCCGGCGTGCGGCCCGGCACCCTTCCCGGTGCGCGGCTCGGCACCCTGCAAGCCGGGCTCGGGGTCGTCGCCTTCTCCCTCACGTTCCCCGCGACCGCCTGGGGGCTGGAGAGTTTCGGGCCGTGGTCGCTCGTCGCCGTGCGGTGTGTGCTCGCGGCGGTCATCGCGGGCGGGTGCCTGCTGGCGCTGCGCGTGCCGCTGCCCGCGCGGGAGCACCGGGCGGGGCTCGTCGTCGTCGCGGCGGGCGTGGTCGTCGGGTTCCCGCTGCTGACGACGCTGGCGCTGCGGACGTCGTCCACCGCGCACGCGGCCGTCGTCGTGGGGCTGTTGCCGCTGACGACGGCACTGTTCTCGGCGCTGCGGACGGGGGCGCGGCCGTCGCGGACGTTCTGGGTCGCGGCCGGTGCGGGGGCCGTCGCCGTGGCGGGGTTCACCGTGCGGCAGAGCGGTGGGGCGGTCAGTGGGGCCGACGTGTACCTGTTCGCGGCGCTGATCGTGTGTGCCGCCGGGTACACCGAGGGCGGGCGGCTCGCGCGGGTCATGCCGGGGTGGCAGGTGATCGCGTGGGCGCTGGTGCTGTGTCTGCCCCTGGCCGTGCCCGCGGCTGGGGTCGCCCTGTCGTACGAGAGTGTCGAGCTGAGCGCGCGGGGTGTCGCCGGGCTGCTGTGGGTCGCCGCCGGGTCCCAGTTCCTCGGGCTGGTCGTCTGGTACCGGGGCATGGCCTCGATCGGGATCCCCAAGGCCAGTCAGCTCCAGCTCGCCCAGCCCCTCCTCACCCTGCTCTGGTCGGTCGTCCTGCTGTCCGAACACCTCACCCCCGCCGCTCCCCTCACCGCCCTCGGCGTCGTCGCCTGCATCGCCGTCACCCAACGCGCGCGGGGCTGACTCCCCCGGTCCGCCGTCCTAGACTCCCCACAAACATGAGGAGGCCCAGATGCACGCATCCGTGGGCGACCAACTCGTCCAGCACAGCCGGGTGATCGGCCGCCAGGACCAGATCACCGAGATCATCGAAGTCCTCGGCCCCTCCGGCCAACCCCCCTACCGCGTCCGCCACTCCGACGGCCACGAAACCCTCCTCTCCCCGGGCCCGGACTGCGAGGTCCGCGCCCGGGGGAAGGCGGGCTGAGGGGGGAGGGAACGGGGGGTGAGCACGGTGACGCACTCACCCCGCCCCCGCCTCACTTCCCCCTGCTCCCCGCCCCCTTGTAGTGGTCCGTCACCACCCGGGTGAACGCCCCGATCGGGTCCGCCCTCACCTCGCGGGCGGCGAAGAACACGTGGCCGCGTACCGAGGCGTGGGCGTCGGCGAGGGTGAGGTGCTTGGAGAGTTCACCCGGGTCCTGCCAGGCCGCGGGCTGCGCGGGGTCGCCTGCCTTGTACAGGGCCTCGCCGAGGTAGAGGCGGGTTCGGCTGCCCTCGGCGACGTCCGCCCACCAGGGGACGAGCTTCGCGTAGTCCGCGGCGGGGAAGCCGATGTTCCAGTAGAGCTGGGGGACGATGTAGTCGAGCCAGCCCTCGCGGACCCATTTCCGGGTGTCGGCGAAGGTGTCGTCGTAGGACTGGGCGGCGCGGGTGTCGGAGCCGAGGGGGTCGCTGGACTTGTTGCGCCAGACGCCGAAGGGGCTGATGCCGAAGAGGGTGGTGGGCCGGATGCGTTTGACGGCGGTGGCGATGTCGAGGACGAAGGCGTCGATGTTGGCGCGCCGCCAGGAGGCCCGGTCGGGGAACCCGGCGCCGTGACGGGCGTACGCGGAGTCGTCGTCGAAGGTCTGCCCGGCGACGGGGTAGGGGTAGAAGTAGTCGTCGAAGTGGACGGCGTCCAGCGGGTAGCGGCCGACCGCGTCGAGAATCGCCGTCCGGACGAACGCCCGCACCTCGGGCAGCCCGGGGTTGTAGTACATGCGCCCGCCGTACGTGACGACCCACTCGGGGTGCAGCCGCGCGGGGTGGTCGGCGACGAGCTTCGCCGGGTCGGCGTGGTTGGCGACGCGGAACGGGTTGAACCAGGCGTGCAGTTGGAGCCCCCGCTCCCGCGCCTCACGGACGGCCGTCCCCAGCGGGTCCCAGCCGGGGTCCTTGCCCTGCGTCCCGGTGAGGACGGCGGACCAGGGCTCGTGCGGCGAGGGCCACAGCGCGTCGGCGGTGGGCCGCACCTGGAGGATCACGGTGTTGAGGCGGGACTTCGCGGCGAGGTCGAGCCAGCCGGTCAGCTCGGCCCGCTGGGCTTTCGCGCTGAGCCCGGCCCGCGAGGGGAAGTCCCGGTTCGCGACGGTCGCCAGCCACATCCCCCGCATCCGCCGGTGCCGCCCGGACTCCCCCACCTCACCCGCACGCCCCTCGGAACCCCCCGCCCCCGCCGCCGATCCCCCCGTGACGGCTCCCGCCACCACCGTCCCCGCCGCCAACGCGAACGCCCGTCGGGTCAGTCGCCCCATAGCAGAACCCCCTTGAACCAAGGTGTGCGGATTGTCTCGGGGGTCAGCATGCCCGACCCCGCCGATCGATCATCGATACTTGCTAGTAACGTGCACGATCGGAGCAGGCAGAGAATGTGCGGCGGAAAGGGAGCGGTGTGACCGACATCGAACGCGTCGGAGTGGTGGGCTGCGGCCAGATGGGAGCGGGCATCGCCGAGGTCTGCGCCCGCGCCGGCCTGGACGTGAAGGTCGCGGAGACGACCGGCGAGGCCCTGGAGCTGGGCCGGACCCGGCTGCTCACCTCCCTGACGAAGGCCGCCGAACGCGGCAAGATCACCGAGGCCGAGCGGGACGACGCGCTCGCGCGCCTGAGCTTCACCACGGACCTCGGCGAGTTCGCCGACCGGGACCTGGTGATCGAGGCCGTCGTCGAGAACGAGCAGGTGAAGACGGAGATCTTCCAGGTCCTGGACCAGGTCGTGACCCGCCCGGACGCGATCCTGGCGTCCAACACCTCGTCCATCCCGCTCGTGAAGCTCGCCGTCGCCACCTCCCGCCCGGACCACGTGATCGGCGTCCACTTCTTCAACCCGGCGCCGGTGCAGAAGCTCGTCGAGCTGATCCCGGCGCTGACGACCAGCGAGGGCACCCTCAGCCGGGCCCAGCTCTTCGCCGAGAAGCTGCTCGGCAAGCACGCGATCCGCGCCCAGGACCGCTCGGGCTTCGTGGTGAACGCGCTGCTGATCCCCTACCTCCTGTCCGCGATCCGGATGTTCGAGACGGGCATCGCGAGCCGTGAGGACATCGACAACGGCATGGAGCTGGGCTGCGCCCACCCGATGGGCCCGCTGAAGCTGTCGGACCTGATCGGCCTGGACACGGTCGCCTCGGTCGCGCACTCCATGTACGAGGAGTACAAGGAGCCCCTGTACGCCGCTCCCCCGCTGCTCCAGCGGATGGTGGACGCGGGCCGGCTGGGCCGGAAGTCCGGCGCGGGCTTCTACACCTACGGCTGACTACCCATCGTCACCGGCAACGGGCCCGGCACTCCACGGAGCGCCGGGCCCGCGGCATTCACACACCGTGTGCGCGCCGGGCCCGCATATGCCTTCCGCACACTCTCCCCACGCGCCCACCAGGCGAGTTCACTCGTCATGCGCATGCGAGGGATGGCGTTCCACTACGGACCATCACGGATCATCGCGGAAAGGAGCGGAGAGGTGACCGGCGATCCGGCACATCCCACGAAGACCGAAGAACTCGCAGAGTTACGGCGCCGACTCGACGTGGCATATGCCCGCGTCGAGGGAGGGCTGGCGCTGCTCAACCATCGCACCGAGGAGACCGCCAAGGAACTGGACCAGCTGAGCACCCGGATCGTTCATCTGGAGCATCGCCGCTGGCCACTCCCCTCACTCGCGGCGGTCACCTCGATCGGCGCCCTGGTGGCCACTCTCTGGGAGCGGATGGGGCGTTAGCCGAGCCTGAGGTGGTGCAGGAGCAGCAGGGCGGCCGCCATGTTGGCGGCCGGGACCTCACCCCGGGCGACCATGTCGGGGACGAGCTTGAGCGGGACCCACTCCCGGCGGTCCGACTCGAAGTCGTCGACAGGGTGTCCGACGTACTCCCCCTGGTCCGACCAGTAGATGTGGTGGCGGGCGTCGGTGAGTCCGTTGGACGGCTCCACGGTCATCAGGTGGTGCAGGGGTCCCGGCCGCCAGCCGGTCTCCTCCTCCAGTTCCCGCGCCGCCGCGTACGCGACGTCCTCCCCGTCCTCCACGACGCCCGCCGCGAGTTCCCACCCCCAGCTGTCCGTGATGAAGCGGTGCCGCCACAGCAGCAGCACCTCGTTCGCCTCGTTGACCACCGTCGCGACCGCGACCGGGCGCAGCCGGATGAGGAAGTGGTCCAGGTGCCGTCCGTCCGGCAGTTCCACGTCCGCGAGGTTCACGCTGAACCACCGGTTCGCGTACACGGTCTGTTCGTTTTTTTTCGTCCACTGCACGGTTCTGCCACCTTCCGTCGGGTAAGGGGCAATATCGCAGCAGGGAATGAGCAGTGGTGAGAGCAAGCGGAACAAGCGGGTGCACCAAGGGGGCGCGCGGCGTTCTCTCCGTGTGCGACTTCCCCGCGCGCCGCGTCCCATTCGTCCCGGACGTGAATGTGTCTACAGCGGCACCCGCAGCGCCCCGGCGATCAGCTCGGCGGCCTCGGCCGTCCCGGCGCCGCCGCTGCGCACCAGGTGCTCACGGACCTCGCGCAGCCGGTCCCGCAGCCGCTGGGACTCCATCCCCCGCGCCTGCTCGGCCATTTCGACGGCGGTGACGACAGCTTTGTCCGCGTTGCCCTGCCGCAGCTCGATCGTGGAGAGCATGGCGAGCCGGTGCACCCGGCCCCGGTCGTGCGCCGGGGTGCCGACGGCCGCGGCGGCGTGCTCGGCGGCGGCCGCGAGGTCACCGAGGCTGAGCAGCGCCTCCGCGACCTGGACGTTGACCAGCCCCGGCTGGACGTACCCCGTCTCGTCGGGTTCGTAGCCGCGCCGGATCCGCTCGGCGGCCGACTCCGCGCGCCGGATGCGGGAGATCGCGCTCGTGCTGTCGCCGAGGTGCGCGTACGCCTTGGCCTGCATCGCGTACAGGTCCGAGGAGAGCGCCGGGGTGATGTCCGTGCCGGCCGTCCGCAGGGCCGCCTCCGCGAACGCCACCGCCTGTCTGAACTCCCGCATGAACAGGGCCTGGTTGACGAGCAGCGCGATCACGTACGCGCCAAGTCCCCGGTCCCCGCTGGCCTTCGCGAGGCGCAGCGCCTGGTGGAAGTAGCGCTGCGCGAGCCCGTGCGCGTCCGAGTCGTACGCGCAGATCCCGGCGACCGCCACCAACCCGCCGGTCGCCCGGTGCAGTTGACGGCCCGTCTCGTCCGTGTAGCCGCCCCTGAGCAGCGGGGCCGCCTCGGCGTTCAGGAAGCCGACGATCCGTGCGCGCGTCGCGACGCCGCCGGCCTTGCGGTACATCTGCTCGTAGTGCGCCCGCGCCGCCCGCAGCATCTCGATGTCCTGCGGCGTCACCCGGTGGCGCCCGCCCCGGGAGACGTCGACGTCCTCCGGCGGGTTCTCCCACTCCCACACCGGCATCACCGCGGGCGTCCCCGTCACCGCCGGGGCGCCCAGGATGTGCGGGCGCTGCTGCTCGTCCGAGCGCCACAGCGCGGTCGCGCGCTCCACGAAGTTGGTGAGCGTGCCGGAGTGCGGGGCGCCGGGGTCGCCGCCGGGGACGCCCAACCCGATGTCGTCCAGGGTGACTTGGCGGTGCAGGCGGGCGGCCAGCACCTCGCAGATCAGGTCCGGGACCTGGCCCCTGGGGCGCTGGCCCTTCAGCCAGCGGGCCACCGCGGTGTGTTCGTAGCGCAGGGTGAGCCCGCGTCTGCGGCCCACCTCGTTGACGTGGGCGGCCAGGCCCGCGTGGGAGATGCCGGCTTCGTCGAGGATCGCGTCGAGGAGGGTGTTGGGCTGCATGAGGGGCCCCCGTTGTGGCTCGTTACCGACAGCGTAGGGGCGACTACGGATGGGGGGCCAGGGGTGTGCTGTCGGGGGCGGGGTGTTCATGACCGCCCGCGCGGTGTCCCGCGGGCCGGAAGGAACCTCCCGTCCGTCCGTTGCGCAGGGCCAGGAGCGCCACGTCGTCCGCGGGCCGGCCCGCCGTGTGCCGCAGCAGGTCCGACAGGACCGTGCGCACCAACTCCCGTGGGGAGCCGCCGTGTTCCGCCGCCGCCCGCTCCAGCATGTACGGGAGCGGGAAGAAGCGGCCCTTCCTGTCCCGGGCGTCCTCGGCGCCGTCCGTGAAGAGGACCATCGACTCGCCGGGCAGCAGGAACCCGTGCTCCACCGCCAGGTCGGCCGGCAGGGGGAACGGGCCCAGGGGCGGGAGGGGGTCGGCCCGCGACAGGGGCAGGACCCGGGAGCCGGTGATCAGGTAGGGCCACGGATGACCGCAGTTGAGGGCGAGGACGCCGCCGTCCGCGCCGATCTCCAGCAGGAGGACGGTGACGAACTCCTCCCCCGCCGGGCCGCCCTCCGACTCCCGTCCGCTGGAGGGGTGTTCGGCGAGGGCGCGGTCGCGCAGGTGCCGGGCGAGGGTGCGGTCGAGACGGCGTAAGACCCCGCCGAGGTCGGGTTCGTCGTGCACGGCCTCGCGGAAGCCGCCGAGCAGCGCCGCGACCGTGCCGAGCGCCGCGAGCCCGTGCCCCCGCACGTCCCCCATCACGACCCGCACCCCGAACTCGGTGCCGACGACCTCGTACAGATCCCCGCCGACGACGGCCCCGCGCTCGGCGGAGATCTGGACGGCGGCCACCCCCAGCCCCTCGACGCGGGGCGGCAGGGGCCGCAGGACGACGCTCTGCGCGACCCCCGCGACCCGCCTCGCCTGTCTCAGCTCCCGCCGCACGTGCAGCGCGACGCCCCCGCCGACGGCGAGGACCGCCGCCCCGCCGACCACCGGGCACACCGCCTGATACGCGCCGACCACCATCACGGGCGCGACGACCCACCCCAACGACCGCCTGATGCCGAACATCCCCGACGGCCCCCCATCCAGGCCAGGAAATGAAAACAGACCGGCCCCGAAAGGCCGGTCTGCATTCTGTCGGCGTGGGGGCCGAAGAGGACTAGCGAGCCCTCACTTGTCACCCGGACGAGTGAAGATCCTCAGGGGCGCCGAGAGCTCAGCCCCGCAGGACCGCCCCCGACCGCTCCCCGGCGAGCGCGACGGCCGCGTCGCGCGCGGCAGACGCCTCGTCGACCGTCAGGGTCCGGTCACCGGCGCGGAAGCGCAGCGCGTAGGCCAGGGACTTGCGCCCCTCGCCCAGTTGCTCGGCGTTCTCGTAGACGTCGAACAGCCGGATCGACTCCAGCAGTTCGCCCGCGCCCTCGCGCAGCGCCGCCTCGACGTCGGCGGCCGGCACCCCGGCGTCGACGACGAGCGCGACGTCCTGGGTGGCGACGGGGAACGAGGAGATCCGGGGCGCCTGGGGCGTGTCGTCCCCGGCGGCGGCGACCGCGTCGAGGTCGAGTTCCATCGCGGCGGTCCGGGCGGGCAGCCCGAGCGCCTTGACGACGCGGGGGTGCAGCTCACCGGCGTGCCCGACGACAGTCTCGGTGCCGTCGGCGGCGACGATCACGAACTCGGCGCACCGGCCGGGGTGCCAGGGCCCGTACTGCCCCTGGCGCACCACGACCTCGGCCCCGGCCTCACGCGCGACGGTCCGCCCGGCCTCGACCGCGTCGGCCCAGTCGGCGGGGCGCCCCTTGCCCCACCAGCCGGCCTGCTCGCGGGCCCCGGCCAGCACGACCGCGACGTGCCGAGGCTGGACCGGAAGAGCGGCGTCCAGCGACGCCAACTCGGCGTCCGTGGGCCGCCGTTCGACCGAAAGGACCGGCGCGACGGCCTGCTCCGCACGCGGGTGGAACACCAGGCCCGTCTCGAACAGGGCGAGGTCGTGCGCGCCCCGCCCGTCGTTGCGCCGCAGCGCGCCCAGCAGCCCCGGCAGCAGCGAGGTGCGCAGCGCGGGCTCCTCGTCGCTGAGGGGGTTGGTGAGCTTGACGACCCGGCGGCCGGCGTCGTCCGCGTCCAGCAGGAGCTGGTCGAAGACCTGCTCGGAGATGAACGGGTAGGACGGCGCCTCGACGTACCCGGCGCCGGCCAGCGCGCGCCCGACGCGGCGGTGCAGCCGCTGGCGCCCGGTGAGCCCGCGCCCGGCGGGCGGCTTCGGCAGGGTGGAGGGCAGGTTCTCGTAGCCCTCCAGGCGGATGACCTCTTCGGCGAGGTCGTTCGGCGCGGCGAGGTCGGGCCGCCACGACGGCACGGTGACGATCAGCTCGTCCTGCCCGTAGACGTCACAGCCGACCTCCTGGAGCCGGCGGACGACGGTCTCGCGGCCGTAGACGACACCCGCGACCTTGTCGGGGTGGTCGGCGGCCATCGCGATGGTGTGTGGGGCCGAGGGCGCGATGACCTCGGTGACACCGGCCTCGGCGGTACCGCCCGCGAGGAGGACCAGCAGGTCGACGGCGCGCTGCGCGGCGGCGGGCGCGGCCTGCGGGTCGACGCCCCGCTCGAAGCGGCGGGACGCCTCGGAGGACAGCTTGTGCCGGCGGGCGGTGCGCGCGATGGCGACGGCGTCGAAGTGGGCGGCCTCGATGACGACGTCGGTCGTGCCCTGGCCCTCCTCGTGATCGGCGATCTCCGTGTTGGCGCCGCCCATGACGCCGGCGAGGCCGATGGGGCCACGCTCGTCGGTGATGACCAGGTCCTCGGTGTCGAGGGTGCGCTGGGTGCCGTCGAGGGTGGTCAGCTTCTCGCCGGGGGTGGCGCGGCGGACGCCGATGGTGCCCTGGACCAGGGAGCGGTCGTAGGCGTGCAGGGGCTGGCCCAGCTCCATCATCACGTAGTTCGTGACGTCGACGGCGAGGGAGATCGGGCGGACGCCGACCTTCTGCAGGCGCCGCGTCAGCCAGATCGGGGAGCGCGCCTCGGGGCTGAGCCCGGTCACCGTGCGGGCGGTGAAGCGGTCGCAGCCGAAGGGGTCGGCGACCTGCACCGGGTAGCCGAACGCGTTCGGCCCGGGGACGTCGAGGAGCGCCGGGTCGCGCAGCGGCAGGCCGTAGGCGATCGCGGTCTCGCGGGCGACACCGCGAATGGAGAGGCAGTCGCCGCGGTTGGCGGTGACGGCGATGTCGAGGACCTCGTCGACCAGTTCCAGCAGCTCGATGGCGTCCTTGCCGACCTCTGTCTCGGGCGGCAGGACGATGATGCCCTTGGTGCCGTCGTCGCCCATGCCCAGCTCGTCGCTGGAGCAGATCATGCCGTGGGACGTCTTGCCGTAGGTCTTGCGGGCGGCGATCGCGAAGTCACCGGGCAGGACCGCGCCGGGCAGCACGACGACGACCTTGTCGCCGACGGCGAAGTTGCGGGCGCCGCAGACGATCTCCTGCGGCTCGCCGGTGCCTCCCCCAGTGCCGAAAGCCTGGGAGGTGCCCCCAGCGGTGCCGACGTCGACGGTGCAGAAGCGGATCGGCTTCTTGAAGCCCTCCAGCTCCTCGATGGTGAGGACCTGACCGACGACGAGGGGGCCCTTGAGGCCGTCGCCCAGCTGCTCGACCGTCTCGACCTCAAGGCCGGCGGAGACGAGCTTGGCCTGGACGTCGCGGCCGGTCTCGGTGGCGGGGAGGTCGACGTACTCCCGCAGCCAGGAAAGCGGGATGCGCATCAGATCTCACTCCCGAACGGCCGGGTGAAACGGACGTCACCCTCGACCATGTCTCGCATGTCTTCGACGTTGTGGCGGAACATCAGCATCCGTTCGATGCCGAACCCGAAGGCGAATCCGCTGTACTTCTCGGGGTCGACGCCGCAGGCGGTCAGCACCTTCGGGTTGACCATGCCGCAGCCGCCCAGCTCGATCCAGCCCTCGGAGGAGCAGGTGCGGCAGGGGCGGTCGGGGTTGCCGACGGACTCGCCCTTGCAGACGTAGCAGACCATGTCCATCTCGGCGGACGGCTCGGTGAACGGGAAGAAGTTCGGCCGCAGCCGGGTCTTCATGTCCGGGCCGAACAGGGAGCGGACCATGTGGTCCAGGGTGCCCTTGAGGTCGGCCATGGTCAGGCCCTCGTCGACCGCCAGCAGCTCGACCTGGCGGAAGACCGGGGTGTGCGTGGCGTCCAGCTCGTCGGTGCGGTAGACCACGCCGGGGCAGATCACGTACACCGGCAGGTCGCGGTCCATCAGGGAGCGGATCTGCACGGGCGAGGTGTGGGTGCGCAGCACCTGCCCGGAGTCGGCGCTGCCGTCGGCGGCCTGGACGAAGAAGGTGTCCTGCTCGCCGCGCGCCGGGTGGTCGGGGCCGATGTTCAGGGCGTCGAAGTTGAACCACTCGGCCTCGACCTGCGGGCCCTCGGCGACCTCGTAGCCCATCGCGACGAAGACGTCCTCGATGCGCTCCGACAGCGTCGTCAGCGGGTGGCGGGCACCGGCCGGGACCCGGTCGTACGGGAGGGTGACGTCGACGGCCTCCTCGACGAGGACGCGCGCGTCGCGCTCGGCCTCCAGCTCGGCCTGGCGGGCGGCGAGGGCCTTGTTGACGGCACCGCGCGCCTGCCCGACGAGCTTGCCCGCGGCGGCCTTGGCCTGCGGGGGCAGGGCGCCGATCTCGCGGTTGGCCAGCGCCAGCGGAGAGGTGCCGCCGGTGTGGGCGACCTTCGCCTCCTGGAGCGCGTCCAGGGAGTCGGCGGCGGTGAACGCGGCCAGCGCCTCGTCCCGCATGCGCTCGACTTCTTCCGGTTTCAACGCCTCGACCTCTACTGGGTCGTACGACTTATTCGGTGCCGACATCTCTTCCCGTGCTTCCGGTTGGCTGGCTGAAGACCCCCGTGACCGGCTCACTGAGCGCTGTGGGACACAAAGGTGCCAAAGGCCGAGTCTAACGGGGCGTGGATGTTCGAACGCGCCCGTGGCCGCCTAGCTCAGATAAGCAGGGGCCGCCACGGGCAGCGTAAATCGGAACTGAGCGCCGCCCTCGGGGGCGCGTCCGACGGTGATGACGCCGCCGTGGGCCTCGACGATGCCCTTGACGATGTAGAGGCCGAGCCCGGTGCCGCCGCGCTTGCTGCCCCGCCAGAAGCGGGTGAAGACGCGGTTCATGGACTCCTCCGGGATGCCGGCGCCCTCGTCGCTCACGGTGACCGACGTGCCGGTGTCCTCCCCTTCCCGGGGGGACGCGGCGGGCGTGACGTCTATCGTGACGGTTCCCTCGCCGTGGCGCACCGCGTTTTCGATGAGGTTGCTCAGCACCTGGTCGACCTTGTCCGGGTCGGCCCACAGGGCGGGCAGGGGATGGCCGATCCTGAGCAGGAACCGGTCGGCGGGCAGCCCCGCGGCGACGTACGCCTGGATGTGACGGCCGACGGCGGCGCCCATGTCGACGGGCTGGCGGCGCACTTCGAGGCGGCCGGAGTCGATGCGGGAGATGTCGAGGAGTTCGGCGATGAGGCGGGTGACGCGGTCGGCGTCGGCGTCGACGGTCTCCAGCATGAGGCGCTTCTGGTCGTCGGTGAAGCGCTCCCACTTGGCGAGGAGGGTCGCGGTGAAGCCCTTGACGGAGGTGAGGGGGGAGCGCAGTTCGTGGGCCACGGTGGCGATCAGCTCGGCGTGGGAGCGCTCGGTGCGGCGGCGGGCCTCGGTGTCGCGCAGGCAGACCACGAGCCGGCGGACGGGGCCCGCGGGGCGGTCGCGGACGTAGCGGGCGGAGACCAGGAACTCCCGGCCGCCGGGCAACAGGAGGTTGCGTTCGGGTTGTCGTACCCGGGTGGCGAGGCCGCCGTAGGGGTCGGTGAGCTGCCACCAGCGGCGGCCCTCCAGGTCCTCTAACGGCAGTGCCTTCTCCAGCGGCCTGCCGAGGGCGTCGGCCGCCGCGGTGGCGGTCATCCGCTCGGCGGCGGCGTTGAAGCACACGACCCGGCCGTGCTCGTCGGCGACCACCAGGCCGTCCGGCAGTTCATCCGGCCCCATTCCGGGCGGCCACCAGGCCCTTCGGGTTTCCGGTGTACCGCTCGTGACCGCACTCATCCTCGTACCCCACCTCCCAGACGAGGACCCCCGAGCCCGTCACCCTACAAGCTGTCGGTGACGGAACGGCACCCTCCGCGGGCGCGCTGTGCACGGGCTGACGCATAGAGACATACGGCGGCGGCGGTGGCCAGGTTCAGACTTTCAGCCTTTCCGTGGATAGGGACGCGCACGACGGCGTCCGCGAGCCCCCTGGTCTCCTCCGGGAGCCCCCACGCCTCGTTGCCGAACACCCAGGCCGTGGGTCCGCCCATCGTGCCCTTGTCCAGCTCGTCGTCCAGGTCGTCCTCGCCCGCCCCGTCGGCGGCGAGGATCCGCACGCCGGCCGCCTTCAGCCCCTCGACGGCCGTCTCGACCGGCACGCCGACCGCCACGGGCAGGTGGAACAGCGATCCGACGGACGCGCGTACGGCCTTCGGGTTGTAGAGGTCGACGGAGGCGTCGGTGAGGACGACGGCCTCGGCGCCGGCGGCGTCCGCGCAGCGCAGTACCGTCCCGGCGTTCCCGGGGTCGCGCACGTGCGCGAGCACGGCGACCAGCTTCGGGCGGGCGGCCAGGATCTCCTCGAACGGCCGGTCGAGGAACCGGCAGATCCCGACGAGGCCCTGCGGGGTGACGGTCGTCGAGATGTCGGCGATCACCTGCTCGTCGGCGAGGTGCACCCGCACGCCGGCGTCCCGCGCGTCCCCGACGACGTCCGCGTACCGCTCCGCCGCCTCCACGGTCGCGAACAGCTCGACCAGCGTCCCCTTCGCCGCCTCCCGCACCGCCTGCGGCCCCTCGGCGAGAAACAGCCGCTCCTTGCTCCGGAAATTCCGCCGGGCCAGCCGCCGGGCGGCGGCGACGCGGGGGGAACGGGGGGAGATGAGGTCGGGGGTGATGGGGGGCACGGAGGGCTCACCTTCTGTTCAGCAGAACGGACCCGCAGGTAATCCCGCGGGTCCGTGCAGTCAGGCTCTGATCGCTCAGGCGGCCTTGGGGGCGTTCACGTCGGCCGGGAGCGCCTTCTGGGCGACCTCGACGAGCGCGGCGAACGCGTTCGTGTCGTTGACGGCCAGCTCCGCGAGGATCTTGCGGTCGACCTCGACGTTGGCGGCCTTCAGACCCTGGATGAAGCGGTTGTAGGTGATGCCGTTCGCGCGGGCAGCGGCGTTGATGCGCTGGATCCACAGCTGACGGAAGTCGCCCTTGCGCTTCTTGCGGTCGTTGTAGTTGTAGACCAGCGAGTGGGTGACCTGCTCCTTGGCCTTGCGGTACAGGCGCGAACGCTGACCACGGTAGCCGGAGGCCTGCTCCAGGATCGCCCGGCGCTTCTTGTGGGCGTTGACTGCCCGCTTGACGCGTGCCACTTGTTAACTCCTTGTAGCGGGGCCGTGGTTGGACTCACACGACCCGGTTTCGAATAGGTCCCGGTGTCGACGTACGGCGCGCGGGTCACCCGGCGCCGGGTACGTCACTTGCCGAGAAGCTTCTTGATCTTCGCGGCGTCGCCCGGGGCCATCTCGGCGTTGCCGGTGAGGCGACGCGTCACGCGGGACGACTTGTGCTCAAGCAGGTGGCGCTTGCCGGCGCGCTCGCGGAGCACCTTGCCGGAGCCGGTGACCTTGAAGCGCTTGCTGGCACCGCTGTGCGACTTGTTCTTCGGCATAGCGCCGTTCTCTCCTCGTCGGTGGCGCTCCGGTGCCCGGTCGTGAAACCGGGCACGGGGTGGAGCGTCGTGTTCTGTCGGGTTCGACCCAGGGGACTCGCGTCCCTCGGATCACGCCTCGGCGGGAGCCTCGGCAGGGGTCTGAGCGGCCTCGGCGGTCTCGGCGGCCTCGCCCGACTCGTCCACCAGGTCCAGCGGGTTCTGCGAGCGGCCGGGGTTGGCCTTCGCGTCCGCCTTGCGGGCTTCCTGAGCCTGACGTGCCTCGGCCATCGCCTCGGTCTTCTTCTTGTGCGGACCGAGGACCATGATCATGTTCCGGCCGTCCTGCTTCGGGTTCGACTCGACGAACCCGAGGTCCTGGACGTCCTCCGCGAGGCGCTGGAGCAGGCGGTAGCCCAGCTCCGGACGCGACTGCTCACGGCCGCGGAACATGATCGTGATCTTGACCTTGTCGCCCTGCTTGAGGAACCGGACGACGTGACCCTTCTTGGTGTCATAGTCGTGCGGGTCGATCTTCGGCCGGAGCTTCATCTCCTTGATGACCGTGTGCGCCTGGTTCTTGCGCGCCTCACGGGCCTTCATGGCCGACTCGTACTTGAACTTCCCGTAGTCCATGAGCTTGCAGACCGGCGGGCGGGCGTTCGCCGCGACCTCGACCAGGTCCAGGTCGTACTCCTGCGCAAGCTCCAGTGCCTTGGCCAGCGGGACGATGCCCACCTGCTCGCCACTGGGACCGACAAGTCGCACCTCGGGAACGCGAATCCGGTCGTTGATGCGGGGCTCGGCGCTGATGAGTCCTCCTCGGTTGCACCACGCGACACCCTGGTTCGAGCGCCGCGTAACGTCTGTCTCTGTAAGAGCTTCAACCACGCCGAGGCAGAAAAAATGCCCCGAACGATCACATGCGGGGTTCCTCGAACTACCGGAACACCGCCGCGGGGATCGCGGGGCGTACTCATCGGACGGCGACGCCCCACGAGGGCGGCCGTCTGACCGGTGACCCGCCGCCCTTAGGGGTGGTCGGGTGGGAGTTCGAAGCCTCCACTTGTGGGCCGGGCACAGTCATGTCCGACCGGTCGTTCAACGAGGTTAACAGTCCTCGCGCATACTGGCCAATCCGGGCCAGGTACAGGCGCCTCGCGGAAGGGCGCCTATCGTGTCCCCCATGAGTGACACCCCCGACTTCAACGAAATGACCCGCGACATCGCCGAGGTCCCCGCCGTCGAGGTCATCGTGACGGTCGCCGTCAACCTCATGAGCGCCGCCGCGGTCAAGCTGGGGCTGACCGAGGAGGGCGAGAAGTTCAAGGACCTCGACGAGGCGCGGAAGCTGATCACCGCGTTGGCGGGGCTGCTGGACGCGTCCGCGACGGAGATCAGCTCCTTCCACGCGGCTCCCCTGCGGGACGGTCTGAAGTCGCTCCAGCTGGCCTTCAAGGAGGCGTCGATCGTGCCGGACGCGCCTGGGCAAGGGCCGGGCGAGAAGTACACCGGACCTGTCTACGGTTAAGAATTCCGCAGGTCACGGCTTCCGTACATACAACGGCTGCCCCGGAGGCGTTGCCTCCGTCGGTAGCAGCGCCAGGTCCAGGCCGCGTACCAGTCTCGCCCTCAGGGTCTCGTCCGCTGCCAGGTGCTCGGCGATCGTTCGGGCCACTTCCGCCGCTCCGGCCGTGTCCGTCAGGACCAGGGCCAGCGTGCCGTCCGACTCCCCCGGGCCAAGGTATGCCCGCTCCACGCCCGGCGCTGCGGCTACCGCCGTGCGGACCGCCTCCCGGACCGCCGGGTCCGCCAGCGGATCCGTCGTCGTGCGGCCTTCTGCCAGCGCCAGCAGGGTCTGGCCCGTCAGTTCGAAAGGGACCGGGCCTGCGAGGTCCAGGACCACCGTGTCGGCGTTTTCGTGGGCCGCTGCCTGGAGGGCCTGGTGGAGGGGGACGGCTACTGGGCGGGCCTGGGGGTCCCAGAGGGCCAGGGAAGCCGTTGAGGTGAAGGCGGGGAGCGCTTTGCGGGGGCCTGCCTTGAGGGTGGGGACGGCCATGTCGCTCGTCTTCTCGCGGCGCAGGCCGTTCTCGTCCTCCTCCACCTCACCCAGGACCGCCACCACCGGGACGAGGAGGCGGGCGTTCTTGAGGGCGGCGAGGACCGGGGGGACGGCGGTGCGGTCGGCCGACCAGGCGGCGAGCGCCGAGGCCAGGGCCGGGTCGGCCGTGCCGTCGTCGTCGGAGAAGCCGGGGTCGGGAATGTTCTTGTTCGCCACGGTCACCGACCCTATCGGGGGGATGCTGCTGCGGTTGTGCGGGGCCGGTAACCCGGCGGTCACCGGTTTCACGGTTTCCTCAGGAATCCCTGACACAGGTCTAACGTCCGTCTCACGCCGCGCACAGTCACCGCCCCGAGCATCGCGGGATGGAGTCCTCCAGAGCCGCCCGCAGACACCGCGCCCGCGCCTCCTCCCGGCGCCGGCCGATCCTCCTCACCGCGCTCGCCGTGCTCGCGACGGCCGGCGGGACGGCGTACGTGGAGACCCACGACGGGGGCGCGGACGGCGTCGTATCGTCGGCACCGGCCGTGCCGTCCACGCCGGCCGCGCGCACCCGGGAGGGGACTGTGACCGTGCCTGAGACCGACCACACCGCGCTGCTCAAGTCGGCGCTGGAGGCGGTGAGCGTGCCCGGGGACGCCGCCGTCGCCGTGGGGGTGCTCGATCTCGCGTCCGGGGAGAGCGCCGTGTCCGGGGAGGCCGCGTTCGACACGGCCTCCATCGTCAAGGTCGACATCCTCGCCGCGCTGCTGCTCCAGGCGCAGGACGCGGGGCGCCGGCTCACCGGCCAGGAGCGGGCGTACGCCGCCGCGATGATCGAGTACAGCGACAACGACTCGGCGAGCGCGCTGTGGAACACCATCGGTCAGGCGGAAGGGCTCGACGCCGCCAACGAGCGGTTCGGGATGAGCGGCACCGAGGGGGGTGAGGGCGCGCTGTGGGGGCTCACCCGGACGACCGCCGCCGATCAACTCGTCCTGCTCCGGCAGGTGTTCGGGGAGGAGTCGGAGCTGAGCCAGGTGTCCCGGGAGTACGTGCGGGGACTGATGGCCCAGGTCCGGGCCGATCAGGGGTGGGGGGTGTCGGCCGCCGCGCGGGGCGCGGAGTGGGCCGTGAAGAACGGGTGGCTGGCGCGGAGCACGACGGGGCTGTGGGACGTCAACAGCATCGGGCGGGTGGCCGCCGGGGACGGGTCGTACCTGGTGGCCGTGCTGTCGGACGGGAACGTGAGCATGCGGGCGGGGATCTCGCTGGTGGAGGAGGCGGCGCGGGCGGCGGTGGGGGCGTTCACGGCGACGCCCTGACCTCTCCTCGGCCTCTCTTCGAGGCGGCGCCCCGGCCCCTCAGCCCATCCTCCTGCGGCCCCGCCACAGCACCACCGCCGCCACCAGCAGGACGCCGCCAGCGCCGCCGGCGAGGGGGCCCGCCCAGTCCGCGGTGCCGGTGTCGTCCGGTTCGCGGTCGGGACCGGTGCCGAAGTACTCCTTGCCGTAGGCGCGGGAGGTCAGGCCCTCGGGTTTGAGGCGTGCGGCGGCCTTGATCGCGGCGGCGGGGTCGATGAAGCCGTAGCCGCGTGAGTCGTCACGGCCGCCGGTGGGGGCGTCGCGGGCTGTCGTCTCCAGGAGCTTCTTGATCTGCGGCGGGGTGAGGCCGGGGTGGGCGGCCTTGATCAGGGCGACCGCGCCGGAGACGAAGGCCGCCGCCGCGCTCGTCCCCCAGCCCTCGTAGTACTTGTGGTCGGGGTCGGCGATGACGACGTCCACGCCGGGGGCGCTGACCGTGGCGTACCAGCGGCGGGTGGAGAAGGTCGCGCGGACGCCGTCCTGGTCGACGGCCGTCGCGGCGATGACGCCGGGGTAGGCGGCCGGGTAGGAGATGTGGTCGCCCTTGTCGCCGCCGTTGCCCGCGGAGGCGACGACGACGGAGCCCTTCTTCAGCGCGTACTGGACGGCCTCGTCCTCGGCGGGCTCGGGGTGCGCGGACGCGGAGTCGTCGCCGAGGGACAGGTTGATGACGTCGGCGCCCTGGTCGGCGGCCCAGCGGATGCCCTCCGCGAGGGCGTTGCCGCGGGTGTTGCGGGCGCGGGTGCGGGCCGGGTCGCCGTCCTCCAGGATCACCCGGACGGGGAGGATCTTGGCCTCCGGGGCGATGCCCATGACGCCGTCGGCGTTGTCGTACCCGTGGCCGTGGCCCGCGATGATGCCGGCCATCGCGGTGCCGTGGCGGGCCCACGCGCGCTGGCCCGGAACCGCGCCGAAGCCGACGAGGTCCTTCGCGGGCAGGACGTTGCCGGTGAGGTCGGGGTGGTCGGCCTCCACGCCGGTGTCCAGGACGGCGACGGTGATGCCGGCGCCCTTGGTCGTCCGCCACGCCTCCTCGGTGTGCATCGCCTCCAAGGCCCACTGCTGGTCGCGTATGCCGTCGGCGTAGGCGGTGGTGGAGGGGAGCAGGGCGATGGCCGCGGCGAGGAGGGTGCTGAGGAGGGCGGCGCGGGTGGCTGTGCGGGGCATGGGGGGTGCGGGGGTCGTCGGGGCTTTTCCTGAGGTCTTTTCCGTGGCTTTTTCCGTGCGGGCGGTGCGGGTCATGACGGCTGCTCCGTCGGGGCGGCGGCGGCCTTGCGGAGGGAGCGTTCGACGCGGTCCGCGAGGCCCTTGGCCTCGTTGCCGAGGCCGGCCTGGGCGACGGCCGAGGACGCGCCGGTCGCGGTCGCCTCGGCGGCGGGCTGCGGGGTGTCGACGGTCCGGTGGTCGGCCCAGCCGGAGACGGAGTAGACGACGACCGGGGCGTCCGTCAGGACCGACACCGTCCACGAGGCGCGCTGGGCGTCGCCGAAGCGGGCGGCGAGGGTGCCGGGGACGGCGTACGGGCGGGGCATCAGGTCCGTCCTGCGCGCCAGGCCCTCCTTGTCGAAGCGGGCGTCCAGTGCGCGCATCGTCGCGACGTCGGCCTTCGTGAAGAGCAGGCCGACGGTGGTGACGTAGCTCTGGGTGGCGTCGGTGTACGTCGCCCGCAGGAGGCGGTCGCAGCCGGCCGGTTCCAGGACCTGGGCCAGCAGCGGGTCGAACGCGTTCTCGCAGCCGGCGTCCGGGGCTACGGCGATCCGCGTCCACGTCCGGTCCGCGCCGCCTGGGCCCGCGCCCTGGCCGTCCACCGTCGCCGGGAACAGCTCGTCCACCGGCACGCTGTGCCAGATCGCCGCCGCCGCCGCGTAACTCCCGCTCCGCGCGCCGGAATCGTCCCCCACGAGCCAGGTCCCTGTAGCCGCGCCGCCGATCAGCCCGAGCCCCAGCACCGCACAGGCCGCCGCAGCGACCACACGCCCACGGATCCAGGGCTCGTGCGGTGCTTCGGGGGTGGCCGCCGGGTGGGTGGTGGGCGTGTGGGCGGGGGTGACGGTCCAGGAGAGGGCGGGGTCCGGGGCCGGGTGGTTGAGGTCGCGCGGGGGCGTGGGCCGGGTCTGTCCGGCCTGCCCTCCGAAGGTGGCCTCGGGGGCCGGGTGGTTCAGGTCGCGCGGAGGGGCAGCGGGCGCGGGCCGGGTCTGCCCGCCGAGGGTGACTTCGGGGGCCGTGTGCCGGGTGCTCTGTCCGGGGTCCTTCGGGGTGGAGGGGTGGCCCGTCGTCGGGGTGGGGGTGGGCATCGGGGTGTTCTGTTCGGCGGGGGTCACACGGGTGGTGCCGGGGCGGGCGGACTTCGGGGGTGTGGTGGGGCGCGGGGGGATGGGGCGGGCCGCGCCTTCGGGGGCCGGGTCGGGGGTGTGGGGCCGGGTGGTGGGGCGGGCTTCCGGTGCCGGGTTGGGGTCGCCGGGGGTGGGGGTCTGCGGGGTCGCCTGGCCGTTCGGCGTCTGCGGGGGCTTGGACGCCGGGGTGGTGGAGGGGCGCGGTGTGGCTGCCTGCTCCTTCGACGCCGGGCCGGACGGGGTGCCCGGTGCGGTGGCGGGGCGGTCCGCTGACGCGGGGGCATTCGGCGTGCCGGGCCGCCACTCCCGCGCCGGGGGCGTCTGGGACGCCGGGCGGGGAGGAGTGGGGCCGGTGCTGCGCTGGTTCCGGTCGGAGTCCGGGCGGGGCGGGGTCGCCGTGCCCTCCTGTTCCGGGCGGCGCGGGGTGCCCTGTGCGGTGGCGGAGCGGTCCGCTGACGCGGGGGCGCTCGGCGTGCCGGGCCGCCACTCCCGCGCCGGGGGCGTCTGGGACGCGGGGCGGGGAGGGGTGAGGCCGGTGCTGGGCCGGTTCCCGTCGGAGTCCGGGCGGGGCGAGGTCGCCGTGCCCTCCCGTTCCGGGCGGCGCGGGGTGCCCTGCGCCGTGACGGGACGGTCCGCTGACGCGGGGGCGCTCGGCGTGCCGGGCCGCCGCTCCCACACCGGGGACGCCTGGGCCCCCGGGTGGGGAGGGGTGGGGCCGGTGCTGGGCCGGTTCCCGTCGGAGTCCGGGCGGGGCGAGGTGCCCTGTGCGGCGCCGGAGCGCGGGGACGTCGGTGAGGCATCGCCCTGCGGCGAGGGGCCGGGCGCGGTGGTCGGGGTCTGCCGGCGGGGGTGGTCCTCCGGTTGTCTGCCCGTGCCGGGGTATGACGAGGCGGTCGGTGCGGACGCGGGGTACGACGAGGCGGGCTCGGACGCGGGTGAGGCGGGCGCGGATGCGGGGCGTGGCGGGACGGGCGCGTCCTGCCGGGGTGTGCGCCCGTTCTCCGGGGCGCCGGTGGGGCGCGGTGGGGTGATCGGCGGCTTGTGGGCCGGGGTTCCGTGCGCCGGGGCCGGGGTGGTCGTCGGGCGTGGGGGTGCCGGGTCCGGGGTGGGGAACAGGGCGTCGAACTCCGGGGGGCGTACCGGGGACGCCGGAGTCCAGGCGGGGGTGTCCGTCGGGGCGGGGCGCGGGGGGCGTTCGGTGGAGGGGCGGGGCGGGGGTGCCATGCGGCTGCGGGAGAAGGGGGTCCAGGCGCTGCCGGGGGCGGACGGGGTGTCCGTGGCCGGGGTGCGGGGGGTGATCCGGGAGATGTACGGGCGGACACCGTCGACGCCGAACTCCGTGCCCGCGTCCGGGGCCGTCACGTCGTCGGCGCGCGCACCCTCGTCCGTGCCGGGCACCCTCGAACCCGGCCTCCGGGGAGCGGCCGGCGGAGCGTCCGGGAACCGGGCCGAAGCGGGCGGCGGCGGAAAGACGTCCCCGGCGATCCCGGAACCTCCTCCGGCACCGGCCGACCCACGCGAATCGTTCCGCCGCGCGGACGGAACACCACTCACGCCGGTTCCCCGGCTGGTCGACGGAACACCACTCACACCGGTCCCCTGACCGGCCGACGGAACACCGCTCGCATCGGGCCCCTGACCGGCCGATGAGACATCGCTCGCACCGGGCGCTCGGCCAGCCGACGGGACACCGCTCACGCCACCACCCCGGCCCGCCGCCGTGGTCCCACTCGCGCCGGGCCCCTGGCCGGTCAGCGGAGCGTGGTGCGCACCGGCGCCGTGGCCGGCCGACGGAACACCACTCACGCCCGCTCCCCCACCGGCCGGCGTGGCCCCCTGCACGCCGTTGCCATTCGCGCTGGTCCCCCGGCCAGCCGACGGGACACCACTCACGCCATCGTTCCCGCCCGCCGCCGTGGTCCCACTCGCGCCGGGCCCCTGGCCGGTCGACGGAGCGTAGTGCGCACCGGCGCCGTGGCCGGCCGACGGAACACCACTCACGCCCGCTCCCCCACCGGCCGGCGTGGCCGCCTGTCTGCCGTCGGCATTCGTGCCGGTCTCCCGGCCGGCCTGCGTGACGCCGTTCACGCCCTCGGTCTCGCCCCCGTACGGGCCCGGTTCGTCCCACGACTCGCCCCCCGTGACACGCCCGTCTCTGGCGGGGGTTTCGGGGGACGGGGTCGGGGGGTTCGCCGGAGGGCGCCGCGCTTCGGTGCTCACAGTGCCCCCGTTTCCTCGTGCCGGGCGATGCCGTCGATCGTGGGCGCGTGGGTGAGAACGCGCCCCGGCGGCCCGGCGGACGGTGGTCCCTTTGGGCACGCATACCCGCACAGGACGACAGGCATCCCGGCGCGGACTGCCGGCCGGAGCCGTCCTCCGTGCGTGCGCGTCACTCTACGGCTTGTCGTGGGGCGAGGGAGAACCCGTCCCGCCACCCCGGGGCATCTGCCCGGATCGTCCCCCTACCCTGCGGTAATCGCGTCTGGCAGGCTGCGTGCATGACTGCGCGCGCCGCCGACCGGGCCCGTTACGACCGGGCCACCGCCCATCTGGACGCCCCTCTCGCGATCGTCGACCTGGACGCCTTCGACGCCAACGCGGACGATCTGCGCCGCCGGGCCGCGGGGAAGCCGATCCGGGTGGCGAGCAAGTCCGTCCGCTGCCGGGCGCTGCTGGAGCGCGTGCTCGCGCGGGACGGCTTCGCGGGGCTGATGTCGTTCACGCTGGCGGAGTCCTTGTGGCTGGCCCGCTCGGGCTTCGACGACGTCCTGCTGGCCTACCCCTCGGCGGACCGCGCGGGGTACGCGGAGCTGGCGTCGGATCCCAAGCTCGCCGCGGCCGTGACCGTCATGGTCGACGACGTCGCCCAACTCGACCTGATCGACGCGGCGCGCGGCGACGGGCGTGAAGTCGTGCGCGTCTGCCTGGAGTTGGACACGGCGTTGCAGATGCTGGGCGGCCGGGTCCGCATCGGCGCCCTGCGCTCCCCGCTCCGCTCCCCCGCCCAACTCGCCGAGTTCGCAAGGACGGTGACCCGGCGTCAGGGTTTCAAGCTGGTCGGCATCATGGCCTACGAGGGGCATATCGCCGGGGTCGGTGACTCGGTCGCGGGGCGTCCGTTCCGGTCCCGCGCGGTCCGGCTGATGCAGGCCACCGCGCGCCGTGAACTCGCCGAGCGGCGCGCCGCGGTGGTCCGCGCGGTGCGGGCCGTCGCCCCGGACCTGGAGTTCGTGAACGGCGGCGGCACGGGCAGCGTGGAGAGCACGGTCGCGGAGGACGCGGTGACGGAGGTCGCCGCCGGTTCGGGCCTGTACGTGCCGCGCCTGTTCGACAACTACACGTCGTTCTCGGGCCGTCCGGCGGCCCTGTTCGCGCAGCCGGTCGTGCGCCGCCCCGGCGTCGGTGTGGTGACGGTCCTCGGCGGCGGCTACCCGGCGTCGGGCGCCCCCGGCGTGGACCGGCTGCCGGTGCCCTACCTGCCGGAGGGGCTGAGGTACGACCCGCAGGAAGGCCCCGGCGAGGTCCAGACGCCGCTGCTCGGCGCCCCGGCCGACGATCTGCTGATCGGCGACAAGGTGTGGTTCCGGCACGCGAAGGCCGGTGAACTGTGCGAGCGTTTCGACCAGTTGCACCTGATCGAGGGGGACACCGTCACGGAGACGGTGCCCACCTACCGCGGCGAGGGCCACACGTTCCTCTGAGGAGGACCTAGAGCGGGGTCACGTACGCGCCCGAGATCCCGCCGTCCACAAGGAAGTCGGTCGCGTTGACGAACGAGGAGTCGTCGCTCGCCAGGAAGGCGACGGCGGCGGCGATCTCCTCGGCCTCGGCGAACCGGCCGACGGGGATGTGCACGAGGCGGCGGGCGGCGCGCTCGGGGTCCTTCGCGAACAGCTCTCGCAGCAAAGGCGTGTTGACCGGCCCCGGGCAGAGCGCGTTGACGCGGATGCCCTCCCGCGCGAACTGCACGCCGAGTTCACGGGACATGGCGAGGACGCCGCCCTTGGACGCGGTGTACGAGATCTGCGAGGTCGCCGCGCCCATGCGGGCCACGAACGACGCCGTGTTGATGATCGAACCCCGCTGCTGCCGCCGCATGTAGGGGATCGCGGCCTTGCAACACAGGTACACGGACGTCAGGTTGACCTCCTGGACGCGCTTCCACGCCTCCAGGCCGGTCTCCAGGATGGAGTCGTCGTCGGGGGGCGAGATGCCCGCGTTGTTGAAGGCGATGTCGACGCTGCCGTAGGTGTCGAAGGCGGTCTTGAACAGCGCCTCGACCTGTTCGGGGTCGGTGACGTCGACCTTGACGAAGAGCCCGCCGACCTCGTCGGCGACGGCCTTGCCGCTGGTCTCGTCGACGTCGGCGCAGACGACGTTGGCGCCCTCGGAGGCGAGGCGGCGGGCGGTGGCGAGGCCGATGCCGCTGCCGGCTCCGGTGATGACGGCGGTACGGCCGACGAGGCGGCGGCAGACAGGAGTCTCGGTCACTGTGCGGGGTCCTCCGTGCTGATGAAGACGTTCTTGGTCTCGGTGAAGGCGGCGAGCGCGTCGGGGCCGAGTTCTCGGCCGACCCCGGACTGCTTGTATCCCCCGAAGGGGGTCCAATAGCGCACGCTGGAGTGGGAGTTGACGGACAGGTTGCCCGCCTTGACGGCCCGTGAGAGGCGCAGTGCGCGGCCCACGTCCCGGGTCCACAGGGAGCCCGAGAGGCCGTAGGGGGTGTCGTTGGCGAGGCGGATGGCGTCGGCCTCGTCGGTGAAGGGGAGCAGGACGGCGACGGGGCCGAAGATCTCCTCCCGGCTGGCCGGGGAGTCGGGGCGCTCTGCGGTCAGGACGGTCGGCGGGAACCAGAAGCCCCGGCCGTCGGGGGCGTCGCCGCGCAGGGCGCCGGGGGCGTCGTCCGGGACCAGCGACCGTACGCGGTCGAGCTGTTGACGGGAGATCAGGGGGCCCATCTGGGTCTTCTCGTCGGCCGGGTCGCCGACGACGACCGCCGCGAGGGCCCGCGCGAGGAAGTCGCGTGCCTCGTCGTAGACGCTCTCCTGGACGAGGATGCGGGTGCGGGCGCAGCAGTCCTGGCCGGCGTTGTCGAGGAACGAGAAGGGGTCGAGGGCCTTTTCGAGGTCGGCGTCGGCGAAGACGACGTTGGGGCTCTTGCCGCCGAGTTCGAGGGTGACCGGCTTGACCAGTTTCGCGCAGCGCTCCATGACCTCGCGGCCGGTGCGGGTGGAGCCGGTGAACACGATCTTCGCGACGCCGGGGTGGTCGACGAGGGCGCGTCCGGCGATGCCGCCATAGCCGGGGACGACCTGGAAGAGGTGTTCGGGAAGCCCGGCGTCCAGAGCGAGTTGAGCCAGCCGCAGCGCGGTGAGCGGGGTCGTCTCGGCGGGTTTGAGGACGACCGCGTTGCCCGCCGCGAGGGCCGGGAAGGAGCCCCAGGCGGCGATCGGCATGGGGAAGTTCCAGGGGGCGATCACGCCGACGACGCCGAGGGGTTCGAGGAAGGTGACGTCGATGCCGCCGGCGACCGGGATCTGACTGCCCGTCAGCCGCTCGACGCCGCCCGCCGCGTACAGGAGCAGGTCGCGCGCGTTGCCCGCCTCCCAGCGGGCGTTGCCGATCGTGTGCCCGGCCTCGCGGACCTCCAGTTGCGCCAACTCCTCGACGTGGGCGTCGACTTGGTCGGCGAACCGGCGCAGGAGGCGGGCGCGGTCGGCGGGCGCGAGGGCGGCCCACTTCTCCTGGGCCTTCGCCGCGCGCGCGACGGCCGCGTCCACCTCGGCCGCGTCGGCGGCGGGGACGGTCGTGACGACGTCCCCGGTGGCCGGGTTCAGGACGGTCAGCTCGGACAATTCCTGGCCTTTCACAGTCGTGACTCGCGGTCTTTCTACAGTCGCTCGAAGGAGCGGCGCAGCTCCCAGTCGGTGACGGCCGCGTCGAACGCGGTGAGTTCGACGCGCGCCATGTTGAGGTAGTGCGCGACGACCTCCTCGCCGAACGCGGCCTGGGCGATGGGGCTCTTCTCCCACAGCTCGGCGGCCTCGCGGAGCGTGGTGGGGACGTGTTCGTAGTCGCCGGTGTAGGCGTTCCCCGCGCAGGCGGCGGGGAGTTCGAGCTTGTGCTCGACGCCGTAGAGGCCGGCCGCGACGAGTCCGGCGACGGCGAGGTGCGGGTTGACGTCGCCGCCGGGCAGCCGGTTCTCGAAGCGCAGGGAGCGGCCGTGGCCGACGATCCGCAGGGCGCAGGTGCGGTTGTCGCGGCCCCAGGCGACGGCCGTCGGGGCGAACGAGCCCGGCTGGAACCGCTTGTAGCTGTTGATGTTGGGCGCGTACAGCAGGGAGAAGTCACGCAGGGCGGCGAGCTGCCCGGCGAGGAAGTGGCGCATGGTGTCGGTCATGCCGTCCGGCCCGGCGAAGACGTTGGCGCCGTCGGCGTCGGTCAACGACAGGTGGATGTGGCAGGAGTTGCCCTCGCGCTCGTCGAACTTGGCCATGAAGGTGAGCGCGACGCCCTCCTGGGACGCGATCTCCTTGGCGCCGGTCTTGTAGACGGCGTGCTGGTCGCAGGTGACGAGGGCTTCGTCGTAGCGGAAGGCGATCTCGTGCTGGCCGAGGTTGCACTCGCCCTTGGCGGACTCGACGGTCAGCCCGGCGGCGCCCATCTCGTTGCGGATGCGGCGCAGGAGGGGTTCGACGCGGCTGGTGCCGAGGATCGAATAGTCGACGTTGTACTGGTTGGCCGGGGTCAGGCCCCGGTAACCGGCGTCCCACGCCTGCTCGTAGGTGTCGCGGAAGACGATGAACTCCAGCTCGGTGCCGACCTGCGCGGTCCAGCCGCGTTCGGCGAGGCGGTCGAGCTGGCGGCGCAGGATCTGGCGGGGCGCGGCACCGACCGGGGAGCCGTCGTCCCAGGCGAGGTCGGCGATCAGGAGGGCGGTGCCGGGGTGCCAGGGGATGCGGCGCAGGGTGGTCAGGTCGGGGCGCATGGCGAAGTCGCCGTAGCCGTTCTCCCAGGAGGACATGGCGTAGCCGCGGACCGTGTTCATGTCGGTGTCGACGGCGAGGAGGTAATTGCAGCCCTCGGTGCCGTGGCGCAGGACCTCGTCGAGGAAGAAGCGGGCCGCGAACCGCTTGCCCTGGAGGCGGCCCTGCATGTCGGGGAAGGCCAGGACGACGGTGTCGATCTCGCCGGCCGCGACCAGTGCGTGCAGGTCCTCGACGGGGAGCGGGGCTGTGCGGTCTGGCACGAGGGGCCTCCTTGGGGGCGTCGTCGACTTCGGCGGCCGTCCGGGGGCCATGAAGCGTCCGGGAGCCATAAGGTATTGCCGAGAACCATTGCTTGGGAAGGGGGCACGGCCGGATGACCACGGAGAAGGACACGAACACGGGTGACCGGTTGACGCCGGTGCTGCGGCCGGTGCGGGCGGGCAACGGCTTCGAGGAGGCGCTGGAGCAGATCCTCCAGGTGGTCCGCCTCGGCCTCGTCCCCGGCGGTGAACGGCTGCCCGCGGAACGGGAGTTGGCCGAACGGCTCGGCATCAGCCGGGTCACCCTGCGCGAGGTGCTGAAGGTCCTCCAGGACCAGGGGCTCCTGGAGTCCCGGCGGGGGCGCTACGGCGGCACGTTCGTGCTGCCCCGGCCGGCCGACGCGGGCGGCGAGGACGAGCTGCGGCGCCGGATCGCCGAGGTCGACATCGAGGACGTCCTGCGGTTCCGCGAGGTCCTCGAGGTCGGGGCGGCGGGGCTGTGCGCGGCGCACGGGCTGACGGACGCGCAGGCGACGCGCTTGCGGGACGCGCTCGCCCAGACCCATGACGCCCCGCTGGGCGACTACCGGCGACGGGACACGCTGCTGCACCTCACCCTGGCCGAGCTGTGCGGGTCCGCCTCGCTGACCGCGCAGTACGCCGCCGTCCGCGCGCAGGTCAACGACCTCCTCGACTGCATCCCGCTGCTCGTGCGGAACCTGGAGCACTCGCAGCGGCAGCACGAGGCGCTGGTGGAGGCGGTGCTGGACGGGGACGCGGACGGCGCGCGGGAGATCATGCGGGAGCACTGCGGGGGGACGGCGGCGCTGCTGCGGGGGTTTCTGGCCTGAGGGGGCGAGGGTGGGGCTTCCTCTGGCGGGTGCCTCTCTGTAAAGGTATCCCTTGAGGCCATTACCTGGATTGCCTGGATCACCTGGAGGGTTCATGGCGAACGTTCCGCTCGTCGGGATCAGCACCTATCTGGAGCCCGCCGTCCGCTGGCGGGTCTGGGAGTCGGAGGCGGCGCTGCTTCCGGTCGGGTATCCGCGGCTGGTCCAGCGGGCCGGGGGGATCGCGGCGATGCTGCCGCCCGACGCGCCGTCCCGGGCCGCCGCGACGGTCGCCCGGCTCGACGCGCTCGTCGTCTCCGGGGGGCCGGACGTCGATCCCGCGCTGTACGGGGCCGAGCCTCACCCCCGTACCGACCCGCCCGCGCGGGAACGGGACGGCTGGGAGACGGCGTTGATCGACGCCGCGCTCTCCGCCGGGGTGCCGCTCCTCGGGATCTGCCGGGGCATGCAGCTCCTCAACGTCGTCCTCGGGGGGACGCTGGTCCAGCACATGGACGGGCACGTCAAGGCGCCCGGGGTGTTCGGGCAGCACACGGTCACGCCCGTGCCGGGGACCCGGTACGCCTCGCTCGTTCCCGAGCCGGCCAGTGTGCCGACGTACCACCATCAGGCCGTCGACCGTGTCGCCCCCGGGCTCGTCGCGTCCGCGCACGCGGAGGACGGGACCGTCGAGGCGGTCGAGCGGAGTGAGGGGTGGACGCTGGGTGTGCAGTGGCATCCCGAGATGGGGGACGATCTCCGGGTCATGCGGGCGCTGGTCGAGGCGGCCTCCTGAGGCGGCGGTCCAGCCACGCCAACGCGGCGTTCCCCTGGGCCCGTTGGAACGGACGCAAGGTCGGCAGGCCCTGGGGTGCGGGCTCTCGGGACGCGTGGACGAAGTAGCCCGCCAAGCCGGCCAACGCGGCCGTCACCGCGTCCGGGTCCGGGCCGCCCTGCGCCCTCACGCTGGGCAGCAGGAGGAGCAGGTCCAGCCATGGGGTTGCCCTCAGGGCGTGCGGCCAGTCGACGTCCGTGCGAGCCCGTCGACTGCGTCCAGCACGATCTGCAACTCGCCCTTGTCCCACGGAACATCCGGCTGCCGGCCCTCGACCACCGGTGGCCGGTGAGACGAGGGGGTTCATGAGGGCATGGTGCGTGGGGTGCTGCGGGACTGGCCAACGCTTTTCGGGTGGGCGGGGAGGTGCCTACAGGTGAGGTTGCCTATAGGTGAGGTGCCTTCAGCTCACGAAAGAGCTTGAGCATTATGCGGCTGCGCCGCAGAGGGCACGGCAGGGACCGGCGGCTGCGGGGGCGCGGGGGTTGGGCGTGGCGTCGAGGGGCGTGGGGCTGAGCCGGAAACGCGACGCCACCAAGCCCGGTACGGGACGCCGCCAAGCCTGCCATGCGGTGTCGCCGCGCGGGCGGATCCAGCCACGCGGACGCCCCCAACCCAACGCCCCGAGCCGCAACGCTCCAGGGGCGCGGGGAACTGCGCGACAAGCCACAACGACGCCGCACCAGACCCACTACACCAGCCACCCCTCAGGGGCGCGGGGAACTGCGCGACAAGCCACGACGGCGCCGCACCCAACCCACTACACCAGCCGACATCAGGGGCGCGGGGAACTGCGCGAACGACCACGACGTACCCGCACCGCCCCACCGGCATCACTCGCCCCCACCCACCCCTCACCCCCGAGTCAGCGCCAACAGTTCCCGGGCCGGGCCCGCAGGCCGGTGTCCCGTGCGCCATACCGCCCTCAACTCCCGCCCCAACGCGACCCCTTCGACCGGCACGGACACCAACCGGCGCAGGGCCAACTCCTCGCTCACGACGAGTTCGCTCAGGACAGCGGGCCCGGCGCCGCCGACTGCCGCTGCTTTGACGGCGGTCGTGGAGGAGAGTTCGATCAGCGGCCGGGCGGAAACGCCGAGCGCGGTATCGAGGACTTGCCGGGTCCCGGACCCCCGCTCGCGGAGGATCAAGGGAGTCGCGGCCAACTCCTCGGCCTGGACGGCTTTCCGACGGCGCCCCCAGGGATGCCGGGGCGCGACGACGACGATCAACCGGTCATGTCCGATGACGGCGGAGTCGAGCCCGCCGGGCATACTCACCCCCTCCACGAACCCGAGATCGGCTTCGTCACCCAGCACCCGCTCGGCGACAACCGCGGAGTTCCCGGCAAGCAGGGACACCGCCGTATCGGGCCGCTGCGCACGAAGCGCCAACAACCACCCCGGCAGCAGATACTCGGCGATGGTCATGCTCGCGGCGACCCGAAGCCGGGAGTCACGCCGGTCCCGCAACGCCTGCGCGCCGACATCGAACGCCTCGGCCGCTTCGACGATCCGCCGGGCCCAGTCGGTCACCAACGCCCCCGCGTCGGTGAGCCGGGACCCCCGGGGCGACCGGTCGACGAGGGCGACACCGAGTTGCCGTTCCATGGACCGGATCCGGCTGCTGGCGGCGGGCTGGGTGATCCCGAGTTCGCGGGCGGCACCCCCGAGGCTCCCCACCCGGGCGACCGCGAGGAGCAGTTCGAGCGCCCCGAGATCGGGCACCCGATGCGCGAGGGGAACCACAACACCGTCGATGCTCATAACCCCAGTTTATGCCCGAGCGGAAAATCACCCCAGGTCAGACCAGCTCCGGCCGGTCGGCCTAGCGTTGCTTCCCGCCCCGCACCGCCTCGATGTGCTCGGCGACGGCGACGACGAGGATCCGCGTGTCCGCGACGGTCGCCCGCCAGCGGTGGCGGACCCCGCCGGTGAGGTAGAGCGTGTCGCCCCGCCCGAGCCGGTACGCCCGCCCTTCGGCCTCGATCTCGACGGCCCCGTCGGCGACGTACATCAACTGGTCGTTGCGGTACTGGAATTCGCGCCCGGCGTCGTGGTCGCCGGTGAACTCGGTCGCGTGCATCTGGTGGTGCCCCCGCACGAGCGAGCGGGCCTGCGGTGAGACCCCCGCGTCGGCGTCGTCCGCCCGCACGACGTCGACGCTGCACGCGGGATCCGCCGCGGCGAGCAGTTCGACGGCGGTCGTCCGCAGCGCGTCCGCGACCTTCTCCAGGGATTCGCTGCTGGGCCGGGCCCGGTCGTTCTCGATCTGGCTGAGGAAGGGCACGGACAGCCCGCTGCGCTCGGCGACGACCGCGAGCGTCAGTTCCAGCGCGTGCCGCCGACGCCGTACGGCCGCCCCCACGCGCAGGGGCCGTTCTTTGTGGTCGCCCATCGCTCCGGCTCCCTCCTCAGCTCGTCGGTCCGCGGCCTCGGGTGCACGCTCTCTGATGACTTCTCTGCACCCTACGCATGTTCCGCAAACCGTTTCATGTGCCCGTCACATCGACGACACACCCGGTCACGCCCGACGCACCGGTTCTCGCCAGTGGATCACACGAGGAAGGAACGCGGAAACGGCTCCCGGGGCCCCGGCGGGTCGCGAGCGTACGCCCCGCACGGCCCGAAGTCACCCGTCCGGCCCCACTGGGGGACGCCGAAGGGTGACCTCGGGGTACTACATCGCTCTGCGTGGTTGGCCGAATCCTTACCGCGTTGTAACGGGCGGTCCCACTAGCTCGCGGTGTTCCCGGTGGGCGCCCACTTCTCCACCAGTCCCGGGTTCCCCTTGAGCCAGGCGCGTACCGCGTCCTGTTCCTTGCCCTTGCCGGACCGCTGGATGCGCGCCTCCAGCGAGGTGAGCTGTGCTTCGGTCATCCGGAAGTCCTTCAGCCAGCGTCCCACCTCCGGCTGGTCGGCGGCGAAGCCGCTGCGGGCGACGGTGTGGACGTGGTCGCCCTCGCCCCAGGCCCCGCGCGGGTCGGCCAGCTTCTTCAGGTCGTAGTCGCTGTACGCCCAGTGCGGCGACCACAGCGTCACCACGATCGGCTGCTTCTTCGCGTACGCCCGTTTCAGCTCGGCCAGCATGGCGGGCGTCGAGCCGTCGACGACGTCGTACTCCTGGAGCCCGTACGCCCCGACGACCTTGTTCTTGAGCAGGCCCATCATCCCGGCGCTGGGTTCGATGCCCACGATCCGGCCGCCGAACTCGCCCGCGCGGCCCTTGAGGTCGGCGAGGGTCCTGACGTCCTTCACGTAGGACGGGACCGCCAGTTCCAGGGAGGTCGGGCCGTACCAGGAGCCGAGGTCGTCGAGTTTGTCGCCGTACTTCTTCCAGTACTCGGCGTGGGTGGTGGGCAGCCAGGCGTCGGTCTGGAAGTCGATCTGGCCGGTGGCGAGGCCGGTGTAGAGGGGGCCCGCCGCGTACTGCGTCGTCCGCACCCTGAAGCCGCGTTCCTCCAGGATCTCCTTCCAGAGGTATGTGGAGGCGATGCCCTCGTCCCACGGGATGTAGCCGATGGTGATCCGCTGTCCGCGTCCGACGTCCGTGCCGGACGCGTGCGCCGGTGAGCCGTTCCCGCCGAACACGCCGAGCCCGCCCGCGACGACCGCGAGCACGGTCACGCAGGACACGGCGACGGCCGGGCGCGGCCGGTACGTCCACGCCGTGGTCCGCGTCTTCGCGGCGGCCCTGCGCCCGAGCGGCGAGAGCCGGGTGCCGAGGGCGCCGGTCATCCGGTCGAGGTAGATCGCGAGGACGACGATCCCGAGGCCGGCCTCGAAGCCGAGCCCGATGTCGAGCTGCCCGATGGCCTCGTTGACGGCGCCGCCGAGCCCGCCGGTGCCGACCATGCCCGCGATGACGACCATCGACAGGCCCAGCATGATGACCTGGTTGACGCCCGCCATGATCGTCGGCAGCGCCAGCGGCAGCTGCACCCGCAGCAGGGTGTCGCGCGGTGTCGTCCCGAACGCCTCGGCGGCCTCGACGAGTTCGGCGTCCACCTGGCGGATGCCCAGCTCGGTCATGCGCACGCCCGGCGCCAGCGCGAAGACCAGCGTGGCGATCACCCCGGCCGGCACGCCCATGCCGAAGAACAGGATCGCCGGGATCAGCAGGACCATCGACGGCATCGTCTGGAGCAGGTCGAGCACCGGCCGGATCACCGCGCTGACCGTCTTCGAGCGCGCCGCCCACACCCCGAGCGGCACCGAGATCACCAGCGCGATCAGGGTGGCGACCAGGACGAGGGACAGCGTCGACATCGCCCGTTCCCACAGGTCGAGCGAGTCGATCAGCGCGAACCCCGCGAACGACAGCACCCCCGCCGCGAGCCCCCGCAGCCACCACGCGAGCACCGCGAGGATGCCCGCCAGCAGCAGCGGCTCGGGCGCGTTCAGCACGCCGTCCAACACGTCGTACAACCCCTCGACCACCGCTTTGACGGCGTCGAAGAACCAGGCCAGGTGCGTGACGAGCCAGTCGACGCCGGAGTCGACCCAGTCGCCGAGGTGGAGCCTAGGCACGGGCCGCCCCCTCCTGCGCCATGAACCCGACGAGCCGGTTCGGTGAGACGACGCCGACGACCGTCCCCGCGTCGTCGAGCACGGCCACCGGCCGCTCGGCGCGCGCGCAGACCGCGCACAGCTCCGTGAACGGGGTGTCCGGCGTCACGGTCTCGCCGGCGCAGGCGTCCGGGTCGGCGTCCGGGTCCATGACGGCAGAGGCGGTCAGCACGCGGGAGCGGTCGACGTCCTGGATGAAGGAGGCGACGTAGTCGTCCGCCGGGCGCAGCAGGATGTCCTCGGCGGTGCCGTTCTGGACGATGCGGCCGTCGCGCATGACGGCGATGCGGTCGCCGAGGCGCATCGCCTCGTTGAGGTCGTGGGTGATGAACACGATGGTCTTCTTCAGGGTCTGCTGGAGCGTGAGGAGCTGGTCCTGCATGTCGCGCCGGATCAGCGGGTCGAGCGCGCTGAACGACTCGTCCATCAGGAGCAGGTCGGCGTCGGTGGCCAATGCGCGGGCGAGGCCGACGCGTTGCTGCATGCCGCCGGACAACTCGTCGGGCCAGGACGCCTCCCAGCCCTCCAGGCCGCACAACTTCAGCGCCTCGGCGGCGCGTTGCTCGCGCTCGGGGCGCGGGACGCCCTGGACGGCGAGGCCGTAGGCCGCGTTGTCGAGGACCGTGCGGTGGGGGAAGAGCGCGAAGTGCTGGAAGACCATGGAGACCTTCCGCGCACGCACCTCCCGCAGCTCGCGGTCGCCGAGCGCGGTCAGGTCCTGGCCGTCGAAGCGGACGTGCCCGGCCGTCGGTTCGAGGAGGCCGTTGAGCATGCGCAGCAGCGTCGACTTGCCGGACCCGGACAGGCCCATGACGACGAAGATGCTGCCGGGTTCGACGGTGAAGGAGGCGTCGATGACGGCGGGCATGGCGCCGTCCGCGCGCAGGTCGTCGCGGTCGGCGCCCCGTCTGAGGCGGTCGACGGCGTCGTCCGGTTTTCTGCCGAACACCTTGTAGAGCTGGTCTGCCTCTAGCCTGGCGGACACGCGGACCTCTCCGGTCGGGGACATGGTCGGGAGCGTGCAACGTGTTGCCGGATACGCAACCGGCATCGCTCCGAGGGCGCGCCTGCCCCGGCCTTTTCCGGCCAAACACACAGGTGGCCCAGCTCACAAAGGGTCCGTGGGGTGCGGCATGATGCGGGGGTGACCGGACGACTGATGCTCCTCGACACCGCTTCCCTCTACTTCCGCGCCTATTTCGGCGTCCCGGAGTCCGTGAAGGCGCCGGACGGGACGCCCGTGAACGCGGTGCGCGGCCTGCTCGAATTCATCGACCGCCTGGTCAAGGACCACCACCCCGACGCGCTGGTGGCCTGCATGGACGCCGACTGGCGCCCCCGGTGGCGGGTCGACCTGATCCCCTCCTACAAGGCGCACCGCGTCGCCGAGGAGCGCCCCGAGGGCCCGGACGCCGAGGAGGTGCCCGACACGCTCTCCCCGCAGGTGCCGGTGATCGAGGCCGTCCTGGACGCGCTCGGCATCGCGCGCGTGGGTGTCGCCGGGTACGAGGCGGACGACGTGATCGGCACGTTCACCGCGCGCGCGAAGGGCCCGGTGGACATCGTCACCGGCGACCGCGACCTGTACCAGCTCGTGGACGACGCGCGCGGGGTGCGCGTCCTGTACCCGCTGAAGGGCGTCGGCACGCTCCAGGTCACCGACGAGGCGTGGCTGCGCGAGAAGTACGGGGTGGACGGGCGCGGGTACGCGGATCTCGCACTGCTGCGCGGCGACCCGAGCGACGGACTGCCGGGGGTGCCGGGGATCGGGGAGAAGACGGCGGCGAAGCTGCTGGCCGAGTTCGGGGACCTCGCGGGGATCATGGCCGCCGTCGACGACCCGAAGGCGAAGCTGACGCCGTCGCAGCGCAAGCGGCTGGACGAGTCGCGGCCCTACGTGGCGGTGGCGCCGACGGTGGTGCGGGTCGCGGACGACGTGCCGCTGCCGGAGGTCGATACGGCGCTGCCGCGCGGGGCGCGGGACCCGGAGGCGGTCGCGGCGCTGGGGGCGCGGTGGGGGCTCGGCGGGTCGCTGGGTCGGCTGCTGGCGACGCTGGGCGCGCCGGGAACCTGACGTATTCCTGGAGCCGTTCTGGAGCGGGCGTCGGGTTCTCACCCAAGAGAACGGTGTTTCCGCAGGTGATGGGTTTGCCTTCGGTAAAGGGCAACGGCCGCCCGGAGTGAGGGGGGCGGGAATGGGGGGAGTGATGCTAACTTAGGTAAACCTAACCATAACAGTGGGAGGTCGTCATGGCAGAGCGTCCGGCACGCACACCGCGCAAGCCCCATTCCGCGCAGGTCGTCCGCACCGAACGGCTCACCCCGCACATGCAGCGCGTCGTGCTCGGCGGCGAGGGGCTGGCCGGGTTCTCGGCGGACACCTGCACCGACCACTACGTCAAGATGCTGTTCGCCCCCGACGGCGTCACCTACCCCGAACCCTTCGACCTGGAGCGCATCCGCGCGGAACTGCCCCGCGAGCAGTGGCCCGTGACGCGCACCTACACCGTGCGCCACTGGGACGCCGAACACCGGGAGCTGACCCTCGACTTCGTCCTGCACGGCGACGAGGGGATCGCCGGGCCCTGGGCGATGCGCGTCCAGCCCGGCGAGACCGTCCGCTTCATGGGACCCGGCGGCGCCTACGCCCCCGCGCCCGACGCCGACTGGCATCTGCTCGCCGGTGACGAGAGCGCGCTGCCCGCGATCGCCGCCGCCCTGGAGTCGCTGCCCGACGGTGCCGTCGCCCGCGTCTTCGTGGAGATCTCCGGGCCCGAGGAGGAGCAGAAGATCGACTCCGACGTCGAGGTGACCTGGCTGCACCGCGGGGACCGGCCGGTCGGCGAGCCGCTGACCGAGGCGGTGCGCGCGCTGGAGTGGCCCGCGGGCCGGGTGCACGCGTTCGTCCACGGCGAGGCCCACTTCGTCAAGGAACTGCGCCGACTGCTGCGCGTCGAGCGCCAGTTGCCGCGCGAGGACCTGTCCATCTCCGGATACTGGCGGCTCGGCCACAACGAGGACGGCTGGCAGGCGTCCAAGCGGGAGTGGAACGCCCGCATCGAGGCGGAGCAGGAGACGCCGGCGGCCTAGGGCCGTGTGAGGAGTTGGGCCCGGCTCGGACATGCCCGCGTGACGCGTGCGCAACAGCGCCTCCCTAATTTCTGTCACCCGACAGGAATGACGTGCTCAGGGATACGTGCCGGAGCACGCGCCGAAGGCAGGTGCCGCCGTGACGACCTCCCCGCTCCCCGACGTCCTCGACACTCCCCCCGCCGATTCCCTGGCCGAGTTCGGCTACCGCCAGGAACTCCACCGCAGCCTCGGCCGGTACGCCTCCTTCGCCGCCGGCTTCTCCTTCATCTCCGTCCTCACCACCGTCTTCCAGTTCTTCGCCTTCGGGTACGCGTTCGGCGGCCCCGTCTTCTTCTGGGCCTGGCCGGTGGTGCTGCTCGGGCAGCTCGCGGTGGCCGCGTGCTTCGCCGAACTCGCCGCCCGCTACCCGATATCCGGGGCGATCTACCAGTGGTCGTCCCGGCTGTCCACGCCCGCGTTCGGCTGGTTCGCGGGCTGGATCATGGTGATCGGGCAGATCGTGGTCGTCGCCGCCGCGGCCCTCGCCCTCCAGATGGTGCTGCCCGCGCTGTGGACGGGCTTCCAGCTGATCGGCACCGACCCCGCGCCCACGTCCGCCGACGGCGCGGCCAACGCCGCCCTGCTCGGCGTCCTCCTGCTGGTGCTCACGACCCTGGTCAACGTCCTCGACAACCGGGTCATGTCCGTGGTCAACCGCGTCGGCGTCACCGCCGAGATCATCGGCGCCGTCCTCATCGTCGTCCTCCTGCTCACCCACTCCGAACGCACCCCGACGATCACCTTCCACACCCAAGGCGCCCTCCAGGACGGGCTGTTGGGGGCGCTGCTCGTCGGGTCCTTCACCGCCGCGTACGTCATGATCGGGTTCGACAGCGCGGGGGAGATGAGCGAGGAGACCCACCACCCCCGGCGCACCGCGCCGCGCACGATCCTGACGGCGCTGACGGCCGCGGGGGTCCTGGGCGGCCTGATCGTCCTCGCCGGGCTCCTCGCCGCGCCCAGCCTCACGGACGGCCGGCTCGCCACGGACGGGCTGAGCTACGTCCTCACGAGCAGCCTCGGCGACGGTGTCGGCAAGGCCCTGCTCGCGGACGTCGTCGTCGCCGTCGCCGTCGCCACCCTCGCGATCCAGACGTCCGCCTCCCGGATGCTGTTCTCCATGGCCCGCGACGGCCGTCTCCCGCTGGCCGACCGCCTCGCCCGGGTCCACCCGCGCACCGGCATGCCGACCGCCCCCGCCCTCACCGTCGGCATCCTCGCCGCCGCGCTGCTCCTGCTCAACTTCGCCTCCCCCGAGGCGTTCCTCGCGATCGGCACGACCTGCATCGTCATGCTGTACCTCGCGTACGCGATGGTCACCGGACCGCTCCTGCTGCGCCGCCTGCGCGGCGGCTGGGGACGCCCCGACGGCACCGACGAGACCGGCGCGCCCCTCTTCTCCCTGGGCCGCTGGGGCCTGCCCCTCAACATCCTCGCGGTGCTCTACGGCGTCCTCATGGCCGTCAACCTCGCCTGGCCCCGCGCGGCCGTGTACGACCCGGCGGGCGGGCACTGGTACTTCCAGTGGTTCACGGTGCTGTTCCTGGGCGCGACGGTGCTGTTGGGCGCCGCGTACCGGGCTCGCGTCAAGCGCTGACCGGATCTCCCTTCACGCGCGCGTGCAGGTGCATGTCGTGCCAGCCGTCGGCGTGCAGGACCGCACTCCGCTTGGTGCCCTCGGCGGCGAAACCCGCATTCCGCGCGACGCCGCACGACGCCGGGTTGCCCGTCGCGTGCAGGAGTTCCAGCCGGTGGAAGCCGACGTCGTCCAGGGCCCAGTCACTCAGGACGGCGGCGGCCCGCGCGGCGACACCCCGGCCCCGCGCCGCCGGGACCGTCCAGTACGCCATCTCCGCGAGCCCGTCACCCAGCACGATCTCCCGCAGCGCGACCCGCCCCAGCAGCGCGTCACTGTCCGCGTCCGCCACCGCCCACTGCGCGTTCTCCTCCCCCGCCCACTGCCCCCGCCACTCATCCACCCACCCCTCCACCTCCCCCACCGACCCCGCCGCCCGCGCGTGCCACTGATGCATCACCGGATCCTGGAACGCGGCATACACCGCAGGCACATCCCCCTCATGAAACGGCCGCAACAACAGACCACCAGGAGCCACGAGCCTGGGCTGCGGACGCGCCGCGAGAACACCGGGGAGCAGGACGGGGGAGGTGAGGTAGGGCATGGGGGCATCTTGCCGGGAAGCGGGGGGCGGGACACGTGAGTTTCGGCGACGGAGGAGAGCGGGCCGACGAGAACGCCTGGGTGGGGCGCAGGGGGCGGGCCGAGGCGCAGAGGGCGGGCCGGAGGCACACAGGGCACTCCGGCGGGCCCACAGCCCCGATGCCCCGTCCCGCCGGACCGTGCCCCCAACACCGGCGGAGCCCCCAAACGCCGAAGGGAACAACACCCGAGGCAAGCAACCCGCCCCACTCCCCTACCGCACCACGCCACACCCCGCCGACCGAGCCGCCCCGCATGCCCACGCCCCGCACCCGCCAACACGCCGCGAACCATGACGCCGACCCGCCGGCCCCGCCGCGCCCCACGACCGCTTACCGGCACCGCCCCGCCCCGCCCCACCAACACTGCTCCACCCACCGCAGGCACACCCCGCCGACCGAGCCGCCCTGCACCACGGCGCCCCGCACCCGCCAACACGCCGCGAACCATGACGCCGACCTGCCGGCCCCGCCGCACCCCACGACCGCCCACCGGCACCCATCCCGCCCCACGACCCCACCGGCACCGCTCCACCCACCCCGCCCCGCCCCTCGACCGCCCGTCGGCATCACCCCACCCACCCCCTTCCGCCCCGTGACCGCCTACCGGCACCACCCCGCCCGGCCCGCCCGCTCGCCCCGTACCCTTGACCTGCCATGACTCGTCGACGTTCGTCTGCCCCGCCCTCGCCGCTGCCTCAGTGTGATGGGGTGGATGCGGTGCGGGTGCGGTTGCCGGGGGAAGGGGGATGGGGGACGGTCGGGGAGTATTTGGGGGCGCGGTTGAGGGGGGCCGGGGACGGGGTGGTGGAGGGGTTGTTCGCGCGGGGGAGGGTCGTCGGGGTGGATGGGCGGGCCGTGGCAGGGGACGCGCCGTTCGTGCCGGGGGCGTATGTGTGGTTCCACAGGGATCTCGCGCCCGAGGTTCCTGTGCCGTTCGGGTTGGACGTTGTTTATCGCGACGCGCACATCCTCGTCGCCGACAAGCCGCACTTCCTCGCCACCACGCCCCGCGGCAGCCACGTCACCCAGACCGCGCTGGCGCGGCTGCGGCGGGAGCTGGGTGTGCCGGCGCTCAGTCCCGCGCACCGGCTGGACCGCCTCACCGCGGGCCTCGTGCTGTTCACCGTCCGCCCGGAGGAACGCGGCGCGTACCAGACCCTGTTCAGGGACCGGAAGGTGCGCAAGGTGTACGAGGCGGTGGCCCCCCACGACCCGGCACGCACGTTCCCGCTGACCCTGACGTCGAGGATGGAGAAGCACCGGGGTTCCCTGACCGCCGTGGAACTCCCCGGCACCCCCAACGCCGTCACACACGTCACCAGGCTCGCGCACCGGGGCACGCGGGCCCTGTACCGACTGACCCCGGAGACCGGCCAGACGCACCAACTCCGCGTCCACATGGCCTCGTTGAACCTCCCCCTGCTGGGCGACCCGCTGTACCCGGAGGTCCTGCCCCCGATCCCCCCGACGGACTTCCACCGCCCCCTGCAACTCCTGGCCCGCGAACTCCACTTCACGGACCCGCTCACCGGCCGGGAACACCACCTGCGCAGCGCACGGACGTTGGAGGCGTGGGAGGCGTACGACGAGTGGGCGGGGAGACCGGCATGACGACACCGGGTGGACGACGTGTGGGCCGCCCGCGCGCCGTGGAGCGAGCGGGCAAGGGGGCTGACCCCCGGGGGGAGTTGCTGGGAGCCGCGGCCGAACTGTTCACCGTGAAGGGGTACGCGGCCACCAGCACCCGCGCGGTCGCGGAACGCGCCGGCATGCGGCAGGCGACGATGTACCACTACGTGTCCGGCAAGGAGGAGTTGCTGGCCGAACTCCTGGAGTCGACGGTCGCCCCGTCCCTGGCCTGCGCGCGGACACTGCTCACCGAGGACGGCCGGGGCGCGCGCGAGCGCCTGTGGGAGCTGTGCCGGGCGGACGTCGAGGTCCTGTGCGGCGGGACGTACAACCTGGGCGGCCTGTACCTGCTCCCCGAGGTGCGGGGCGAGCGCTTCGCGGGGTTCCGCACGGCACGGGACGAACTCAAGGCCGCCTACCGGGAGTTGGTGGCCGGCGCCACGTCCCTCGAAGGCGGCGAGCTGGACCTGCGCACCGATCTGGTCTTCGGTCTGATCGAGGGCGTCATCCTGATCCACCGCTCCGATCCCACGCGCCCGGTCTCGGAGTTCGCCCGCGCCACCGCCGACGCCGCGCTGCGGATCGCCGGCGTCTGAACCGGCGCCCGAATCGGCGTCCGGATCCGTACGGATTCGCCAACTCTCGCACACCCGTGCCCGGTTACCCGTCGCGTTCGAACGAATCCCCAGCGTGCAAACCGAACGACCTTACCCCTGGCGGGGGATCCGTTTCAGGCGGTTGCCGAACATGACCCGGCGTTGATCCGGTCGGACTAAGCTCGCCCGCGGCGCACCGAGTTGAGATGGATTCGTGCGCTTGTTCCCGAATGTTCTGAAGATGCGGACAATTCCCGACAGAGGGTCCCCATGGTGAGTGCTCAGTCCCCGGCGCCGTACCCGACCGGGCGTGAACGCCCCTTCGCACGGGTGCTGTTGCCCCCCGCGATACTGATGACCGCGGTGAGCGGTGCGGCTGTCGCGCTGGTGCCGCGGTCGGCTCGGATCGCGGTCGGCGTGTGCGGGGCCGTCGCCACGGTGCTGGTCGTGATGACGGCCGTCGAAGTGGTCCGGCGCGGCCGCCGGCTGCGTGAGCTGCGCGCCGACACGGAGCGCCGCACGGCCGCCCTTGAGCGCCGTATCGACCGGTACGCGGAGCTGAACCTGAGGGTCGCCGAGGACCACGTGCCGACGGCGGTGAAGGTGCTTCAGGCGGGCAACTCCCCCCGCGAAGTACTCCAGTTGATGCCGGACATCGACCCGACCTTCCGCGATCTGGACCGCGCCCAGGTCGGCGTCGTCACCAGCATCCTGAACGTCGTCGAGCACCAGGAGAACCTGCGTGACTCGGCGCTGCGCTCGTACACCTCCGTCGCCCGGCGCATCCAGGCGATCGTGCACCAGCAGAACGACGAACTGCTGGAGATGGAGTACGACCACGGCAACAACCCGCACGTCTTCGACGACCTCCTGCGCATCGACCACGGCACGGCGATGATCGGCCGTCTCGCGGACTCCGTCGGCGTCATCGGCGGCGGCCGGCCAAGCCGCCAGTGGCCCAAGCCGGTCCCCCTCTACAGCGTGCTGCGCGGCGGCATGTCCCGGATCCTGGAGTACCCGCGGATCAAGCTCGAGTCGATCGCCAAGGTCAACATCCGCGGCATCTCCGTCGAGCCGGTCATCCACGCCTGCGCCGAACTCATGGACAACGCCACCCGGTTCTCACCCCCGGCGAGCAAGGTCCACGTCAACGCGATCGAGGTGCAGACCGGCATCGCCATCGAGATCGAGGACGCCGGCGTCAGCCTCAGCGAGGAGGGCCGCGCCCGCGTCGAACGGATCCTGGAGGACGCCAAGCGCGGCGAGGACATCCACGACGAGGGCGGCGCCCCGCGCCTGGGCCTGGCCGTCGTGGGCCGGCTGTGCACGACGTTCAACATGCAGTGCTCGCTGCGGGTCTCGGCGTACGGCGGGGTCCGCGCCGTCCTGATCGTGCCCAGCGAGATGCTGACCGAGGGCCCGGAGACGATCTACGCGCACGGCATCGGCGCCGGCGCCACCCCCACCCTCGACCTCGGCGGCATCAAGGGCCCCGAGCGCAAACCCAAGAAACGCCGGCCCACCAGCCCGCGCCTGCCGGAGGGCGTGTCCATGCAGGAGGAGCCGCCCGAGGTCACCGAGTGGACCGCCGAAGGGCTGCCGCAGCGGCGCAGCAAGGCCGTCGTCTCCATCGTCGACTCCTACCCCCAGGCGTATGCCCGCCAGCTCGCCGAGGAGGCCGCCGAGAAGGCCGCCGCGCGCGGCGAGCCGGTGCCGGTCGACCCGGAGGAGGAGATGTGGGCCGAGGCCGCCGCGCGCGTGCTGGCCAAGCCCGCCCCGTCCGGACCCGCGCCCGGCCTCGGCTTCGAGGCGTTCTGGGCGGGCCTGAAGGACAACACGCCCGAGGGCGTCCACCCCACCGACTTCACCCGCAATCCCACCGCATACCTGCACCTGATCGACGACGAGGCCGAGGCCCCCGCCGGGGCCGGCGACGAAGGGGACCCCACGTGATCAAGCCGCGCGCCAACTTCGACTGGATGCTCAAGGAGCTCTACAGCGGCGTCCCGGGCATCGAGATGATCGTGGTGCTCTCCGCCGACGGGCTGCGCATCGCCCGCTACGGCGGCGACCCCGACGCCGCCGACCGGGTCGCCGCCGCCTGCGCCGGGCTGCAGAGCCTCGCCGGGGCGGTCGCCGAGGAGATCCCCACCGTCGAGGGGGACATGAAACTCGTCGTCATCGAGATGGACGGCGGCTACTTCTACCTGATGGCCGCGGGCGCCGGCGCCTATCTCGCCGTCCTGTCCGACGTGCGCTGCGAGCCCGGTGCGATGAGCCTGCACATGCGTGACCTGGTCGTCCGGATCGGCTCGCACCTCACGAGTCCGCCCCGGCGGAAAGGGCAGACCGTATGACTCCTCCGCAACGCCGGCGACGCGCCGCCCTGCGGCCCCTGCCGCCCCCGCCCGAAGCGCCGGGCGAGGGCGGGGAGGGCAAGGAGAAGAAGGCACCCGAACGGCTCTACACGATCTCGGGCCCCGACGGCGAGCGGGTCCCCCTCGACCTGGTCACGCTCGTCGTGGCCCGTACCCAGCCGCACTCCTCGACCGGCCCGGAGCAGACCGTGGTGCTGCGGATGTGCGCGAACCCGCTGTCGCTCGCCGAGGTCTCCGCGTACCTCGCGCTGCCGTTCAGCGTGGTGTCCGTGCTGATCAGCGACATGCTGGCGGCCGGACTGCTCGACTCGCGCGCTCCCGTCGTCCGGCAGAAGCTCCCCGACCGGTCCCTTCTCGAAGCGGTGATGCATGGACTTCAACGCCTCTGACACCGTCCCCGGCCCACGCGCCGAGGACCGGCTCCCGCACACCACGGCCGCCGCCGCGAAGATCGTCATCGTGGGCGGGTTCGGCGTCGGCAAGACGACCATGGTCGGCTCCGTCAGCGAGATCAGGCCGCTGACCACCGAGGAGACCATGACGCAGGCCGGCATCGGCGTCGACGACGACTACGGCTCCGACTCCAAGACCGCGACGACCGTCGCCATGGACTTCGGGCGGATCCGGATCAGCGACGAGTTCGTCCTCTACCTGTTCGGCACGCCCGGCCAGGAGCGGTTCTGGTTCCTGTGGAACGGACTGTTCGAAGGGGCGCTCGGGGCCGTCGTCCTCGTCGACACCCGCCGCCTCGACGTGAGTTACGAGGTGATGGGGCGGCTCGAAGAGCGCGGTGTGCCCTTCGTCGTCGGCATCAACACCTTTCCCGACGGCCCTCGTTACCCGATTCCCGTGCTGCGCGGGGCACTTGACCTGCACCCCCGGATCCCGATCGTCGAGTGCGACGTCCGCAGGCGGGCCTCCAGCCGCGATCTGCTCGTCACCCTCATGGGGTTCCTCGACTCCCTCATCGACAAGGGCGCCCTCGTCTGACGCTCTCCGCACGTCCTGAAAGCGACTTCCGTGACGTCTGACCACACCTCCACGACCACCACCGAACCGCCCGCCGAACCCCCCGCGGGCTGCCCCGCCCACGGCCGCGGCGCCGGCGGTCTGACCCGGCTGTTCGGGCCCGGCGCCGAGGACCTGAACGCCCTGTACGAGCGGCTGCGCGAGGAGCACGGGGCCGTCGCGCCGGTCCTCCTCCACGACGACGTGCCCATCTGGATCGTCCTCGGGCACGCCGAGAACCTGCACATGGTCCGCTCGCCCACGCACTTCACCCGCGACAGCCGGATCTGGACGCCGCTCGTCGAGGGCCAGGTCAAGCCCGACCACCCCCTCATGCCGCACATCGCCTGGCAGCCCATCGCCTCGCACGCCGAGGGCGACGAGCACAAACGGCTGCGCGGCGCCGTCAAGGCGTCCATGGAAGGGCTCGACGACCGCACGCTGCGCCGGTACATCAACCGCTCCAGCCAGCGGCTCGTCAACGACTTCTGCGAGAGCGGCAAGGCGGAGCTGGTCGGCCAGTTCGCCGAACACCTCCCGATGGCCGTCATGTGCCACGTCCTCGGCATGCCCGAGGAGTACAACGAACGTCTCGTGCACGCCGCCCGCGACGCCCTCAAGGGCACCGAGACGGCGATCGCCAGCCACGGGTACGTGATGGACGCGCTCAGCCGCCTCACGGCCCGCCGCCGCGCCGAGCCCCTGGACGACGCGGCCAGCAAGCTCGTCACCCACCCGGCGAACCTCACCGACGACGAGGTCCGCGAGCACCTGCGGCTGCTGCTCTTCGCCGCCTACGAGGCCAGCGTCAACCTGCTGTCCAGCGCGCTCCTCCAGGTCATCATCGACCCCCGCTTCTACGCCAAGCTCAACGGCGGCCAGATGACCGTGCCCGAGGCGGTCGAGCAGGCGCTGTGGGACCACCCCCCGTTCAGCACGATCTTCGCCTACTTCGCCAAGGTCGACACCGAGCTGGGCGGCCAGCGCATCCGCAAGGGCGACGGCCTCCTCTTCGCGCCGGCGCCCGCGAACGTGGACCCGAAGATGCGGCCCGACCTCTCGAAGAACATGCGGGGCAACCGCTCCCACCTCGCCTTCGGCAGCGGCGCCCACGAGTGCCCCGGCCAGGACGTCGGCCGCGCCATCGCCGACGTCGGCGTGGACGCCCTCCTGTTCCGCCTCCCCGACGTCCAACTGGCCTGCCCGGAATCGGAGTTGCGCTACACGCAGTCCATCTCCTCCCGGCACCTCGTCTCCCTCCCCGTCCGCTTCGAGCCCCGGCCGCAGCAGGACATCACCCACAAGCCCAGCCACACCAACCTCCCCCAGCCCAGGGGCCAGTGGTCCCTGCCCACCCGCCAACGCCCGACCCCGGAACCGCTCCCCGAGCCGGCCCCGGAACCGGCCGAGGCGCCCGCGCCGACGCAGGCCGCCCCCGAGCCGGTACAGGAACGCCGGCCGGGCGTGTGGCGCCGGGTGCTGGCGTGGTGGAGGGGGTACTGAGGACCCCCGAGCACACGGACGGGCGGCCGGCCCGGGGGCGTTCGCGCACCTCGACCGCGTTCCAGGCCGGAACTCGGTAGGCGTGGCGAAGCGGTCGGAGGTCGCTTCGTTCAGGCCGCCGGACTCACCCGTGTGAGCGAGTCCGGCGGTCCGTGCCGTCACGCCGTGGGACATCTCATGCGCGGCGCCGACCAGCCTCCGGCCGTCGGCCCGAAGCCGGGGTCGCGGGCGCCGCAGGCACGGGTACCGCGCGTGTCGCCCGCGTCGCCGGTACGGGTGCCGGGCAGCACCGTGCAGGCGACCGGGTCCAGGGCGGCGCCGGCAGCCTCGGGCGCGGAGCAGGCCGGGGTCGTGGACGCCGGCGCGAGGTTTGCCCCGTCGCCCGGTCCGCGCCCCGCGCAGGAAGTGAGCCCACGGCAACCCCCGGGAAACGCCGGGGCAATCCCCGGGAATCCCCCGCGCCCTAATTTCTGTCGAACGACAGAAACCATCGCGCGCGGAGGCCGACATGCCCACAGCGACCACTCACGGAGCCCGAGCCCACGCACGGTCCCAGCACGGCGCGACGGCCGAGGCGATGCCGACGGTCCCGGCGACGGCGTGGCCGAACCCGCCGTGCGAGGCGGGTCACCTGGTCTGGGCGGAGACCGTCGCGGGCGGCAACTACACCCACCGGGTCCTGGCCAGGGGAACGGAGCTGAGGCTCACGGACGTCCAGGGAGACGCCTGCGCCCACCTCCTCCTGTACGCCGACACCCGCCCCTGGGAACGTCTGAACACGGCGGACACGGTCAAGGTCCAGTGGAACGCGTACGCCACCGAGGGCACCGTCCTCCTCTCCGACCAGGGCCGGGCCCTGGCCACCCTCACCGCGGACACCTCGGGCCGGCACGACACCCTGTGCGGCACCTCGACCCTCGCCCGCAACACGTCCCGCTACGGCGACGGCACCCCCCACTCCCCCACCCCCGCCGGCCGCGAGCTCCTGAAACTCGCGGCGGCCAAGAACGGCCTGGACCCACGGGACCTGCCCCCGTCGGTCTCCTTCTTCCAGGGCGTCCGCGTGACCGGCACCGGCGCCCTGGAGTTCACCGGCAGCGCGGGCCCCGGCACCAGTGTCACCCTCCGCACGGAACAGGACGTCACCGTCCTCCTCGCGAACGTCCCGCACCCCCTCGACCCCCGCGAGGAGTACACCAGCACCCCGCTGGAGGTCCTGGCCTGGAAGGCGGCCCCGACGACCCCCGCCGACCCCCTGTGGACCGCCACCCCGGAAACCCACCGGGCCTACCTCAACACCGCCGAATTCCTCACCGCGAAGGGCCGGGCATGAACGGGACGACAGTGGTGGCGCCCCGGGCCGCGTGGTCGGCGGTCGTCCGCGAGCACGAAACCCTGACGATCACCGACCTGCACGGCAACCAGGCCGTCGACTTCCTGGTGTACGACGCCCACGACACGGCCATCCGCTACAGCGCCCCCGACACGATCCAGGCCCAGGGCACCATCTTCCTGACGACGGGCAGCGTGCTCCTCTCCAACGAGCACACGCCCCTGATGACGGTGCTGAGGGACGACGTGGGCCGCCACGACACCCTCGGCGGCGCCTGCTCGAAGGAGTCCAACACCCTCCGCTACGGCCACCACACCTGGTCCCAGCACGCCTGCGTGGACAACTTCCTCGCCGAGGGCGCCAAGTACGGCCTCGGCAAACGGGACCTGGTGTCCAACATCAACTGGTACATGAACGTCCCCGTGGAAGCCGACGGCACCCTCGGCATCGTCGACGGCATCTCCGCCCCCGGCCTCTCCCTGACCCTGCGCGCCGACCGCGACGTCCTCGTCCTGGTCTCCAACTGCCCCCAGATCAACAACCCGTGCAACGGCTTCGACCCGACGGCCGTGGAGATGACGATCGAGGCGGCGCCGTGACCTTCGACACCGTCCTGATCGCCAACCGGGGCGAGATAGCCGCCCGTGTCATCCGCACGGCCCGTCGGCTCGGCCTGCGCACCGTCGCCGTGTACTCCGACCCCGACCGCACCGCCCCGCACGTCCGCCTCGCCGACGAGGCCGTACGCCTCGGCCCGGCCCCGGCAAAGGACTCGTACCTCGACGCCGGCCTCGTCCTGAAGGCCGCCCAGGACACCGGCGCGGGCGCGATCCACCCCGGCTACGGATTCCTCTCCGAGGACGCCGGCTTCGCGAGGCACTGCGCGGACGCCGGCCTCGTCTTCGTCGGCCCCACCCCCGACCACCTGGACCTCTTCGGCGCGAAACACACGGCGCGCGCGGCAGCCCGCGCGGCCGGCGTCCCCCTGGCCCCCGGCACGGGCCTGCTGGCCTCCCTGGACGAGGCCCTGGAGCGGGCGGCGGCGATCGGCTACCCCGTGATGCTGAAGGCGACGGGCGGAGGCGGCGGCATCGGCATGTCCGCCTGTCACACCCCCGGGGACCTCAAGGGCGCCTGGGAGTCGGTGCACCGCGTCGCCGCCGCCTCCTTCTCCTCCGCCGGCGTCTTCCTGGAACGCCTCGTGGCACACGCCCGCCACATCGAGGTCCAGGTCTTCGGCGACGGCCACGGCAAGGTCGTCACCCTCGGCGACCGCGACTGCTCCCTCCAGCGCCGCAACCAGAAGGTGGTCGAAGAGGCCCCGGCCCCCAACCTCCCCGACCACATCCGAGCCCAACTCACCGCGAACGCCCGTGACTTGTGCGCCTCGGTCGCCTACCGCTCCGCCGGGACCGTCGAGTTCGTGTACGACGCGGCCCGCGAGGAGGCGTACTTCCTGGAGGTCAACACCCGCCTCCAGGTGGAACATCCGGTCACCGAGGAGATCCACGGCGTCGACCTGGTCGCCTGGATGCTGCGCCTCGCCCAGGGCGACACGTCGGTCGTCGCCGCCCCGCCCGCCCCCACCGGCCACGCCGTCGAGGCCCGCCTCTACGCCGAGGACCCCACCCGCGAACACCGGCCCAGCGCGGGCCTGTTGACGCGGGTCGCCTACCCGGACGGCGTCCGCGTCGACGGCTGGGTGGAGACCGGCACCGAGGTGACCACGGCCTACGACCCGATGCTCGCGAAGGTCATCGCCCACGGCACCGACCGCGCCGACGCGCTGCGCCGCCTCTCACAGGCGCTGGCCCGCACCAGGATCGACGGCATCGAGACGAACCTCGGCCTGCTCCGCGCGGCCCTGGACCACGGCGAGTTCACCTCGGCCACGCACTCCACGGCGACCCTGGCGACGGTCACCGACCCCACGCCGCGCATCGAGGTCGTCTCCGCCGGCACGCTCACGACGGTCCAGGACTGGCCCGGCCGCACCGGTCATTGGCAGGTGGGCGTCCCTCCGTCGGGCCCGATGGACGACCGGTCGTTCCGCCTCGGCAACCGCGTGCTGGGGAACCCGGAGGGGGCGGCGGGTCTCGAATGCACGCTTCAGGGGCCGGAGTTGAGGTTCACCCATGCGGCGCGGGTGTGTGTGACGGGTGCACCGGCGTCGGTGACGGTGGACGGCACTCGGGTGCCGCGGGGGGAGCCGGTGACGGTCCCTGCGGGGGGCGTGCTGAAGGTCGGCGCCCCGACCGAGCACGGCCTGCGCACATACGTCCTCTTCGCGGGCGGCCTCGACGTCCCCGAATTCCTGGGCAGCGCGAGCACGTTCACACTGGGCCGGTTCGGCGGACACGGTGGCAGGGCGCTGCGGACGGGAGACGTCCTGCACGGCGGAACGGCCACCACAACAGAACAAGCCCCCCAGCCCACCGAACCCGCCACCCCCTTCACCTCCACCTGGCACCTCGCCGTCACCGAAGGCCCCCACGCCGCCCCGGAGTTCTTCACCGAGGCCGACATCCACGACTTCTACACCGCCGACTGGAAAGTCCACTTCAACTCGGCCCGCACCGGCGTCCGCCTGGTCGGCCCCAAGCCCCGCTGGTCGCGCACCGACGGCGGCGAGGCGGGCCTGCACCCCTCCAACATCCACGACACCCCGTACTCGGTGGGCGCCGTCGACTACACCGGCGACATGCCGGTCCTCCTCGGCCCCGACGGCCCCTCCCTCGGCGGCTTCGTCTGCCCGGCGACGATCCTCTCCACGGAACGCTGGAAACTGGGCCAGCTCCGCCCCGGCGACACGGTCCGCTTCACCCCGGTCGACACAACAGGCGCCCCCCGCAAGGAGATCGAGGACGGCGGCATCCTGGCCCGCGACGACGACGTCACCTTCCGCCGCAGCGGCGACGACAACCTCCTGGTCGAATTCGGCCCCATGCAGCTGGACCTGGCGCTGCGGATGCGCGTCCACGCCCTCATGGAAGCGGTGACGGACGCGGCGATCGAGGGCGTCACGGACCTCACCCCGGGCATCCGCTCCCTCCAGATCAAGACGGACCCGGCACGCCTGCCCCTGACCGAACTCCTGCCGCAAGCCATGGAGTTGACCAGAAACCTGCCGCCCACAGCCCAGCTCACCGTCCCCTCCCGCACGGTCCACCTCCCCCTCTCCTGGGACGACCCCGCCACCCGCGAGGCCATCGCCCGCTACATGGCCGGCGTCCGCGACGACGCCCCCTGGTGCCCCTGGAACATCGAGTTCATCCGCCGCGTCAACGGCCTGGCCGGCGTCGACGACGTGTACCGGACGGTCTTCGACGCCGAGTACCTGGTCCTGGGCCTCGGCGACGTCTACCTCGGCGCCCCGGTCGCCACCCCGCTCGACCCCCGCCACCGCCTGGTCACCACGAAGTACAACCCGGCCCGCACCTGGACCGCCGAGAACTCCGTCGGCATCGGCGGCGCCTACCTGTGCGTCTACGGCATGGAGGGCCCCGGCGGCTACCAGTTCGTCGGCCGCACCACCCAGGTCTGGTCCCCCTGGCAGCAGCGCGGCGCCTTCGAACCCGGCAAGCCCTGGCTGCTGCGCTTCTTCGACCGCATCAGGTGGTACCCGGTCGACGCGGACGAACTCCTGGACCTGCGCGCCGACATCACCTCGGGCCGCTTCGTCCCCCGCGTCGAGGAGGGCACGTTCTCCCTCGCGGAGTACGCACGTTTCCTCGCCGAACACGCCGACTCCATCGCCGAGTTCAGGCAGGGCCAGCAGCGGGCGTTCACCGCCGAACGCCAAGCCTGGGAAGCGGCGGGCGAGTTCACGCGCGCGGAGGCGGCCGACACGCCCACGCCGCCGCCCGCACAGGTCGAGATCCCGCCGGGCGGCCGTCTCGTCGAGGCCGAATTCGCCGCGTCCGTCTGGCAGTTGAACGTCAGCGCGGGGGACGAGGTGATCGCGGGCCAGCCCCTGTTGGCGCTGGAGGCGATGAAGATGGAGTCCAGAATCCACGCCCCCGCCCCCGGCGTCGTCCATGAGATCCTGACGAGACCCGGCGACCAGGTGGAAGCCGGCACCGCACTCCTCGTCCTGGCCCCGCCCTCACCCGCACCGCGCACCCCGGCCGTCCACTGACACAGGAGCCGCCCCATGCTCACCGCCCGAGTCCGCGCCGCCTACGCCCGTATCGAGGCCGTCGACCGCCCGGAGATCTGGATCAGCCTCCGCCCCCAGTCCGAGGTGGAGACCGAGGCGCGGGCCCTGCAAGCCCGGCTGGACGCGGGCGAACACCTTCCCCTCGCCGGCCAACTCCTCGCCGTCAAGGGCAACATCGACGTGGCGGGCCTCCCGACGACCGCCGGCTGCCCGTCGTACGCGTACGAGCCCGAGGAGGACGCCGCGGTGGTCGCCCGCCTGCGCGCGGCCGGTGTCCTCGTCCTCGGCACCACGAACCTCGACCAGTTCGCGACCGGCCTGGTCGGCACCCGCTCGCCCTACGGCGCCGTCCGTAACGCCCACGACCCGGCCCGGATCAGCGGCGGCTCCAGCTCCGGTTCGGCCGTCGCGGTGGCCCTGGGCATCGCGGACCTGGCGCTCGGCACGGACACGGCGGGCTCGGGCCGCGTCCCGGCGGCCTTCAACGGCATCGTCGGCCTCAAACCCACCAAGGGCTCGGTCTCGACCCACGGCGTCGTCCCGGCCTGCGCCTCCCTGGACTGCGTGACCGTCTTCGCCCGCACGGTGAACGAGGCCGAGGACGCCCTGGACCACATGACGAGCAGCGCACGCTACACCGTCCCGCGCACCCCGGGCCCCTGGCGCATCGCGATCGCCTCCCCCGAGCACCTCGGCGAGATGGACGAGGGCTGGCAGCAGGCGTACGACGCGACGGTCCGCCGGCTCCGGTCCGCCGGCGCCGAGATCCGCACCCTCGACCTCACGCCGTACACCGAGGCGGCGGCGATGCTGTACGAGGGCGCGTTCGTCGCCGAGCGCTACACGGCCGTCGGCGCCTTCGTCGAGAAGGGCACCCCCGACCTGGATCCCACGGTGGCCGCGATCATCACCCGGGCCCGCGACGTCCCGGCCCACCAACTCTTCACCGACCAGGAGAAGCTGGCGGTCCTGCGCACCCGCGCCTTCAAGGAACTCCACGACTCGGACGCCCTGCTGCTCCCCACCACCCCGACCCACCCCACCCTGGCCCAGGTCGCGGCCGACCCCTTCGCCACCAACGCCCGCCTGGGCCGGTTCACCAACTCCACGAACCTCTTCGGCATGACCGCCCTGGCCATCCCCGCCGGCCGCGTCAACGGCCTCCCCTTCGGCGTCATGCTCCTCGGCCGCCGCCACTCGGAGGAACACCTCGCGAGGATCGCCGACTCCCTGCCCCAGGAAGTCCACCTAGCGGTAGTAGGCGCCCACTTGACGGGCCAGCCCCTGAACCACCAACTCCTCACCCTGGGCGCAACCCTGGACCACACCACCACCACGTCCCCGCACTACCGCCTACACGCCCTGAACACGACACCCCCGAAGCCGGGCTTGGTGCACGTGGGAGAGGGCGGCGCGGCGATAGAAACAGAGGTCTGGCGCCTAACTCCGGAGTCCCTGGGCCACTTCCTCTCAGCCCTCCCCCGCCCCATGACCCTGGGCAGGGTAGAACTGGCAGACGGCACCCAGATAACGGGCTTCCTCTGCGAACCAGCGGCACTGGAAAACGCAGAGGACATCACGTCATATGGAGGCTGGCGCTCATATCTCAACAAGCGCTAGGCATCTGCCGGTCAGGGGCGCGGGGAACTGCGCGACAAGCCACGAAGCACCCGCACCCGCCGACGCACCCGTCACCCCACCGACGAGTAGGCCACCACCCCCCGCAACACCCCCTCAACCGCCTTCCGCGCAGCCTTGGGCACAGTCGACCCCTCCTGCGGAGCAGCCGCAGCAACCTGCCCCAACACATCGATCACCTGCTTGCACCACCGCACGAAATCCCCCGCAGGCATCTCCGCCTCCCGCAACACCTCATCCAGCCCCTTCCCGGAAGCCCACGAGTAAGCGGCCCACGCGAACCCGAGATCCGGCTCCCGCTGCCCCACCCCTTCCGTCTGACTGATCCGGAACTCCTCCTCAAGCCCGTCCAGCCGCCCCCAGATCCGCACCATCTCCCCGAGCGCCGCCTTGGCAGCCCCGGACGGCAGCTTGGGAGCCATCGCGTCATCCCCGACCCGCGCCTCATACACCAACGCCGAGACGCACGCCGCGAGTTCAGCGGGCGACAACCCCTCCCACACCCCCGCCCGCAGACATTCACTGGCGAGCAGGTCGAGTTCGCCGTACAGCCGGGCCAACCGCCGCCCGTGCTCGGTGACTTCGTCCCCACGCAGATAGTCCAGCTCGGTCAGCAGCGCGACGATCCGATCGAAGGTCCGGGCGATCGTATTGGTCCGCCCCTCGATCCGCCGCTCCAACTGAGACGTGTCCCGCAGAAGCCGGTAATACCGCTCGGCCCAGCGCGCATGGTCCTCGCGCTCGGCGCACCCATGACAGGGGTGCGCGCGCAACGCGGCCCGCAGACGCGCGATCTCACGGTCGTCAGCGGCCTGGGCCCGCTTCTTGCGGGCCCGCTCCGGCGGAATGTGCCCGGCCTTGGTCCGCAGAGCGGACGCGAGGTCGCGGCGGGACTGCGGGGAGCGGGGGTTGAAGGTCTTCGGGATGCGCATCCGGTCCAGTGCCTCGACCGGCACGGGGAAGTCCATCGACGCGAGCCGCTTGACCTGCCGTTCGGCGGTCAGCACCAACGGCCGTGGCCCGTCGTGGTGTTCGAACCCGCGGTGCCCGTTGGCGCGGCCTGCGGGCAGCCCCGGGTCGAGGACGAGCGCGAGCCCGGCGTACTTGCCGGTCGGCACGTGGATGACGTCCCCGGGCTTGAGCCGTTCCAGCGCGACGGCGGCCTCGGCGCGCCGCTGGGCGACGCCCTGCTTGGCCAACTCGGTCTCGCGGTCCTTGAGTTCGCGCCGCAGCCGGGCGTACTCCTCGAAGTCCCCGAGGTGGCAGGTCATCGACTCCTTGTAGCCGTCGAGCCCTTCCTCGTTGCGCTGGACCTGCCGGGAGATCCCGACGACCGACCGGTCGGCCTGGAACTGCGCGAACGACGTCTCCAGCAGTTCCCGCGACCGATGCCGCCCGAACTGCTCGACGAGGTTGACGGCCATGTTGTACGACGGCCGGAAACTCGACCGGAGCGGGTACGTCCGCGTGCCCGCGAGCCCGGCCAGGTGCTCGGGGCTCATGGCGCGCTGCCAGAGCACGACCGCGTGCCCCTCGACATCGATGCCACGCCGCCCCGCCCGCCCGGTGAGCTGCGTGTACTCCCCCGGCGTGATGTCCGCGTGCTGCTCGCCGTTCCACTTGACGAGCTTTTCGAGGACGACGGACCTGGCGGGCATGTTGATGCCGAGCGCCAGCGTCTCCGTCGCGAAGACGGCCTTGACGAGTCCTCGGACGAACAGTTCCTCGACGACCTCCTTGAAGGTCGGCAGCATGCCGGCGTGGTGCGCGGCGATGCCCCGCTCCAGACCCTCCAGCCACTCGAAGTAGCCGAGGACGTGCAGGTCCTCGCGCGGGATCGAGGCCGTGCGCTCCTCGACGAGCGCGCGGACCTCGGCCCTCGCCTCGTCGTCGTTGAGCCTGAGCCCTGCGTACAGGCACTGCTGGACGGCGGCCTCGCAGGCGGCGCGGCTGAAGATGAAGGTGATCGCGGGGAGCAGGCCCTCGGCGTCGAGGCGTTCGATGACCTCGGGGCGGCCCGGTGTCCACACGCGTGAGCGGGATCTCCGCTCCCGCTCGCGGTCGGCCTCGCGCATCCGGCCGCGTCTGCGGTCCTGGTACGAGGGCCGTTGCGCCTCCATCCGGGCCAGCCGGGTGAGGTCGGGGTTGACGGCCTTCTTGCTGCCCTCGCCCTCCTCGAACAGGTCGTACATGCGCCGTCCGGCCAGCACGTGCTGGAACAGGGGGACGGGGCGGTGCTCGGAGACGATGACCTCGGTGTCGCCCCGGACCGTGTCGAGCCAGTCACCGAACTCCTCGGCGTTGGAGACGGTCGCGGAGAGGGAGACCAACGTCACCGACTCGGGGAGGTGGATGATCACCTCTTCCCACACGGCTCCCCGGAACCGGTCGGAGAGGTAGTGCACCTCGTCCATCACGACGTATCCGAGGCCGAGCAGCGTCTGCGAACCCGCGTACAGCATGTTCCGCAGCACCTCGGTCGTCATCACGACCACCGGCGCGTCGGAGTTGACGCTGTTGTCGCCCGTCAGCAGCCCGACCTTGTCCGCGCCGTAGCGGCGGCACAGGTCGGCGTACTTCTGGTTGGAGAGCGCCTTGATGGGAGTCGTATAAAAACACTTCTTCCCCTGCCCCAGAGCCAGATGAACGGCGAACTCACCGACGATCGTCTTCCCCGACCCCGTAGGAGCGGCAACCAACACCCCCTTCCCAGCCTCCAGCGCCCGACATGCCTCCACCTGAAAAGCATCGAGCCCGAACTCATACATCTCGCGAAACCCAGCCAACGCAGTCGCCTGCTCGACAGCACGCCTACGCGCCGCCGCATACCGCTCAGCCGGAGAGAGTTCCTCTGTCATCGTGCCTTCGAGCTTACTGGCCCCCACCGACAACGGGACGATCATTATCCGGATCCCGGACGAACGGCGACGGCCGGACACCTCGCGGGCATCCGGCCGTCTCCTGTCCTGGAAGGACGGTCAGGTCACGTCGTCGTACCCGTTGACCCGGTCCGTGCTGGACTGGCCGGGGAGGGCGCGGGAGGAGGAGACCGCCTCGACCTCGCCGATGTCGGAGGGGGTCAGGTCCAGTTCGGAGGCTTCGTCGTCGGCGGGGCCCAGCGCCTCACGACGGCGCTTGCGGCGGTCGTTGAGGAGGGAGAAGCCGGTCGCGGCGAAGTACAGGGCGACGATGGGGGCGGCCAGGGACAGCATCGAGACCGGGTCGACCGTCGGCGTCGCGAAGGCCGCGAAGACGGTGACGCCCATGATCATGCCGCGCCACCAGCCGAGCATCCGCTGACCGGTGACGATCCCGGTGAGATTGAGCAGGACCAGCAGCAGAGGCAGCTCGAACGAGAGGCCGAAGACGATCACCATGCGGGTGACCAGGTCCAGCAGATCGTCGAGCGGTAGCAGGTTGACCGTGCCGTCGGGGGTGAAGCCGAGCATCACCTCGGCCGCGGCGGGCAGCACGTGGTACGAGAACCAGCCGCCCGCGAGGAACAGCGGAGCGCCGGCGCCGACGAACGCGTACGCGTACTTCCGCTCGTGCTTGTGCAGGCCGGGGGCGATGAACGCCCACAGCTGGTAGAGCCAGACCGGGCTGGCCATGACGACGCCCGCGGTCAGCGACACCTTGATCATCAGCGTGAACGGGCCCATCAGACCCGACATCGTGATGTTGCCGCAGGCCCCGTCCTTCTGCTTCGCCAGTTCGGTGAACGCGGTCTTGCAGCCCACCTCGTGCCGGATCGGCTCCGTCAGGACGTTGATGATGTCCTGGTAGTAGATGGCACCGATGACCGCGCACAGGACGATGGCCAAGACCGCCTTGCCCAGGCGGTTGCGCAGCTCACGAAGGTGCTCCACGAGGGGCATCCGCCCCTCGGGATCCTTCTCCTTCTTGCGGGCAGACTTGAGCAACCCACGTTCCCATCTCGTGCGGCGGGCCGGTGTTCACCGGCCCTGCGTCAGCGCTTGGTGGAGTCCGTCGGCTCGGTGACCGGGCGGGAGCTGGTCACGTCGCCGGGGGCCGCCTGGATGGTGCGCTGCGCCTGGTCGCCGGGGGTGGGCGGGGCGGACGGAGCGGCGGCGCTGCTGCCACCCTCCTCCTTCATCGCCTTGGCCTCGCTCTTGAGGATCCGCGCGGACTTGCCGAGCGAGCGGGCCATGTCCGGAAGCTTCTTCGCGCCGAACAGCAGGATGATGACGACGAGGATGAGAATGATCTCGGGGGCTCCGAGCCTTCCGAACATAAGTCTTTACCTTCTCACCGAGGCGGCTGGGTGGGATGCTGTCCGACCGGTCGGACAGGTGTCCGAACGATCGTGCTCACAGCGATCGTAACGCCCGGGGGTGAACGTGAAGCAATCCCTGTGCGTACTCCCGGTTCCGCGAATCGGGCCTCGTTATCCGGTCCGCGACCAGCAGCGTACCCGCCGCACCCACCGGCGCGGGAGGGCGAAGTCGCCCAAATCGCATCAGCCGCCGGACTCACAGGACAGCACAGCCGCCCTCAGAGCGAGTCGACGGCCCGAGCGGTCCGCACCGCCGCCCGCTCCAGCTCCTCCGCGGCCAGCCCGATCCGCTCGGCGGACTCGGCGACCTGCGCCCCCAGCCGCCGCGCCTCCACGAACACCCGCACCGCGAGCACCCCCAGCACGAGCAGCCCGAGAAATCCCACAGCAACCGCGACCATCGCCCAGAACATGCCCCGAGCCTAGACGCTCCGCCCCCACCCGATCCCCCCGGTCACACATACACCCCCCCTTGACGGCCACACCCCCCACGACCGCGCGCCCTCCCCCTACGCCCCCGTCAACCGCAACACCCGCACCCCACCCCCCACCAGCAACTCCACGATCCGCTCCCCCGCCGGCTTCCGCACCGCCACCTCGCACTCGGGACACGTGAACGAGTAGAACGTCGTCCGCTCACTCCCCCCGATCGCCAGCATGAACGCCGCGGCCCCCAACTGGAACCGCCCCCGGCACTCAGGGCACCCGGCGGTGAACACCACCGGCGTGACGGCCTCGATCCCCACGTCCCGCATCCCCGCGAACGCGGTGGCCACGGTCATGCCCCGCCCCTCGGCCGACTCCCTCACCCAGCCGCTCCCCTCGTCTCCACCTGCTCGTACGCGGCCAGCGCCTCCCGCGCCGCGCGCCGCGCGCTGTCCGCGAGATCCTGCGGGGCGACGATCCGCCCGTCCGCGCCGAGCCGCAGCGCGAGCCTCCGCAGCGACGCCGGATCAGGTGTGCGCAGGGTGATCCGCAACCCCCCGTCCGGCAGCTCGTCCGCGCTGTCGTGGGGGTAGTACTCGGCGACCCAGCGCCCCCCGGGCCCCACCTCGACGACCACCTCGGGATCCTCGGCGGCGGGCTGCACGAGCCCCAGCGACAGGTCCCGCAGCTCCACCTCGGGCGGCGCCGACGGCTCGTCGAGGATCTTGATCTCGGCGACCCGGTCGAGCCGGAACGTCCGCCGCGCCTCGGACCTGCGGCACCACGCCTCGACGTACGTGTGCCCGACGGTGACCAGGCGGATCGGGTCGATCTCCCGCTCGGTGACCTCGTCGCGCGCGGGCGAGTAGTAGCGGATCCACAGCCGGCGCCGCTCGGCGATCGCCCGGTCGACGTCGGCGAAGACCCCGCCCTCGGACTCGAACGTCACCGAAAGGCGCGCGCTCGCTCCCGCGGCCTCCCCCGCGGCCGTCTCGACCTTCGCGGTGGCCCGCAGCAGCGCCTGCCGGTCCCCCTCGCGCAGCCCCGGCAGCGTGGCCACCGCGCGCGCGGCGACCAGCAGCGCCGTCGCCTCGTCGGCGGCGAGCCGCAGCGGCTCGGCGACGTCGTCCGGGTTGTGCCACCAGATGTGCTCGCCGTCGGTGTCGATGTCCAGGAGGTCACCGCCCCGGAAGCTCGTCCCGCACATCGGCAGGACGTCGAGGTCGGCGACCAGCTCCTCCTCGCTGATCCCGAACGCCCGCGCCACGTCCTCGACGCGCGCGCCGGGCCGCTCCCGCAGATAGGTCACCAGCGACAGCATCCGCCGCGTCTGGTCGATCGCGTTCACCGGCCGTACCGGTTTGCCCGCCATGCTCTCTCCCCGCCCCCTCAGCCCTTGGCCACGGCCCGCAGCCGGTCCACGACGTCCGCCCGCAGCCCGGCGGGCTCGACGACCACGACGTCCGGCCCGAACTCCACCAGCCAGGCGTCCAGACCGTGCCCGTACGGAATCTCCAACTCGTCCCAACCGTCCCCGAGTTCCCGCACCGCCGTCGCTTTCGCCCGAAGGGGGTACCCGGCGCCCGCCCGCAGCCGGATGACGGCGCTGCGGTCGGCGTTCTCCCCGGCCCAGCTCGCGACGGTCTCCCGCACGGTCACGACGTCCGGCACCGGCGCGGTGAACCCGTTCCCGCGCGTCCGCACCCGCCCCGTGATCCGCGACAGCCTGAACACCCGCTCGGCGCCCCGCTCCCGGTCGTACCCGGCGAGGTACCAGTGCCCGCGCCAGCACTCCAGCGCCCACGGCTCCACATGCCGCGTCTCGGGCCGCGCGGCGGTCACCTTCCGGTAGTCGAAGACCACCGGACGGCGGTCGCGGCACGCCAGCATCAGCGGCTCGAACGCCGCCTCGTGGACCGGGATGTGGGGTTCGAGGGCGCTGTGCGCGCCGTACGGGTCGACGTCCTCCGGCAGGCCGGCCGCGCGCAGCTTCTGCAGCGCGCCCGAGGCGGCGCCGGCGAAGCGCGCCTGCTGCCACACCTTCGCGGCGAGCCCGAGCGCCGCGGCCTCCTCGGCGTCCAGGGTGATGGGCGGCAGCCGGTTGCTGTCCTTGCGGGCGAGGTAGCCGACCTCGCCGTCCAGGTTCTCCACCGTCTCGATGACCAGGCCGAGTTCGCGCAGATCGTCCTTGTCGCGCTCGAACATCCGGTTGAAGGCGTCGTCCGCGCCCGGCGTGCCCTCCCCCGGCCGGCCGGCCTCGACATATGCCTCGATGGAGTCGCGCAACTCCCGCTTGCTGAGCGGCCTGCGCGTCCCCAGCAGACACAGCGCCAGGTTCATGAGCCGCTCGGCCTTGGCAATGGCCATCGACGCCCTTCGCCTTTCCTATGGTGCTTCCGACGGATGACCGTACCGCCCCGCGCCGCCCCGGCAAAAGCCGAGGGCCCATGCCCGTACAGGCATGGGCCCCACTCGGTCAGCACCGGTCGTGCGCTGCTCAGACCGCGATCAGGTCGACCACGAAGATCAGCGTGGAACCGGCCGGGATCGCCGGGGTCGGGCTCTGGTCGCCGTAGCCCAGGTGCGGCGGGATGGTCAGCCGGCGACGGCCGCCGACCTTCATGCCCTGCACGCCCTGGTCCCAGCCCTTGATGACCCGGCCGGCGCCCAGCGGGAACTTGAACGCGGAACCGCGGTTCCAGCTCGCGTCGAACTCCTCGCCGGTCGCGAAGGTGACGCCCACGTAGTGCACGGTCACGTTCTGACCGGCCTGCGCGACCGGGCCGTCACCCTCCCAGATGTCCTTGATCTCAAGGTCCGCCGGCGGCTCGCCCTCGGGGAAGTCGATCTCGGGCTTCTCGATGCTCACGTCAAACTCCAGCTTGTTCACAGAAAGGCAACCCGCACAGTCTTACATCCCGCGCGGCGTCACGAAGAAGCCAGGATGTCCACCGTGAACACCATCGTCGACGTCTTCCCGATCCCCGAGTCGCTCGGCGGGTTGTCCCCGTAGCCCAGCGAGGGCGGCACCACGACGACGACACGGCTGCCGACCTTCTTGCCGGTCAGCCCCTGCGCCCAGCCCTTGACGACCTGCTGGAGCGAGAACGACGTCGGCGCGCTGCGCTGGTACGAGGAGTCGAACTCCTTGCCGGTCTCCCAGACGACGCCCTTGTACTGCACGACCAGCGTGGAGTCCGCCTTGACGACCGGGCCGTCGCCCTCGATGACGTAGTTCGCCACCAGGCCCTTGGGCGCCGCCGACTTCGGGACCTCGACGGACGGCGCCTTCCCGTCGGTGTTCGTCCCCACCTTCGGCAGCGCGGCGTCGTCCTGCGCGACGTCCTTGCCCTTGGCGGAGGAGGTGCCGTTGAACGTGTCCAGCACGTCCACCACGAACACCAGCGTGTCCGTGCCCTTGATGCCCGCCTGGGACTGGCCCTGCGAGCCGTACCCCCAGGTCGGCGGGACGGAGAACTCGACGCGGCTGCCGGTCTTCTTGCCCGCGAGCGCGTACCGCCAGCCGTCGATGATGCTGCCCTGCGCGAGCTGGATGAACAGCGGGGTCTTGCGGTCGTAGGAGTTGTCGAAGACCTTGCCCGTGTCCCAGATCTGGCCCAGGTAGTTGGCCCACACGTAGTCCTTCTCCGCGATCGTCTTCCCGCCGCCCGCGACCAGCGTCTTCACCGCGAGCTGGTCGGACGGGGTGCCGCTGCCCTTGGCCACCGTCGGCTTCTCGCCGACCTTCTGACCCGCCGTCACGGCCGGCAGCGGACCGTCCACGATCTTCGGCGCGGGGGCCGCCGACGACGCCGAGTCCGAGGCGGACGGCGACACGCTGTCGCTCGCCTTGTTCGAGTCGGACTTGTCGTCGCCGCAGCCGGCGAGCGTGACCAGCCCCGCGGGGACGGCGGCCAGGATGAGGGAACGTCGGCGCACGGTGGAAGCCTCGTAATCGGTCGATCTTGTGGATGGCGTGCGCGCAACTCTACGGCGTGCAAAGGGCGCCGTACTGGAAACGTACGGCGCCCGTGTTGCGTTCCGGCCTGTCACCGGAAAGGGTCGGTCACATCCCGGCGATCAGTTTCTCGACCCGGTCGTCCACCGACCGGAAGGGGTCCTTGCACAGCACCGTCCGCTGTGCCTGGTCGTTCAGCTTCAGGTGCACCCAGTCCACCGTGAAGTCCCGGCGCTGCTCCTGCGCCCGCCGGATGAAGTCGCCCCGCAGCCGGGCCCGGGTGGTCTGCGGCGGCACCGACTTGCCCTGGAAGATCTTCAGGTCGTCACAGATCCGCGCCGCCTGCCCCTTGCGCTCCAGCAGGTAGTACAGACCCCGGCGACGGTGGATGTCGTGGTAGGCGAGGTCGATCTGCGCCACGCGCGGATGCGACATCGTCATGTTGTGCTTGGCCCGGTACCGCTCGATGAGCTTGTACTTCATCACCCAGTCGATCTCGGTGCCGATCCGGTCCAGGTCCTCCGCCTCGATCGCGTCCAGCGTCCGGCCCCACAGTTCGAGCACCTGCTCGACCGTGCCCGTCCGGATACCGCGCCGCTCACAGAAGTCGACGGCCTTCTCGTAGTACTCGCGCTGCACCTCGAGCGCCGACGCCTCGCGCCCGCTCGCCAGACGCACCTTGCGCCGGCCCGTGATGTCGTGACTGACCTCGCGGATCGCCCGGATCGGGTTCTCCAGCGTCAGGTCCCGCATCACCGTGCCCGCCTCGATCATCCGCAGCACCAGGTCGGTCGCGCCGACCTTCAGCAGCATCGTCGTCTCCGACATGTTCGAGTCGCCCACGATCACATGCAGACGGCGGTAGCGCTCCGCGTCCGCGTGCGGCTCGTCACGCGTGTTGATGATCGGCCGCGAACGGGTCGTCGCCGACGAGACGCCCTCCCAGATGTGCTCCGCCCGCTGGCTCACGCAGTACACCGCACCACGCGGCGTCTGCAGCACCTTGCCCGCGCCGCACAGCAGCTGACGCGTCACCAGGAACGGGATCAGGATGTCCGCGAGCCGGGAGAACTCCCCGTGCCGTGCCACCAGATAGTTCTCGTGGCAGCCGTAGGAGTTCCCGGCCGAGTCCGTGTTGTTCTTGAAGAGGTAGACGTCGCCCGCGATTCCCTCCTCGTGCAGGCGCCGTTCCGCGTCCACCAGAAGTCCTTCGAGAATGCGCTCGCCGGCCTTGTCGTGAGTGACCAGCTCGGTCACGTTGTCACATTCGGGTGTCGCGTATTCAGGGTGCGAACCCACATCGAGATAGAGGCGGGCTCCGTTCCGCAGAAAGACATTGCTGCTGCGGCCCCATGACACGACACGGCGGAAGAGGTACCGCGCCACCTCGTCAGGAGACAGACGCCGCTGTCCCCTGAACGTGCACGTGACGCCGTACTCGTTCTCCAGCCCGAAAATGCGGCGGTCCATGACTGAACATTACGCCCGATCCCCCGAACTGAAACGGGGTTCGGCAGCACGGTTCGGATCATTTTCCGACGACACCACAACCACCCCGTCAGCGGCCGGCACTGCCATTACCCTCCTCGTCGCCAGCAAAACCAGCAACGCGGCACCACCCGCGAGAGAGGGCACCGCGAACCCCCACAGCGTGCCCCCCGCCTCCACGACCGGCCCCGCGAGACCCGCCCCCGCCGACTGCCCCACCGTGAACATCGTCACCAGCCACGAGAACGCCTCCGTCACCGTCCCACGCGGCGCGTACCGGTCCACCAGGACGAACGCGCACGTCAGCGCCGGCGCCAGGAACACCCCCGCGAGCACCGTCAGCGCCACCATCGCCGGCGCCCCCGGCCGCAGCGTCAACGGCACGTAGCACACCGCCAGCAGCGCCACGATCACCACCAGCCGCCGCTCCGCCGGACCCCGCCACGACCGCGCCCCGTACACCGTCCCGCCGACCAGCGCGCCGAACCCGATCGCCGCCATCAGCCAGCCGTACACCACGTCCCCGCCGTGCTCGTCCGCGTACGGCACCGACGCCACCGTGATCGACCCCAGCGCGACCCCCACGAACACGCACGCCCCCAGCAGCGCCAGCAGCGCGGGCGAGCGCAGCGCGCCCAGCCAGTGCGCCTCGCGCGGTGCCGAGCGCCACGCGCGCGCGGGCGGCGACACCACCACCGACAGCGCCCCCAGCACGCCCACCGCGTTGATCACCAGCAGCGCCGCCCGCTCCGACCACACCGACACGCACACCGTCACCAGCAGCGGCCCCAGCGTGAACATCACCTCCTGCGCGACCGCGTCCATCGCGTACGCCGTGTGCACCTGCTCCTCGCGCTTGAGCACCGACGGCCACAGCGCCCGCAGCCCGCCCTCCAGCGGCGGTGTCAGCAGCCCCGAGACCACCACGGCCGTGTACGCCTGCCACAGGGGGTCCAGGCCGCTCCAGGCGAACACCGCCATCGCCGCCGCCGCGCCCACCGCCGCCGGCAACTGCACCTTCGGCTGTCCGCGCAGGTCCACCAGCCGTCCCAGCAGCGGCTGTCCCACCGCGTTCGCCACCCCGTACACCGCCGCCAGCACACCGGCCAGGCTGTAGGTGGCGCCCTCCGCGCGCGCGAACAGCACGATCGTGACCGCCGCCGTCGCGCACGGCAGCCGCCCCACCAGCGTCCCGGCCAGCAGCCGTGCCGCGTACCGCGCCCGCACGACCTCCGCGTAACCCGCCAGTCCCCCGGCCATCCCGCCTCCCGCCATCAGTGTTACGTATAACGTCCGGGGTCATACGTAGCATGACCCAAGACAACCGGTCCAGACCGAGACCGGAGCGCCCGGAGGCGAACGACCCACAACCGGAGGCAGCCCCAAGGTGGCACGCAACACCACGCGCCCCACGAGCCGCGACGTCGCCCAGGCCGCCGGAGTCTCCCAGGCCGCCGTCTCCCTCGTCCTCGGCGACAAATGGCGCGGCCGCGTCGCCGAGACCACCGCCGAACGCGTCCGCCAGGCCGCCCGCGACCTCGGCTACCGCCCCAACCTCGCCGCCCGCAACCTCCGCCTCGGCCACACCCGCACCGTCCTGCTCGTCGTCCCCGCGCTCACCACCGAGTTCTTCGCCGGCGTCTACACCGGCGCCGCCCGCGTCGCCGCCCAGCACGGCTTCGGCGTCGTCCTCTACCCCTCCCCCGAAGGCGTCGGCCCCGCCCGCGACCCCTTCGCCAGCGCCCAGACCGCCCTCGACGGCGTCATCGCCTCCTCCATGGCCGCCGACGCCCTCACCGCCATCCGCGGCGACCAACTCCCCCTCGTCATGCTCGACAGCGACCCCCACGGCAGCCTCGGCGCCGCCACCGTCAACCTCGACATCGCCGACGGCACCCGCCAGGTCGCCGACCACCTCCTCGGCCTCGGCCACCGCCACTTCCTCCACCTCGCGGCCGACGTCCCCTCCTGGACCTTCCAGGTCCGCGCCGACGCCCTCGCCACCCGCCTCGCCACCGTCCCCGGCACCACCCTGCGCACCGCCCACGCCCCCATCGCCATCGAAGGCGCCCGCGACGCCCTCGTCCAGGCCCTCCAGCACGGCCCCCACCCCACCGCCGTGGTCTGCGACGACGACAAACTCGCCGCCGGCGCCTACAAAGCCCTCCGCCGACTCGGCCTGCGCATCCCCGACGACCTCTCCGTCACCGGCCTCGACGACCTCGCCCTCGCCACCGCCATCGACCCCGAACTCACCACCGTCCGCCTCGACGCCGAACTCTTCGGCGAACGCGGCATGCACACCCTCCTCGCCGTCCTCGACGGACGCAGCCCCGGCCAGGACGACATCCCCGTCCACCTCGTCGTGCGCGGCTCCACCGCACCACCCCCCGAAAAACCCCGCGCCCCAGCCGGATGACCCGGCCGGGGCACGAAACGGGAGACCGCGCCGCCTACTCGCCGTCCCCGGCGTCGCCCGCGTCCTCGGCGCTCTCCGCCTCCGTCGCCGGGCCACCCGCCTCCAACAGGCGCGACAACTGCGGACCCACGATCCGCTTGAACTTCCGCTGCTGCGGACGCGTACGGTCCAGCACCGCGACCTCAAGACGCTCCGCCGGAATCTCCCGCTGTGTCCCGTTCGCCTCCCGCGACAACGCCTGCACCGCCAGCTGCAACGCCTCCGACAGGCTCATCCCGTCCTGATGACGCTGGTCCAGATAGTTGCTGATCAGCTCCGCGTTACCGCCCACCGCGACCGAACCGTGCTCGTCCACGATCGAACCGTCGTGCGGCAACCGGTAGATCTGGTCACCCTCGACCGTCTCACCGACCTCCGCGACCACCAGCTCCACCTCGTACGGCTTCTCCGCCGTCGACGAGAAGATCGTGCCCAGCGTCTGCGCGTACACGTTCGCCAGACCCCGCGCGGTCACATCGTCCCGGTCATAGGTGTAACCCCGCAGATCCGCGTAGCGCACACCGCCGATCCGCAGGTTCTCGTACTCGTTGTACTTGCCCGCCGCCGCGAAACCGATCCGGTCGTAGATCTCGCTGAACTTGTGCAGCGCGCGCGAAGGGTTCTCGCCGACGAACACGATGCCGTCGGCGTACTGCAGGACGACCAGACTCCGGCCCCGCGCGATGCCCTTACGGGCGTACTCCGCGCGGTCCGCCATCGCCTGCTGGGGGGAGACATAGAACGGCGTCGACACCGGTTACCCGTCCCTTTCTGTGGAAGTCACACGATCACCTGACAAGAAACGAGAACCGCCGCTACAGCAGCGCGGCCCGCGGGCCGTCCGGCTGCTCCAGCCGCTTCTCCAGCACCGAACGCGCGATCTCCGCCGACTCGACATCCGTCAGCCTGCGGAAACCCTCGTCGGTGATCACCGTGACGATCGGGTAGATCCGGCGCGCGACATCCGGGCCACCCGTCGCCGAGTCGTCGTCAGCCGCGTCGTACAGCGCCTGCACCACCAGCGTCGTCGCCTCCGACTCCGACAGGTCCGCGTGGTACAGCTTCTTCATCGCGCCCCGCGCGAAGATCGAACCCGAACCGACCGCCGCGAAGTTCTGCTCCTCGGAACGGCCGCCCGTCACGTCGTAACTGAAGATGCGGCCCTTCGCGCGGTCCACGTCGAAACCGGCGAACAGCGGCACGACCGCGAGGCCCTGCATCGCCATCCCGAGGTTCGACCTGATCATCGTCGACAGGCGGTTCGCCTTGCCCTCCAGCGAGAGCTGCGCGCCCTCCACCTTCTCGAAGTGCTCCAGCTCCAGCTGGAACAGCTTCACCATCTCCACCGCGAGGCCCGCCGTGCCGGCGATCCCGACCGCCGAGTACTCGTCCGCCGGGAACACCTTCTCGATGTCCCGCTGGGCGATCATGTTCCCCATCGTCGCCCGGCGGTCCCCCGCGAGGATCACCCCGCCCCGGAACGTCACCGCGACGATCGTCGTCCCGTGCGGAGCCTCCACCACACCCTGCACCGGCGGCAACTGCCGCTTCCCCGGCAGCAGTTCCGGCTGGTGCTCGGACAGGAAATCCATGAACGACGAGGACCCAGGCGTCAGGAAGGCAGCTGGTAGACGCCCGGTGCTACGAGTGTTGGCTTCCACGAGATTCCTTCCAGGTAGGAGGCCGCCCGACGAACCGCATCGGGGTCGTCCCCCAACTTGCCGATGGCCGAATTGCAGTTGAAGCACAGTACGCCACGGACCCTACCCGTCTCATGGCAGTGATCCACATGAACGGCGGGGGCTTTCAGGCAGATGACACACAGCCCCTTCTGCTCCGCGATCATCTCGTCCCGCTGAGATTCGGTGAGGTTGTAGTTGCGCTTGAGGTGCCTGGCCCGCCCGCAGGCGCGACAGTATTTATGCCCCGGAGGTGCTTCCACCCTCGGCCTGACGTTCTTCCCCTTGGCCAGTTGCCGAGCCTGGTGATACGCCGACCAACACTCCCGGCAGTACGCCTGAAGGCCGCCCCGCGCCGCCTTGTTACTGGCGAAGGCCGCTCGCGGCTTGTCCTCCTTGCACCGCGAGCAACGCTTCACCTCTTGCCCCTCCGACACAGAAGCCCCCGCTCTCCCCTCCCGAAGGGGCAAATCGGACTATTCCCCACCTTTCTGCACGAACCCACGCACGAAGTCCTCGGCATTCTCCTCGAGGACATCGTCAATTTCGTCAAGAACCGAGTCGACGTCGTCGCTCAGCTTCTCGTGGCGTTCCTTGAGGTCTTCCGAGCCCTGTGTCTCCGCGGTCTGCTCCTCGACCTCCTCGGTGGAGCGCGTCGCCTTCTGCTGGCCGCCGCCGGTGTCCTTGGTCGCCATAACCTTCACCCCGCTCAGTTCGCCCGCTATGTCGGTGATGATCAGACCCTACAAGCCGGGTCCGACATCGGCCCCGCAGTTGGTACAACGTGCGGGGGCCACCTCGATGATTCCCGGGCGCGGGGGTTTCCACCCGTGCGCGGGGATCATGTGTTCAGCCGCCGGAGAGGACCCTGACCAGGTCCTCGGCCGTGCGGCATCGGTCCAGAAGCTCCTTGACGTGATTTCGCGTTCCGCGTAGCGGTTCGAGGGTTGGGACGCGCTGGAGGCTGTCGCGCCCGGGGAGGTCGAAGATGACGGAGTCCCAGGAGGCGGCGGCGACGTCGTCGGCGTACTGGTCGAGGCAGCGCCCCCGGAAGTACGCGCGGGTGTCCTCCGGCGGCTGGGAGCGCGCGCGCTCGACCTCGCCCTCGTCCAGCAGCCGCTTCATGCGCCCACGGGCCACGAGCCGGTTGTAGAGGCCCTTCTCGGCGCGTACGTCGGCGTACTGGAGGTCGACGAGGTGCAGGCGCGCGGCGTCCCAGTCGAGGTCGTCGCGGCGCCGGTAGCCCTCCATGAGTTCCTTCTTGGCGACCCAGTCGAGTTCGCCGGCGAGGCTCATGGGGTCGTTCTCCAGCCGGGTGAGGGTGTCCTCCCAGCGCGCGAGGACGTCCTTGGTCTGGTCGTCCGCGTCGGCGCCGTAGCGTTCCTCGACGTACTTGCGGGAGAGCTCGTAGTACTCCATCTGGAGTTGTACGGCGGTGAGGGTGCGTCCGCTGCGGAGGGTGACGAGGCGCTGGAGGCTGGGGTCGTGGGAGACCTGGTGGAGGGTGCGGACGGGCTGGTCGACGGCGAGGTCGACGGCGATGAAGCCGTCCTCGATCATGGACAGGACGAGCGCGGTGGTGCCGAGTTTGAGGTAGGTCGAGATCTCGGAGAGGTTCGCGTCGCCGATGATGACGTGCAGGCGCCGGTATTTCTCCGCGTCGGCGTGGGGTTCGTCGCGGGTGTTGATGATGGGCCGCTTGAGGGTGGTCTCCAGGCCGACCTCGACCTCGAAGTAGTCGGCGCGCTGGCTGATCTGGAAGCCGTGTTCGTGGCCGTCCTGGCCGATGCCGACGCGTCCGGCGCCGGTGAAGACCTGGCGGGAGACGAAGAAGGGCGTGAGGTGGCGCACGATGTCGGAGAAGGCGGTCTCGCGCTTCATCAGGTAGTTCTCGTGCGTGCCGTAGGAGGCGCCCTTGTTGTCGGTGTTGTTCTTGTAGAGGTGGATGGGCTGGGCGCCGGGGAGTTGGGCGGCTCGTTCGGCGGCTTCGGCCATGATGCGTTCGCCGGCCTTGTCCCAGAGGACGGCGTCGCGCGGGTTGGTGACTTCGGGCGAGCTGTACTCGGGGTGGGCGTGGTCGACGTAGAGGCGGGCGCCGTTGGTGAGGATGACGTTGGCGAGGCCGATGTCCTCGTCGGTGAGCTGGCTGGCGTCGGCGGCTTCCCGGGCGAGGTCGAAGCCCCGGGCGTCGCGCAGGGGGTTCTCCTCCTCGAAGTCCCAGCGGGCCCGGCGGGCCCGGTGCATCGCCGCGGCGTATGCGTTGACGATCTGGGACGAGGTGAGCATGGCATTGGCGTTGGGGTGGCCGGGGACGGAGATGCCGTACTCCGTCTCGATGCCCATTACTCGCCGTACGGTCATGCGGCCCTCCTTGCCCGGCGGCGCCCTTCGTGGGCGGCGCTCAAGTACCGCTGGTGCTGCGGTGCGTGTGCGGTGCCCGTCCCCGCACTGTGCGACTCGGCGGTACGGAAGAGCCTAGAACGCCTGCGCGCCGTCGGGGAGATCATTTGCGTCATTGCATGCCTCCGGCTTGTGGCCGGTTTTTCAGTTGTGCCTGCTGCAACTGTGTTTTTCCGTGGGTAAAACAGGGCGGCTGCGAGTGCCCCGGGGGCACCCGCAGCCGCCCTGTCTTCTTACAGGTACTGTCCGGTGTTCGCCACCGTGTCGATGGAGCGGCCGGTGTCGGCCCCCTGCTTTCCGGTGATGAGGGTGCGGATGTAGACGATCCGCTCGCCCTTCTTTCCGGAGATGCGGGCCCAGTCGTCCGGGTTGGTGGTGTTGGGGAGGTCCTCGTTCTCCTTGAACTCGTCCACGCATGCCTGGAGGAGGTGGGAGACGCGCAGGCCCTTCTGTTCTTTCTCCAGGAAGTCCTTGATCGCCATTTTCTTGGCGCGGCCGACGATGTTTTCGATCATCGCGCCGGAGTTGAAGTCCTTGAAGTAGAGAACTTCTTTGTCTCCGTTGGCGTAGGTGACTTCGAGGAAGCGGTTTTCCTCGGATTCGGCGTACATGTGCTCGACGGCGGTCTGGATCATGCTGTCGACGGTGACCGTCTTGCTGCCGCCGTGTTCGCCGAGGTCGTCGGCGTGCAGGGGGAGGCGTTCGGTCAGGTACTTGCCGAAGATGTCCTTGGCGGCTTCCGCGTCGGGGCGCTCGATCTTGATCTTCACGTCGAGTCGGCCGGGGCGCAGGATGGCGGGGTCGATCATGTCCTCGCGGTTGGAGGCGCCGATGACGACGACGTTCTGCAGGCCCTCGACGCCGTCGATCTCGGCGAGGAGCTGGGGGACGATGGTGTTCTCGACGTCGGAGCTGACGCCGGAGCCGCGGGTCCTGAACAGGGATTCCATCTCGTCGAAGAAGACGATGACGGGGGTACCCTCGCTGGCCTTCTCACGCGCCCGCTGGAAGACGAGGCGGATCTGGCGCTCGGTCTCGCCGACGTACTTGTTGAGGAGTTCGGGGCCCTTGATGTTGAGGAAGAAGCTCTTGCCGGCGGCCTGGCCGGTGACCTCGGCGACCTTTTTGGCCAGCGAGTTGGCGACGGCCTTGGCGATGAGCGTCTTGCCGCATCCGGGGGGTCCGTAGAGCAGGACGCCCTTGGGCGGGCGCAGTTCGTGCTCCTTGAACAAGTCCGGGTACAGGTACGGGAGTTCGACGGCGTCGCGGATGGCTTCGATCTGTCCGCCGAGGCCGCCGATCTGCTCGTAGCCGATGTCGGGGACCTCTTCGAGGACGAGTTCTTCGACCTCGCTCTTGGGGACGACCTCGTAGACGTAGCCGGAGCGGGGTTCGAGGAGCAGGGCGTCGCCGGGGCGGATGGTGACGTCGAGGAGTGGTTCGGCGAGCCGGACCACTCGTTCCTCGTCGGTGTGGCCCTGGACCAGGGCGCGTTCGCCGTCCTCCAGGATCTCCTTGAGGGTGACGATGTCGCCGACGCTCTCGTACTCCATGGCCTCGACCACGTTGAGTGCTTCGTTGAGCATCACTTCCTGGCCGCGCCTGAGGTCGTCGAGGTCGACGCTCGGGCTGACGTTCACGCGGAGTTTGCGGCCGCCGGTGAAGATGTCGGCGGTGCCGTCCTCGGTGGCCTGGAGGAAGACTCCGAAGCCGGCCGGGGGCTGGGCGAGCCGGTCGACCTCTTCCTTGAGGGCGACGATCTGGTCGCGGGCCTCGCGGAGTGTGTTGGCGAGTCGTTCGTTCTGGGCGGACACGCCGGCCAGGTTGGTCTGTAGCTCGACGATCCGCTCTTCGAGAATCCTCGTGTGCCGCGGAGAGTCGGCGAGCTTGCGGCGCAGGACGGCGATCTCCTGCTCAAGGTATGCGATCTGCCCGGACGGGTCGTCGGACCCTCGTCCCGGGCGGATGCCGCGGTTCATGTCGTCGTCGTGGGCTGCCACGGTCCTCACCTCCTCCATGGGGAGCTGGACGCTTCCAGACCCTACCTGGGTGGGTGTCGGTTGAAACCCCTAGATCACAAAGACGGTCGGGGTGTGTCCGATCTTCACCCTTGCGCTCTCCCTCACGCCAGGGGAATACCCACCGAACATGATTGGGAAGCCGGTCCAGGTAGGGTCGAAGTGTTCAACGGCGGTCAGAGCCTGCATGGTTCCCGTGGGGCTCGGTGTTAAACGGCGGGAGTCGCGGGAGAGATGGACGTGCTGCGGGAGGCCGGTGTCGCCGGTGACGCTCTGGAGGTCTGGATCGACCAGGATCTCTGCACGGGGGACGGGATCTGCGCGCAGTACGCGCCGGATGTGTTCGAGCTGGACATCGATGGTCTGGCGTACGTGCGCGGGGCGGGTGACGAACTGTTGTCGGAGCCGGGCGCGGTGGTGCCGGTTCCGTTGCCGTTGCTGACGGATGTGGTGGATTCGGCTCGGGAGTGCCCGGGTGAGTGCATCCATGTGCGGCGTGTTTCGGACAGGGTGGAGGTGTACGGCCCGGACGCGGAGTGAGCGTTCACTCACCCCGCGTCGGTGCGGCTTCCCGGGTGGCTCGTTTCAGACGGTGCGCGTGCCCGCGGGGGTCGAGCGGACGAACCTGTGGTCCTTCCATCGCCACTGGGCCTCGCTCTTGACGTCGGGGCAGCAACGGGGCACGTCCGACGTGGAGTAGCCGAGCAGGGAGGCGCGGACGGCGCCGTCGGTGACGGCGACCGAGGTGACCGTGTTGCCGTCCTTGGGGCCGACGAGGGTGGCGACGACGCGCGGGGCGTCGTCCTTCGCGCCGCGCGTGATGACGTACACGGAGTCGGGCGGGGTGCCCATGGGGGCGTCGCAGTGGACGACGGCGACGGTTTCCGGCCGTCCGTCGCCGTCCAGATCGCCGGCCGCCTGTTTCACGACGAGGGCTTTGACGGGGCCGCAGTCGAGGGGGAAGTCCACGCCGGCGACCGAGGGGGCGACGGCGGCGGGTCTGTCGTCCGCGGTCGTCCCGGCGGTGGGCTGGGCGGCGGTCGCGGGGTCGGGCTGGATCACCGAGGAGAGGGCGACGACGCCGGCGAGCGCGGTGGCGGTCGCGAGCCAGTGGATGGGGCGGGTGTGGGTGTGGGCCAGTTCCGGGACGACGGGTTGCTGCACGAGTGCGCGTCTCCTGAGGGGGCTGTGCCGAAAGGGGGCGGTGCCGAAGAGGGGCGGGAGTGCCAGCATCGTGCCACAGGGGGGCGGGGCGGTGGAACGGTGGGGGTGAGGGCCGTGCGGCTCGCCAACAGGTCGGCGCCGCGGCCCGGTTCCGGTTGACGGGAACTGGGCCGCGGCGCCGTACGCGTGCGCCGGGCTAGCGGTCTCCCGTGCCGCCGTCGGCGTTGGGGCCCGTGTAGTCCTCGCCGTAGGCGCCCTTGGCGGGGCGGCGGCGGCGCATGGGGGGCTCGACGCCGTCCGCGAGGCGGCGGGCGGTCAGGAGGAAGCCGGTGTGGCCGATCATCCGGTGGTCGGGGCGGACGGCCAGGCCCTCGATGTGCCAGTTGCGGATCATCGACTCCCAGGCGGTCGGCTCGTTGAAGGAGCCGATCTCGCGGATGGACTCGACGGTCCGCGCGAGCTGGGTGGTGGTCGCGACGTAGCAGCAGAGGATGCCGCCGGGGACGAGGGCCTTGGAGACGGCCTCCAGGCACTCCCAGGGAGCGAGCATGTCGAGGATGACGCGGTCGACGTCCGTGTCGGACAGGTTGTCCTGGAGGTCGCCCACGGTGAGCTGCCAGGCGGGGTGGGGGCCGCCGAAGTAGCGCTCCACGTTCTGCTGGGCGATCTCCGCGAAGTCCTCGCGGCGCTCGTAGCTGTGCAGCATGCCCTGGTCGCCGATGGCGCGCAGCAGGAAGCTGCTGAGCGAGCCGGAGCCGACGCCGGCCTCGACGACGCGCGCGCCGGGGAAGATGTCGGCGAAGGCGAGGATCTGCCCCGCGTCCTTCGGGTAGACGACGGCTGCCCCGCGGGGCATGGACAGGACGTAGTCGGGGAGCAGGGGGCGCAGCGCGAGGTAGGCGACGTTCCCGGTGGTGCGGACAACGCTGCCCTCGGGTGCGCCGATCAGTTCGTCGTGCGGGAAGGAACCCTTGTGGGTGTGGAAGTTCTTCCCGGCTTCGAGCGTGAACGTGTAGTGACGGCCCTTGGGGTCGGTCAGCTGAACCTGGTCCCCGACCTTGAAGGGCCCGCGCCTGCGGGCGGCACCGGTCGGTTCGGACATGTGAACAGCCTACCGGGGTTTGTGGAGGCCGCCGACCACCGTCAGCTGGGGCGGGCCATGGCCCTCACGAAGGCGCGTTCGACGTCGGCGGCGGACAGGACGCCGTAGATCTCGCCGGTGTCCTCGACGACCAGGTACTCGGTGGCGGGGGTGGCGCGCAGGACGTCGAGCAGGTCCTCGCCGGCGAGTTCGGCGGAGACGCGCATGCCGTCGGTGAGGTCCTGGGCGAGGCCGCTGACGGCGACCCAGGGGCGGCGGTGCTCGGGGACGCCGACGATGGCGGCCTCGCGGACCAGCGAGAGGGGTTCGCCCTGGGCGTCCACGACGACGAGGGCGCGCGCGCCCGCGGAGTTCGCGCGGCGCAGGGCCTCGGAGAGGGGGGTGTCCGTCTCGACGGGGACCGCGCGGCGGGTGAGGTTGCGGGCGCGCAGCTCCGGGAGGTGTTCGCGCAGGCGCGCCATGCGCAGGCTGTTGCCGGCGCCGGTCCAGATGATCGCGGCGAGGATCGCGGCGAGCAGGGCGTCGGTGACGGTGTCCATGCCGACGCTGTCCTCGGCGGTGGTGCCGAGCGCGCCGGACTGGGTGAGCAGGGGCAGGCCGATCAGGACGGAGACGGCGAGCGCCCTGCCGACCCAGGCGGCGGCGATGGTGCCGGTCATCGGCTTGCCGGTGATCTTCCAGACGACGGCGCGCAGCATCCGTCCGCCGTCCAGGGGGAGGCCGGGGAGGAGGTTGAAGATCGCCACGATGAGGTTGGAGATCATCAGGCCGGCCAGCAGGACGCCGGGGACCGTGCCGGGGTCGACCAGCAGCATCGCCAGGTAGAACACGCCGGACAGGACGAGGGACAGCAGCGGGCCGACGAACGCGAGCCAGAACTCGCGGCCCGGGGTCTCCGCCTCCTTCTCGATCTCCGAGACGCCGCCGAAGAACTGGAGCTGGATGCGGCGGACCGGGAGCTTGAAGCGGAGGGCGGCGACGGTGTGGGCGAGTTCGTGGACCAGGACGGAGGCGTAGAACGCGACGGCGAAGAACAGGGCGACGAGGTAGCGGCCCGCGCCGAGTTCCGGCAGCACGCGGTCCAGTTGGCCGCCGAACACCCAGGTGATCAGGGCGGCGACCAGGAACCAGCTGGGGGCGACGTACACGGGCACGCCGAAGGGGCGGCCCATCAGGATGCCGCTGCGGGGTTCGCGCGCTTTCTCGGCTTCCTTCTTGCCGGCACCACCGGTGCTGCTCGCTCCGCCGGTGCCGCTGTGGGCGTGGGGGCGGTCGGGGTGCAGGTCGGGGGTGAGGGCCGGGGGCTGGGGCTGGGTCCGGGGGGTCGCGGGGGGTTCGGCCTCGGGGCCGGGGGTGGCAGGGGGTTTCGCGGGGAGGCGGATCTGGCGTGTGGCGTCGTCGTGAGGGGGGTCGGCGGGGGTGGTATCCGCTTTCTCCTCTTGCTCCTCCGGGGCCGGGGGCTGGGGGGACTTGGCCGCCGGGGGTGGGGTCGGGTCGTCGGCCGGGGTGTCGGCTTCGTCCGTCCGGGAGTCGGCGGGCGCGGGAGGGGTGGGCTGCTCGTCGGACGGGCGGGGGGTCTCGTCCGACTGCGGTGTGGGGTCGTCGGAGGGGTGCTCGGTCGGCTGTTCGTTGTCCGGCCGCGGCTGGCCGCTCCCGCCGCTTTCCACCACGGTGTCCCCTCGATCGAAAGGTCTCCCGCTCCTGCCGGGCGGAAGGGTCTTCGACCGATGGTATGCGGCCGTCGCGGCGCGTTCCGCCCCGGCACCCCCTGTGTTTGCCCGCCCGTCGGGGTCGGGACGGCGGGAGTGGGTGACTGTCAGTGGTGGGTCGTATGGTCTGGGGCATGGAGAGCAGCAGCGAGGGTGTGGCAGAGGGGCGTGACGGGGTGGGTGCGCGGGCGTGTGTGCCGGAGGGGGAGGCCGGGGGCGGGGTGGCCGCTTCCGGCGTGACTGCTTCCGGGAGAGCCGCGGACGCGGTGGCGGCTCTGCTCGCGCGGGTGGGTGGGCCGGGTGGGGAGTCCGCGGGGGCCGCGCGTGCCGGGGGGTCTGCGGGGGGTTCGCATGTCGAGGGGGCTGCGGACGGTGTGCTGTCCGCCGTCGGTCGTGGCGCGGCCGTCTCGGAGGGGTCCGCCGGCGCTGCGGCCTCCCCTGTCGTCTCTCCCCCGGCGGGCTCTCGGTCTCGTTCCTCCGTGCCCAGTTCGCTTTCTCCTTCGCGGGCCAGTGACTTCATGCAGTGTCCGCTGCTGTACCGGTTCCGGGTGATCGACCGGCTGCCGGAGAAGCCGAGTGAGGCGGCGACCCGGGGGACGCTGGTGCACTCGGTGCTGGAGCGGCTGTTCGACGCGCCGGCCGGGGAGCGGACGGTGCCGAGGGCGAAGGGGTTGGTGCCGGGGCAGTGGGAGCGGCTGCGGGAGAGCCGTCCGGAGGTCGCCGAGCTGTTCGCGGACGACCCTGAGGGGGCGCGGCTCGCGCGGTGGCTCGGGGAGGCGGAGGGGCTGGTGGAGCGGTGGTTCACGTTGGAGGATCCGACGCGGTTGGAGCCGGCCGAGCGGGAGCTGTTCGTCGAGGCCGAGCTGGATTCGGGGCTGACGTTGCGCGGGATCATCGACCGGGTCGACGTCGCGCCGACGGGTGAGGTCAGGATCGTCGACTACAAGACGGGCAAGGCGCCGCGCCCCGAGTACGCGGAGGGGGCGCTGTTCCAGATGAAGTTCTACGCGCTGGTGGTGTGGCGGCTGAAGAAGGTGATCCCGCGCCGGCTCCAGCTCGTGTACCTCGGCAGTGGCGACGTCCTCACGTACGACCCCACTCCCGCCGACCTCGAACGCGTCGAACGCAAGCTCCTCGCGCTCTGGGAGGCGATCACCGAGGCCACCCGCACCGGCGACTGGCGTCCCCGCCCCACCAAGCTCTGCGGCTGGTGCGACCACCAGTCCCACTGCCCGGAATTCGGCGGCACACCCCCGCCGTACCCCCTCCCCCTCCGGGAACCCCAGCCCCAGCAGTAGCCCGCCCGCTCCCTCTCCCCAGCGGAGGGGCCGGCCCCGGGCCCGGGAGGGCGCGAGGGCCGGGAGAGTGTGGGGGCAGGGAGAGTGTGGGGGCAGGGAAGACATGGGGGCGGGGAGGGTGTGGGGGGGGGCCGAGAGAGCCCGGGGGCCGAGAGGGCCCGGGAGGACATGGGGCGGGGAGGGCATGAAGCCCGGGAGGGCGTGGGGCCACCGCAGGAGGTGCTGGCGACGCCGGGAGGCCGAGGCCGGTGTCCGAGGGCCCTCGGTGTCGCCGGGGGTCGGGCCCGGCGTCCGGGGCGCGGACGTTCCTGAGCCGTGGAGGCTGTCCGGGCAGGGACCGGCGTCCGAGGTCCCTTGGCCGCGGCGGGCGACAGTCACCGTGCCGGGGACCGGCGGACCCTCCCCCGTGCGGCCGGCGTCGGCAGCACCTCGTGCAGCGGTCCCACGCCCTCCCGGGCCCCCGCACTCTCCCCGCCCCAGCCTCACCCCTATACGCGTTCCCATCCCAGCCTCCACAGCCCCCCTGACTCCCCCGACGCCCCCTCCCCAGCCCGGTCGGGTCTTCACCGTTCGTACAAGGCAGAATGGGCCCGGACGAGCGAAGGAGACTTTCGTGGCCATCCGCGTCCTACTGGTCGATGACCAGCCGCTGCTGCGTACCGGCTTCCGGATGATTCTGGAGGCGGAGCAGGACATCGCGGTCGTGGGGGAGGCCGGTGACGGTCTTCAGGCATTGGATCAGGTGCGGGCGCTGCAGCCCGATGTGGTGCTGATGGACATCCGGATGCCCCGGATGGACGGTGTGGAGGCGACCCGGCAGATCACGGGCCCGGAGCGGGACGGCCCGGCGAAGGTGCTGGTGCTGACGACGTTCGACCTGGACGAGTACGTGGTGGAGGCGTTGCGCGCGGGGGCCAGCGGTTTCCTGCTGAAGGACGCGCCCGCGAACGAGTTGGTGCAGGCGATCCGGGTGGTCGCGGCCGGCGAGGCGATGCTCGCGCCGAGCATCACGCGACGGCTGCTGGACAAGTACGCGACGCACCTGCCGTCCGGCGACGACCCGGTCCCCAACACGCTGCACACGCTGACGGACCGTGAGGTCGAGGTGTTGAAGCTGGTCGCGCGGGGCCTGTCGAACGCGGAGATCGCGGCGGACCTGTTCGTGAGCGAGACGACGGTGAAGACGCACGTGGGTCATGTGCTGACGAAGCTGGGGCTGCGGGACCGGGTGCAGGCGGCGGTGTACGCGTACGAGAGCGGGTTGGTGCGGCCGGGCGCGCAGTAGAAGCACCGGCAGTAAAAGCACTGCTTGGACGACCGACGCGGGGTGCCCCTTCGGGAAAGGGGCACCCCGTCGTCGTCATGCGGAAGGCTTTCAGCCCTTGCTGAGTTCCCAGAAGCGGAAGACGGTCGACGCGTCGAGGCAGTACTCCAGGCCGTAGACGTTCTCGCGGGTGACGGCGTACTGCTTGGCCTGCCAGACGGGCAGGACGGGGAGCTGGTCGGCGACGATGTCCTGGAGGTGGCCGTAGTCGCGGTCGGTGGCGGCGCGGTCGGTGACGGCGGCGGTGCGGGGGATGAGCGTGCCGGTGATGGTCTCGTTCGTGTAGTGGTTGTTGAGGACGTTGCCCTCGCCGAAGAAGGGGGCGGTGAAGTTGTCGGCGTCGGGGTAGTCGGGGACCCAGCCCTTGACGTAGACGCCGTACTTGCCGGCCTCGATGTCCTTCTCGTACTTGTCGAAGGGGACGGACTTGACGTCGGCGTCGAACAGGCCGCTGGCGTTGAGCTGGCCGGCGATGGTCTTGAGCTCCTGGTCGGTGGCGGGGCCGTAGCGGGAGGGCGTGGACCAGAGGGTGAGCTTGACCTTGTCGGTGATGCCGCCTTCGCGCAGGGCGGCGGTGGCCTTCTCGACGGAGGGCCGGGCGCCGTAGCGGTCGAAGAAGGCGGTGTTGTGGCCGGTGATGCCCGCGGGGATGATCGAGAAGAGGGGGTCGGCGGTGCCCTCGTAGACGTCCTTGATGAGGGCGTCGCGGTCGATGAGGTGGGCGATGGCCTTGCGGACGGGGAGTTTCCCGGCGACGGGGTCCTTCATGTTGAAGACGAGGTGCTGGACCTCGGCGCTGGTGCCTTCGACGACGTCGACGCCCTTGCTGTTGTCGCTGTGCTGGACGTCGGTGATGTCGGCGGCGGTCAGGCCGCGGTAGGCGATGTCGACCTTGCCGTCGAGGAGGGCCTTCTTGAGGGCGGACTGGTCGCCGTGGAAGAACTTGAGGGTGACGCCGGAGTTCTTGACCTGGGCGTTGCCCTTGTAGTTCTCGTTGACGGAGAACACGGCCTGGTCCTTGTCGAAGGAGTCCAGCTTGTAGGGGCCGGAGCCGATGGCCTTGTCGTCCTTGCGCAGCCCGTCCGCGTCGTACTGCTCGTGGTTGACGATGGAGCCGGCGCCGGAGGCGAGTTTGCTGGGGAAGGTGGCGTCGGGGACCTTGAGGCGGAAGACGACGGTGTGTTCGTCGGGGGCCTCGACCTTGTCGAGCATGGGGAACATGATCGCGGGGCCGGACTCGTCGTTGATCTTCAGCATGCGTTCGAAGGAGAACTTGACGTCCTCGGAGGTGAGGGAGTCGCCGTTGCTGAACTTCAGTCCGGACTTCAGGGTGCACTCGTAGACCTTGGTCTCGGTGTCGCTGAAGGTGCATTCCTTCGCGGCGTCCGGTTCGGGGTCGGTGCCGCCCTTGGGGAAGGAGAGGAGGGACTGGAAGACGTTGTTGAACAGCAGCCAGGAGCCGGGGTCGTAGCCGGAGGCGGGGTCCGTGGCGAGGACGTCGTCGGACATCCCCATGACCACGGAGGAGCCACTGCCTCCGGAGGAGCCGCTCTCGGAGCCGCAGCCGGTCAACAGGCCGGAGGCGAGCCCTGCCACGATCGGGAGGACCGGCCACTGGGTGCGCTTGTTCACGTGTACGTGCCTTGTCGTCGGACGCGGAGGTCTCGGGGTGGTTCTGTACGAGGTTAGTGGGCGTCCGCGCGTCGACTTGCGGGGAGCGGAGTTGACGGTTCCTCACGCTGTGGAGCCGAAAGCCGACGGATCGGAGAATCGGGCCCGGCATGTTTCGTGCAGCGGTTCATGAATCGGGACACTTGGGCGGGCCGGTCCGGGCCGGAAAAGGCTTTTGTGAGTGGGGAACGTCACATGAGGGGTGGGGCGGTGTTTCGGCCGTTCCCCCGGAATTCGGGGCGTGCCGAATTCCGTTCCGGTGCCTTCCGTCGCCTTCCGTGAATTGCCTGGCCACCGGCGCTGTCCCGCTTTCCGGTCAGTGGGTGACGAGGGCGCGCAGGAATGTCACGTCGACGTGTTCCAGGGACGGGACGACGGTGCGGCGGGCGGCGGGGGCGATGGGTGCGACGGAGGGTACGGCGACGACCTGGCAGCCCGCGGCCTCGGCGGCGGCGACGCCGGTCGCGGTGTCCTCGACGACGGCGCATCTGGCCGGATCCACGCCGAGGCGGGTGGCGGCGAGGAGATAGGGCTCGGGGTGGGGCTTGGTGCGGGTGACCTCGTCGCCGGCGACGCTGAGGCGGAAGTGGTGGGGGCCGAGGGCGGTCAGGACGCGGTCGATGATGCGCCGGTGGGAGGCGGAGACCAGGGCGGTCGGCACGTCGTGCGCGGCGAGTTCGGTGAGCAGGCGGGCGGCGCCGGGCATGAGGGGCAGGGCCTGGCCGATCAGCTCCTCGAAGCCGTCGTTGAGCAGGCCGGAGAGTTCGTCGAGGGTGATGTCGGCGCCGGTGGCCTCGATGAGGAAGCCGGCGCTGCGGCTCATGGGTCCGCCGACCACGACGTGCCGCCAGGCGTCGTCGAGGGTGTGGCCGAGGCGTTTGAAGATCTCGACCTCGATGTCCCACCAGAAGCCTTCGGTGTCCACCAGGGTGCCGTCCATGTCGAGGAGGACGGCCTGGAGGGCGGAGCCCTCGGCGGTGATCGCTGCGGGTGCGGGGACCGTACTGGTCATCCACTGCCTCCTTGGAGGGACGAGCAGGCCGGTCGCGGTCCCTGCTGTGCGCAGAGGGGCGACCGGCCTGCGGTGGACCGACCAGTGTACGACCGGATCGATCCGTGCGCGTTTTGTTTCCGGGCCCGGGTCTTTACAGACGCGGTGGCGGGCCGGAGGGTTCAGCGCGCGTTGAAGTACTTCGCCTCCGGGTGGTGGAGGACGATCGCGTCGGTGGACTGTTCGGGGTGGAGCTGGAACTCCTCGGAGAGGTGGACGCCGATGCGTTCGGGCTGGAGGAGTTCGGCGATCTTGGCGCGGTCCTCCAGGTTGGGGCAGGCGCCGTAGCCGAGGGAGAAGCGGGCGCCGCGGTACTTGAGGTCGAACATGTCGGTGATCTCGGCGGGGTCCTCGCCGCCGAAGCCGAGTTCGGCGCGCACGCGCGCGTGCCAGTACTCGGCGAGGGCTTCGGCCAACTGGACGGACAGGCCGTGCAGTTCGAGGTAGTCGCGGTAGGCGTTGGCCTCGAAGAGCTTGGCGGTCTCCTCGCCGATGCGGTTGCCGACGGTGACGACCTGGAGGCCGACGACGTCGACCTCGCCGGACTCCTCCGGGCGGAAGAAGTCGGCGAGACACAGGCGCCGGCCGCGGCGCTGGCGGGGGAAGGTGAAGCGGGTGCGTTCGTTGCCCCGGTCGTCGAGGATGATCAGGTCGTCGTCCTTGGAGACGCACGGGAAGTAGCCGTAGACGACGGCGGCTTCGAGGAGGTTGTCGGTCTGGAGGCGGTCGAGGAGCCCGCGCAGCCGGGGCCGGCCCTCGTTCTCGACCAGTTCCTCGTAGGTCGGGCCGTCGCCGGCGCGGGCCTGCTTGAGTCCCCACTGGCCCTTGAAGAGGGCGCCTTCGTCGAGCCAGCTCGCGTAGTCCTTGAGGGGGATGCCCTTGATGATGCGGGTGCCCTCGAAGGGGGCCTTGGGCACCGGGTTGTCGGTGGCGACGTCGGACCTGACGTGCCCTTCTTCCTCGGTGTGCTCCTCGGTCTGCACGGCGCCGGCCGCCGCGCGGACCCGGCGCTGCTTCAGCTCGGGCAGGGCGGCGCCGGGGACGCCGCGTTTGACGCCGATGAGGGCGTCCATGAGACGCAGTCCCTCGAAGGCGTCGCGGGCGTAGCGGACCTCGCCCTCGTAGAGCTCGTGGAGGTCCTGTTCGACGTAGGCGCGGGTGAGGGCGGCGCCGCCGAGGATGACGGGGTAGTTGGCGGCGAGGCCGCGCTGGTTCAGCTCCTCCAGGTTCTCCTTCATGATCACGGTGGATTTCACGAGGAGTCCGGACATGCCGATGACGTCGGCCTTGTGTTCCTCGGCGGCTTCGAGGATCGCGGAGACGGGCTGCTTGATGCCGAGGTTGACGACGTTGTAGCCGTTGTTGGAGAGGATGATGTCGACGAGGTTCTTGCCGATGTCGTGGACGTCGCCGCGGACGGTGGCCAGCACGATGGTGCCCTTGCCGTCGGCGTCGGACTTCTCCATGTGGGGTTCGAGGTGGGCGACGGCCGTCTTCATGACCTCGGCGGACTGGAGGACGAACGGGAGCTGCATCTGGCCGGAGCCGAAGAGTTCGCCGACGACCTTCATGCCGTCCAGGAGGGTGTCGTTGACGATGTCGAGGGCGGGGCGGGTCTGGAGGGCTTCGTCGAGGTCGGTCTCCAGGCCGTTCTTCTCGCCGTCGATGATGCGGCGCTTGAGGCGTTCCTCCAGGGGCAGGGCGGCCAGTTCCTCGGCCTTGCCGGCCTTGAGGGACTTGGCGGTGGCGCCTTCGAAGAGGGCCATCAGCTTCTGGAGGGGGTCGTATCCCTCGGCGCGGCGGTCGTAGATCAGGTCGAGGGCGGTGGTGACCTCTTCCTCGCTGAAGCGGGCGATGGGCAGGATCTTCGACGCGTGGACGATCGCGGAGTCGAGGCCGGCCTTGACGCATTCGTCGAGGAAGACGGAGTTGAGGAGGATGCGGGCGGCCGGGTTGAGGCCGAAGGAGATGTTGGACAGGCCGAGGGTGGTCTGGACGTCGGGGTGGCGGCGCTTGAGTTCGCGGATCGCCTCGATGGTGGCGATGCCGTCCTTCCTCGACTCCTCCTGGCCGGTGCAGATGGTGAAGGTCAGGGTGTCGATGAGGATGTCGGACTCGTGGATGCCCCAGTTGCCGGTGAGGTCGTCGATGAGGCGTTCGGCGATCTCGACCTTCTTCTCGGGGGTGCGGGCCTGGCCCTCCTCGTCGATGGTGAGGGCGATGAGGGCGGCGCCGTGTTCCCGGGCGAGCTTGGTGACCTTGGCGAAGCGGGACTCTGGGCCGTCGCCGTCCTCGTAGTTGACGGAGTTGATGACCGCGCGTCCGCCGAGCTTCTCCAGGCCGGCCTGGATGACGTCGACCTCGGTGGAGTCGAGGACGATGGGGAGGGTGGAGGCGGTGGCGAGGCGGCCGGCGAGTTCGTCCATGTCGGCGACGCCGTCGCGGCCGACGTAGTCCACGCAGAGGTCCAGCATGTGGGCGCCCTCGCGGATCTGTTCGCGGGCCATCTCCACGCAGTCGTCCCAGCGGGCCTCCAGCATGGCCTCGCGGAACTTCTTGCTGCCGTTGGCGTTGGTGCGCTCGCCGATCGCCATGTAGGCGGTGTCCTGGCGGAACGGGACGGTCTGGTAGAGGGAGGCGGCGCCGGGTTCGGGGCGCGGGTCCCTGGTGGTGGGGGTGATGTCCCGGACGCGGTGGACAAGCTGGCGCAGGTGCTCGGGGGTGGTGCCGCAGCAGCCGCCGATCAGGCTGAGACCGTAGTCGCGGACGAACGTCTCGTGGGCGTCGGCGAGTTCGGGGGCGGTGAGGGGGTAGCTGGCGCCGTCCTTGCCGAGGACGGGGAGACCGGCGTTCGGCATGCACGACAGGGGGATGCGGGAGTTGCGGGCGAGGTAGCGCAGGTGCTCGCTCATCTCGGCGGGGCCGGTCGCGCAGTTCATGCCGATCATGTCGATACCGAGGGGTTCCAGCGCGGTGAGCGCGGCGCCGATCTCGGAGCCGAGCAGCATGGTGCCGGTGGTCTCGACGGTGACGGAGACGATGATCGGGACGTCCAGGCCGGCGTTCTCGCGGGCGCGCTGGGCGCCGATGACGGCGGCCTTGGTCTGCAGGAGGTCCTGGGTGGTCTCGACGATCAGCGCGTCGGCGCCGCCCTCGATCAGGCCCTCGGCGTTCTGCTGGAACGCGTCGCGGATGGTGGTGTATCCGACGTGGCCCAGGGTCGGGAGTTTCGTGCCGGGGCCGATGGAGCCGAGGACCCAGCGTTGGCGTCCGTCCCTCGCGGTGTACGCGTCGGCGGTCTCGCGGGCGATCCGCGCGCCCGCCTCCGAGAGTTCGTGGACGCGTTCGGGGATGTCGTACTCGGCGAGCGCGGCGAAGTTGGCGCCGAAGGTGTTGGTCTCGACGCAGTCCACCTCGGCGTCGAAGTACGCCTCGTGGACCGAGCGGACGATGTCCGGGCGGGTGAGGTTCAGGATCTCGTTGCAGCCCTCGAGGTTCTGGAAGTCCTCCAGAGTCGGCTCCTGGGCCTGGAGCATCGTGCCCATCGCTCCGTCGGCGACCACCACGCGGGTGGCCAGTGCCTCTCGGAGCGCGGACACACGGGTCCGGCTGTCGGCGGAAGGGGTCGGCGGCACAGAGGCCATGTAAGGGCTCCCTCAGGTGCGACGGCTGTCGGCTTTCCGCTCAGCGTAGCGGGGAGGGGGCCTCCACCGTCAGTGCGTTCCACGGGACGGAATGGTGGGGGTCGAGCGATTCTCGGGCGGGCTGGGGGTTGAGGGGGCGGGGTTCGTGGAGGTGGTGGGGGTGGTAGGGGGGTGGCCGGGGGTGGGGGTGGGGGTGGCAGGGACGGGGGCCGACGGGGGTGGGGTTTCTTCGGGTGGTGCCGTGTTGTGGGTTCAGGGGCGTGTTCCGGAGAAGGTCCGCGAGGCCGGTTCGGGTTTCTCGGGGTTGCGTGGGGATACTTCGGGGGTTCTGGTGGGTGGCCGGTGGGCGGACCGGGGGGCGACACGCGGTGACCGGGCATTGGCAGGAGGTCGGCATGGACCGGTAGTGTTCGGCATTGCCGAACGGTGGCTGTGTGTGGGGTCATCGGGTAGACGGCCGGTGTGGACGAACGGCGGCCGGGGTCGGCGTGAGCCGGTCGAAGGGGACGGAGGCAGGACGGCGATGGCACGGAACATCCAGTCGCTCGAACGGGCTGCCGCGATGCTGCGGCTCCTCGCGGGCGGCGAGCGGCGGCTCGGCCTGTCGGACATCGCCTCGGCCCTGGGGCTGGCGAAGGGCACGGCGCACGGCATCCTGCGCACCCTCCAGCAGGAGGGGTTCGTGGAGCAGGACGACGCCTCGGGCCGCTACCAGCTGGGCGCGGAGCTGCTGCGGCTGGGCACGACCTATCTGGACGTGCACGAGCTGCGCGCGCGGGCGCTGGTGTGGACGGACGACCTGGCGCGCGCGAGCGGCGAGAGCGTCCATCTGGGCGTGCTGCACCAGCAGGGCGTGCTGATCGTGCACCACGTGTTCCGGCCGGACGACAGCCGGCAGGTGCTGGAGATCGGGGCGATGCAGCCGCTGCACTCGACGGCGCTGGGCAAGGTGCTGTCGGCGTACGACCCGGTCGCGCACAGCGAGGCGCTGGAGACGGAGCGCAGGTCGTTCACGGACCGCACGGTGTGCGACGCGAAGGCGTTCGAGCAGATCCTCGACATCACGCGCGCGCGTGGGTACGCGGCGGATGTGGAGGAGACCTGGGAGGGCGTCGCGTCGGTCGCGGCGCCGGTGCACGACCGGCGGCGGATGCCGGTGGGCGCGGTGGGCATCACGGGCGCGGTGGAGCGGGTCTGTCCGGACGGCGAGCTGCGGCCGGAGCTGATCGCGGCGGTGCGGGACTGCGCGCGTGCGGTGTCGCGGGATCTGGGCGCGGGCCGGTTCTGAGAAGTACCTGAGAGGTCAACCGGGACGTCGGGCGACGTTCCGGTTCTCGGCATACCCTGAACCGGACATAAGCGGTCAGACGCGGACCGAACTCGCGAAGATCAATAACCCATGACTATCAATAACGATCAGGTTTCCGATAACAGAACCCTTGACTCACGCGTGACGCCGGAGCAAGACTCCCGTCCATCGGTCGGCATTGTCGAACACCTACCGGCAATACGCGCTAGAGTGTGACAGTGCCAAGGGCCGGCATCGCTCTCACCCCCGAGGGCGCGGAATCCCCGGAGGGACCCGGGGTTCGGCTTCCCCTGGACGAAGGACAAAGGAGTCGCGGGTGTCCAGCTCCGACATCTTCATCGGCGAGACCATCGGTACCGCCATACTCATCCTGCTCGGCGGCGGCGTGTGCGCCGCCGTCACGCTGAAGGCCAGCAAGGCCCGTAACGCCGGTTGGCTCGCCATCACCTTCGGGTGGGGTTTCGCCGTTCTGACGGCCGTTTACACCTCCGCGCCGCTCTCCGGCGCGCATCTCAACCCGGCCGTGACCCTCGCGCTCGCGCTCAAGAAGGACGGCATCGACTGGAGCGACGTCCCGGTCTACTGGGGCGGCCAGCTGCTCGGCGCCATGATCGGCGCGGCCCTGGTGTGGATCGCGTACTACGGCCAGTTCCTGGCGCACCTCACCGACAAGGAGATCGTCGGCGAGCCGAAGACCAAGGCGGTCGAGGCGCAGGAGAAGGGCGCGGGCCCCGTGCTCGGCATCTTCTCCACCGGCCCGGAGGTCCGGGTGGCCTGGCAGAACGTCGCCACGGAGGTCATCGGCACGATCGTGCTGGTGCTCGCGGTCCTCACGCAGGGTCTGAACGGCGACGGCAAGGGCCTCGGCACGCTGGGCGGCCTGCTCACCGCCCTCGTGGTGGTCTCGATCGGTCTCTCCCTCGGTGGCCCGACCGGCTACGCGATCAACCCGGCCCGTGACCTCGGCCCGCGCATCGTGCACGCGCTCCTGCCCCTGCCCAACAAGGGCGGCTCCGACTGGAGCTACGCCTGGGTTCCCGTGGTCGGCCCGCTCATCGGCGGCGCCATCGCGGCGGGCATCTACAACGTCGCGTTCGCTTAGGCAGCCGCGGAGTTCACCCGTACGAGGTACGGGTTTTCGAAACTCTCGGCGAACGCCGATCGTCAAGCCCCATAACCACGGAATCCCAGGAGCACACAGTGACCGACTCCCACACCACCGGCCCGTTCATCGCCGCGATCGACCAGGGCACCACCTCCAGCCGCTGCATCGTCTTCGACAAGGACGGCCGGATCGTCTCCGTCGACCAGAAGGAGCACGAGCAGATCTTCCCGAAGCCGGGCTGGGTCGAGCACGACGCGAACGAGATCTGGACGAACGTCCAGGAGGTCGTCGCCGGCGCCATCGCCAAGGCGGGCATCACGCGCGACGACATCAAGGCCATCGGCATCACCAACCAGCGCGAGACGACGCTGCTGTGGGACAAGAACACCGGCGAGCCCGTCCACAACGCGATCGTCTGGCAGGACACGCGCACGGACGCGCTCTGCAAGGAGCTGGGCCGCAACGTCGGCCAGGACCGCTTCCGCCGTGAGACCGGCCTCCCCCTCGCCTCCTACTTCGCCGGCCCGAAGGCCCGCTGGCTGCTCGACAACGTCAAGGGCCTGCGCGAGCGCGCCGAGGCGGGCGACATCCTCTTCGGCACCATGGACAGCTGGGTCATCTGGAACCTGACGGGCGGTGTGAACGGCGGCCGGCACGTCACGGACGTCACCAACGCGTCCCGCACGATGCTGATGAACCTGCACACCCTCGCGTGGGACGAGAAGATCGCCGAATCCATCGGCGTCCCGCTCCAGATGCTCCCCGAGATCCGCTCCTCCGCCGAGGTCTACGGCGAGGTCACCGGCGGCTCGCTCGGCGAACTGCTCGGCGGCATCCCGGTCGCCTCCGCGCTCGGCGACCAGCAGGCGGCCCTGTTCGGCCAGACCTGTTTCTCCGAGGGCGAGGCCAAGTCCACGTACGGCACCGGCACGTTCATGCTGATGAACACCGGCGAGAAGATCATCAACTCGTACTCAGGACTGCTCACCACGGTCGGCTACCGCATCGGCGACGAGGCCCCGGTCTACGCCCTGGAGGGCTCGATCGCGGTCACCGGTTCGCTGGTGCAGTGGATGCGCGACCAGATGGGCCTCATCTCCACCGCCGCCGAGATCGAGACGCTGGCCCTGTCCGTCGAGGACAACGGCGGCGCCTACTTCGTCCCGGCGTTCTCCGGCCTGTTCGCCCCGCACTGGCGCTCCGACGCCCGCGGTGTGATCGCCGGCCTGACCCGGTACGTCACCAAGGCGCACCTCGCGCGCGCCGTCCTGGAGGCCACGGCCTGGCAGACCCGTGAGATCACCGACGCCATGACGAAGGACTCCGGCGTCGAGCTCGCGGCCCTCAAGGTCGACGGCGGCATGACCTCCAACAACCTGCTGATGCAGACCCTCTCGGACTTCCTGGACGCGCCGGTGGTGCGCCCGATGGTCGCCGAGACGACCTGCCTCGGCGCCGCCTACGCCGCCGGTCTCGCCGTCGGCTTCTGGACCAGCACCGACGACCTGCGCGCCAACTGGCGCCGGGCCGCCGAGTGGACCCCCCGCATGGACGCGGAGACCCGCGACCGTGAGTACAAGACCTGGCTCAAGGCCGTCGAGCGGACCATGGGCTGGATCGAGGACGAGAGCTGAAGCGAACCCCCCGCACAAGCTCTGATGAGGAGTAAGAACCCGACATGACCAGTCAGCCCACCCTCCAGACCGTGCCTGCCCTGGGTACGCACCCGGCCTCCGCCGCCAACGCGAGCCGCGCCGAGACCCGGGAGCAGCTTTCCAAGGCGTCGTACGACCTCCTCGTGATCGGCGGCGGCATCCTGGGCATCTCCACCGCCTGGCACGCCGCGCAGTCCGGTCTGCGGGTGGCGCTGGTCGACGCCGGTGACTTCGCCGGCGCCACCTCCTCCGCCTCCTCCAAGCTGCTCCACGGCGGTCTGCGCTACCTGCAGACCGGCGCGGTGAAGCTGGTGGCGGAGAACCACTTCGAGCGGCGCGCGGTGTCCCGTCAGGTGGCCCCCCACCTGGCGAACCCGCTCACGTTCTACCTGCCCGTCTACAAGGGCGGGCCGCACGGCGCGGCGAAGCTCGGGGCGGGCGTCTTCGCCTACTCGGCGCTCTCCGCGTTCGGTGACGGCGTCGGCCACCTCCTGTCCCCCGCGAAGGCGGCGCAGGACGTGCCGGAGCTGCGCACCGAGAACCTGAAGGCCGTCGCGGTCTACGGCGACGACCAGATGAACGACGCGCGCATGGCCCTCATGACGGTCCGCGCGGCCGTCGAGGCGGGCGCCGTCGTCCTGAACCACGCCGAGGTCACCGGCCTGCGCTTCACCAACAGGCGGGTCACCGGCGCGGACCTCAAGGACCGGACGACGGGCGACGAGTTCGGGGTCAACGCCCGTCTGGTGCTGAACGCGACCGGCCCGTGGGTGGACCACCTGCGCAAGATGGAGGACCCGAACGCGGCGCCCTCCATCCGCCTCTCCAAGGGCGCGCACCTCGTCCTGAAGCGGACCTCCCCCTGGAAGGCCGCGCTCGCCACGCCGATCGACAAGTACCGGATCACGTTCGCGCTGCCGTGGGAGGACATGCTGCTCCTCGGCACGACGGACGAGGAGTACGAGGGCGACCCGGCGGACGTCGCGGTGACCGAGAAGGACACCGCGCAGATCCTGGACGAGGCCGCGTTCTCCGTCCGGGACCAGCAGCTCGCCCGCGAGAACATCACGTACGCGTTCGCCGGTCTGCGCGTGCTGCCGGGCGGCCCCGGGGACACGGCCAAGGCCAAGCGCGAGACGGTCGTCACCGAGGGCCGGGGCGGGATGCTGTCCGTCGCGGGCGGCAAGTGGACGACGTTCCGGCACATCGGGCGCACGGTCATGCAGAAGCTGGAGTCGCTGCCGGGCCACCCGCTGGGCGACGACTTCGAGCCGATCTCCTCGCTGCCGAAGAAGCTGCCCCTGCCGGGTGTGGCCAACCCGCGCGCGGTCGCCCACCGTCTCCTGGTCGACAGCCCGGCGCCCGGCCCGCGCATGGCCGCCGACACGGCCAAGCACCTGGCGACGCACTACGGCTCTCTCGCGTTCGACATCGCCCGCCTGGCGAACGAGAACCCGGAACTGGCCGAGCGCGTCCACCCCGACGCCCCCGAGATCTGGGCGCAGGTCGTCTACGCCCGGGACAACGAGTGGGCCGAGACGCAGGACGACGTCCTGCGCCGCCGCACCACGCTGACGATCCGCGGCCTGGCCACGGACGAGGTGCGGGCGAAGGTCCAGGACCTGCTCGACAAGAAGTAACCCGCACGACCCGAAAGGGGCGGCACCTCCGGCTTGGGCTCCGGGAGGTACCGCCCCTTTCGCGGTGTTTCAGGCCGACTGCGGTGTTTCAGGCCGACTGGGACACGAGCTGACGTACCGACTCCACATCCGTCAACTCCGCGCGCCGCACGATCAGTTCGCGGCCCAGCAGCAGCGCCCTGCGCGACGCCGGCACCGGGTCCGGCAGCGTCGTCAGGTCCGTCAGGTGGGCGAAGCCGATGATGCGACGGACGATCTCGGTGCCGGCGTACCCCACCGACTCCGTCCAGACCCGGCGCAGGAACCGGTCGAGGTAGGCGTCGTCGAAGAACCCGTCCACCCGGGTCGGCCACAGGCGGCGGAACTCGGACTCGAACGCCTCCCAGGACAGCCGGAGTTGGTCCGCGTGGTCGGTCAACCGGCCCAGTTCACGCGCGCGTTCCTCGGAGACGAGCGCGTTCGCCCAGTACAGGCCGAGGTCGTAGCCGATGGGGCCGACGAAGGAGAACTCCGGGTCGAAGACGCGGACCACGGGGGAGCCGTCCCGCTCCCCCACCATGACGCTGCCGGTGTGGAGGTCGCCGTGCAGAAGGGCCTGCGCGCTGGTCATGAACGTGTGGCGCAGGTCGGCGACCTCGGTGCGGAGCACTGCGTCCGCGCGGAACGCGGCGGCGAGGTCGGTCAACTCCGGGAGCCAGTGGTTGTGTTCGTGCTCGATGTAGGGCTCGGACAACACCACATCCTCGGTGATCTTGCACAGCTCGGGGCTGACCGACGCCGCGATCAGCGCCTTGCGTTCGGCGGACGGCATACCGAAGTCGCTGGTGGTGAAGGTGAGTTGCGCGACGAACTCGCCGATGCGGGCGGAGGTGTCCGGGCCGTAGGGGGCGCCCTCGTTGAGGAGCGTGCGCAGGACTTCGAGGTCCGACATGTCCTCCATGACGAGGGCGAAGTTCTCGGGGTCGTAGCCGTGGATCGCGGGAATCTTGTCCGGGGCGACCTTCGCGACCTGCTCGTACGCGCGGGCCTCGGCGTCGGCGCGGTCGGGGTTCATCGGCCAGGACGGGCCGGCGACGCGGACCCAGGGCAGCGCCTGCTTGACGGCGAGGCTGCGGCTGCCGTCGGCGGAGGAGGCGAGGAAGACGCGGTTCATGTTGCCGTCGGAGACCTCGCGGACGTCGATGTCGCCCAGGTCGTCCCAGTGGCCGCGCTCGTTGAGGTAGGCCGGGACGTCGGCCGGTTCCAGGATGCGGTAACCCATGCAACTTCCTTAAGCGGTGCGGCGCTTGGACAGGGTGAAGCTGAAGACGAGGGCCAGGATGAGGACCGCGCCCTCGACGACGTCCTGCGTGTAGTACGGCAGCCCCTTGATGGTGAGGCCGGTGGTGATGATGCCGATGAGGACGGCGCCCAGCGCGGTCCCCCACACGTTGGGGCGGCCCCGGCCGAGCACGGACGTGCCGACGAGCGCGACGGCGACGGCTTCGAGGAGCTGCGAGGTCCCGGCGCTGACGTCGCCCTGCCCGATGCGGGAGGCGAGGATGAGGCCGCCGATCGAAGCGAGGACACCGGAGATGACGTAGGCGAGCGCACGGTAGGCGCCGACGCGGATGCCGGCCAGCCGGGACGCCTCGGGGTTCGCGCCGATGGCGTACAGGACGCGGCCCCAGCGGGTGCGGGCGAGGAAGACCCAGGCGGCGACGGTGAGCCCGCCGAAGATCAGCACGGAGACGGGGATCCCGAACACGGTCCCCCGGTCGATCTTCAGGAACCCGGCGGTGAACTTGCCGGGCGCCGTCGACCCATCCGACATGGTCATGCCCGGCGTGATCGACTGCCCGTCGACGAGGATCAGCTTGCTGCCCTGGATGACGAACATCGTGCCCAGCGTGGCGAGCATGTCGGGGATCTTCAGGACGACGATCAGCAGCGCGTTGAGCAGCCCCGCGAGCGCGCCCGCGATGATCACGGCGACGATCGCGACGGCACCGACCTGGTTGTGGACGACCATCGTCTGCGCGGCGACGGACACCCCGAGCCCGGCGACCGCGCCGACGGACATGTCCATCCCGCCGACGGCCATCGTGAGGGTGACGCCGAGGCCGAGGATCGCGGCGACGGAGACGTAGCGCAAGGTGTCGAGGAGGGTCGCCGACTCGCGGAAGGAGCCCTCGCTGAGCGCGAAGTACAGGAACAGCGCGACCGTCACGAAGATGAACCCGTACTTGATGACGGCGTTCTGGACTCGCAGGCCCACGGGTGCGGTGAGCGGGGTCGCCGCCTTCACCGGGGTCTCGGTGCTCTGGGTGGTGGTCATGACGTCTTTCCTCAAGGGGGTCACACGGACGCCGAGATGGTCTGGATCACGCGGTCGCGCTCGGCGTCCTCGCCGTACGCGTCGAGGTGGATCTCACCGGACGCGAGGACGACGACCCGGTCGGCGACCTCCAGGATCTCGTCGACGTCGGCGGACAGGACGAGGACGGCGGCGCCCTCGGCGGCGAGGCGGCGGGCGCGGTCGCCGATGTCCCGCCGGGCGCCGATGTCCACGCCCCGGAACGGCTCGTCCAGGATGAGGACACGCGGGGGTTCGGCGAGCCAGCGGCCCACGACGACCTTCTGCTGGTTGCCGCCGGACAGCTCCTCGACGGCGCTGTGCTCGTCGCGGGTGACGACGCCGAGCGCGGCGACGGTGTCCCGGCCGAGGGCGTCCTCCTTGGCGCTCTGGAGCAGGCCGAACCGCGACAGGGACTTCAGGAACGGCAGCGACACGTTCTGGGCGACGGACCAGCCGGGGACGAGCGCGTCGGCGTGCCGGTCCTCGGGGACGAGGTGGACGCCGGCGCGGATCGCGTCGGCCGGGCGGCGGGGCGCGTACGCCGTGCCGTCGAGTTCGACGGCGCCGGCGAGGAAGGGTTCGGCGCCGAACAGGCCGCGGGCCAGCTCGGTCTTGCCGGCGCCCAACAGGCCGACGACGCCGGTGACTTCGCCGGAGCGCAGGTCGAGGTCGAGGGGGGCTTGGGCGTCGAAGAGCCGGACACCTCTGAGGGACAGGACCACATCCCCCTGGGAGCCCTCCCGGACCGGCCGCGCGGTCGTCGCCTCCTGTTCCTGGGCCAGCATCGCGCGCAGGGCGGCGTCCCAGTCGAACGGTTTGGCCTGGTCCTCGGTGAGACGGCCGTCTCGCAGGACGACCAGCCGGTCGGCGAGCGCGTCGATCTCGCCGAGGCGGTGGGAAACGTACAGCACGGCGATGCCGTCCGCGCGCATCCGCTCGACCAGCGCGAACAGGCGCTCGGCCTCGGCGGCGGAGAGCGCGGAGGTCGGCTCGTCGAGGATCAGCAGCCGGGGGCGGGTCGCGAGGGCGCGGGCCAGGATGAGCAACTGCCGGTCGGAGATGCCGAGTTCGGTGACGTCCCGCTTGAGGACGGCGTCGCTCCAGCCGAGACCGAGGCCCGCCTGGATCTCGCGGGCGCGGGCCAGGGTGCGGCGGCCGTTGAGGAAGGGGTTGCCGCGGGCCTGGGCCAGTTCCTCGAAGACCAGGTTCTCCGCGACGGACAGGCCGGGCACGATGCCCTCACCGATCCGCTGGTGCACCGTCTGGATGCCCAACCGGCGTGCTGCGGACGGGGATTGGAGTGCGATGACCTCGCCCGCGACGCGTACCTCGCCGCCGTGTCCGGCGTGCACGCCGGACAGGATCTTGATCAGCGTCGACTTCCCGGCCCCGTTCGCGCCCAGCAGCGCGACCACGCTGCCGGGGGCGATGTCGAGGGAGACGGAGGCGAGGACGGTCTTGCCACCGAACGCCATGCTGACGTCGGTGAGGGCGACGGCGGGCGTTTCGGGAGCGGCGCCTGTCTCAGTGGGCGACATTCGCGATCCAGTCCGCGGTCGACACCTGGGACAGGTTCAGCGCGGGCAGCGCCGTGCGGAGCTGGTCCATGTTGGCGATCTTCTTCTCGCGCAGGAAGTCCTGGGTGATGGCGACCGCCGGGAACTCGACCGTGGTCTTCCCGAGCTGACCGGCCAGTTCCAGGGCGGTCGTCCGGACGACCGCCGCGCCGACGGCGGACGGGTCGGTGCCGGCCGTCGCCACCCACGGGCTGTCCGCGGCGGTCATCTGCTGGATGTCCGCGTTGGAGACGTCCGCGCCGAAGACCTTGACCTTGGTCTGGAGCTTCTTGTTCTGGACGGCGAGGACGGTGCCCTTGGCGAGTTCGTCGTAGGGGGCGAAGACGCCGGTGACGTCGGAGTTCTGGGTGAGGGCGGCGGAGACCAACGGCACGTTGTCCGTGGCGGTGGAGTCGGTGACCTTGCCGACCTTGAACGCCTGCTTCCAGCCCTGCGAGGTGACCGCGGTCTTCCAGACGGAGTCCCGCTTGTCGAGCGCGGCATAGCCGGCGACGTTGACGTAGCCGACCTTGGCGTTCTTGCCGAGGGTCTTCGCCATGACGTCCAGGACGGCCTGGGCCATGCTCGCGTCGTTCTGCCGGGTGGAGACGACGCCCTTGGTCGCGGTCTCGACGTCGTAGACGACGACCTTGATGCCCTTCTTGACGGCCTGGTCGATCTCCGGCTGGATCGTCGCCGGGAAGCCGTGGTCGACGATGATCGCCTTGGCGCCGGAGTTGATCGCGGAGGAGAGGTCGGTGGCCTGCTTGGCGTTGTCGGCCTGGGCGTCGTACACCGTCAGGTCGATCCCCAGCGCCTTGGCCTGCGCCTTCGCGCCGTTGCCCCACTGCTCGAAGTAGTCGCCGGCGCCGCTCTGGCGGACCAGGGCGACCTTGACGGCGCCCGCGTCGAAGGGGGCGGGCTTCTTGCCGGTGGCGGCCTGCGCGGAGGCGGCCGTGTCGCCGCTCGTCTTCGTGGACGCGTCCGACGACTGGGAGCAGCCGCTCAGCACGAGGGCCGAGACGGAGGCCAGCGACAGCGCGGCGAGGGGAAGGCGGATACGGGACATAAGGGGGCTCCAGGTGCGGGGGCGGTGCGATGAGGCTGAGGGGAGAGCGGGAGCCGGAGCGGCGAAAGGATCACGCCAGGTGAGGGAGGGGCGCGAGGGCTCCGGGAACGGTCAGCGACAGCTGGCTGTGGTCGACCGGAGCAAGTCCACGTACAGCCGCCGCACGAGCAGCAGCGTCTTCATACCCAGATCATGAGAACGGTTTCAGCCAAACGTCAAAGGTGTAAAAGGCGATTCTCACGGAATGAGACAACGACTACGTCACACCGGGTGATCATCGGACCCGGCGTTACCATCACCGAATCGACGCTTCCAGCGGAAGAAACCAGACAGACCTGGAGCTGTTGTCATGACCCTCCTGACCACCTGGCCCGAGTCCGGCCCGGACACCCTCGTCCGCCGGACCTCCGACCCCGCCGAGATCGCGGAGGCCCTGAAGCCGCTGGGCGTGCGCTACGAACAGTGGCCGATCCGCGAGGACGTCCCCTTCGACGCGGACAGCGAGACCGTGTTCGCCGCGTACGGCCCGGAGATCGAGAAGCTGAACGCGGAGGAGGGCTTCACCACGGTCGACGTCCTCGGGCTGCACCCCAGCGACGACCCGGAGTTCCCGGCGAGGGCGAAGGCCGCCCGCGAGAAGTTCCTCCAGGAGCACACGCACGACGACGATGACGAGGTCCGCTTCTTCGTCTCCGGCTCCGGCATCTTCTACCTGCACGTGAACGGCGAGGTCCACGCCGTGTTCTGCGAGAAGGGCGACCTGCTCGGCGTCCCGCGCGGCACCACGCACTGGTTCGACATGGGCACCAGCCCGTCCTTCACCGCGATCCGCTTCTTCCACGAGGAGGACGGCTGGATCGGCAACTTCACCGGGTCGCCGATCGCCTCCCGCTTCCCGGACTACGACACGATCGCCGCCGGGTACGTCGCGTGACGCTCCGGTATGCCGTGGACGCCGTGGTGCTCGACATCGAGGGCACCACGAGCGCCACGGGGTTCGTCGTGGACGTCCTGTACCCGTACTCGCGTGACCGGTTCGCGGACCTGCTGTCCCAGCGGGCGGACGAGCCCGAGGTCGCGCGGGCGATCGCGCAGGTGCGGGAGCTGACCGGCGAGCCTGACGCCGATGCCGCCGCGATCGAGAAGACGCTCAACGCCTGGCTGGACGAGGACCGCAAGGCGACCCCGCTGAAGACCCTCCAGGGCATCGTCTGGGCGGAGGGCTTCGCGCGGGGCGATCTCGTCTCGCACTTCTACGCCGACGTCGTCCCGCAGTTGCGCGCCTGGCACGCGGCCGGGGTGCGGCTGTACGTCTACTCGTCGGGGTCGGTGGCCGCGCAGCGGGCGTGGTTCACCAACAGCCCTGAGGGTGACCTGACTTCGCTGGTCTCGGGGTTCTACGACACGGAGAACGCCGGGCCCAAGCAGGAGGCGGCGTCCTACCGCCGGATCGCCTCGGCGACGGGCGTCGAGCCGTCCCGTCTCCTCTTCCTCTCCGACCGGCCCGGCGAGCTGGACGCGGCGCGAGAGGCCGGCTGGCACGCCGTCGGCGTCCGGCGGCCCGGGGAGCCGTACTTCGCGCAAGGCGTCGGGGATCATGCGCAGGCAGGGTCCTTCGACGAGATCACCGTTTCCGGGAGCACCGCATGACCGCCGACATCACCGCGCAGGACCTCCACGAGGCGGGGGCCGTGCTCGCCGCCGAGTCCGCCCGGTTCGCCTCCTTCGGCTGGATGCGCGGCACGTCCGGCAACCTGTCGGTGGTGCTGTCCCGGGAGCCGCTGCTGCTCGCGGTGACGGCGAGCGGGCACGACAAGGGTGAACTGACGCCCGCCGACGTGGTGTTGGTGGACGGGCAGGGGGCTGCCGTGCAGGGCGGGAAGCCGTCCGCCGAGGCCGAACTGCACGCGCGGGTCGCCGCGTTGACGGGTGCGGGGGCGGTCGTCCACGTCCACACGGTCGCGTCCGTGACGATGGGGCACCGGCAGCCCGGGGGGATCGCGTTCCGGGACGTCGAGATGCTGAAGGGGGTGGGGCAGCCCGCGCACGACGTCGAAGTGGTGCTGCCGGTCATCGCCAACAGCCAGGACATGAAGGAGCTGGGCGACCGGCTTGAGGAGGCGCGTAATCCCTTGATGCCGGCGGTGGTTGTCGCCGGGCACGGGTTGTACGTGTGGGGGGCGGATCCGCGTCAGGCGCGGCATTACACCGAAGTGGTGGAGTGGCTGCTGGAGTTGGAGCTGGCTCGGCGCTGAGGAATCTGTGGAGGAAGGGGGACCCTGTGGTCCCCCTTCTTTTCTTTCCTGACCTGCCGTCTACTTCAGCCGCTCGCCCGGCAGTTCGCCCGCCGAGACCTCCAACACCCCGCGTTCCGTGACGAGTCCGGTGACGAGACGGCCCGGGGTGACGTCGAAGGCCGGGTTGTGGCCGCGTGACTCGGCGGGGGCGGTGCGGACGCCGCCCCACTCCAACACCTCGTCCTCGCCCCGGAGTTCGATGTGGATGTCGTCGCCGGTGGCCGTGGCGAGGTCGACGGTCGTCGTAGGGGCCGCGACGAGGAAGGGGATGCCGGCGTCGGCGCAGGCGAGGGCGAGGGCGACCGTGCCGACCTTGTTCGCGGTGTCGCCGTTGGCCGCGATGCGGTCGGCGCCGACGATCGCCGCGTCGACCTCGCCGCGCAGGATGGTGCCGGCGGCGGCGCCGTCCGCCTGGACGTAGTGCGGGATGCCCTCCTGGGCCAACTCCCAGGCGGTGAGCCGGGATCCCTGGAGCAGGGGGCGCGTCTCGTCGGCGTACACGACCTCGACCCGGCCGCGCGCGTGGAGTTCGCGGACGACGCCGAGCGCGGTGCCCCAGCCGGACGTGGCGAGCGCGCCGGCGTTGCAGTGGGTGATGATGCGCAGCGGGCGGTCGACGCCGGCCTTCTTGATCAGCCAGTCCGCTCCGTGGACGCCCATCGCGCGGTTCGCCTCGATGTCCTCGCGCTGGACGGCGGCCGCCTCTTCCAGGACCGCGTCCAGGCCCTCGGCGAAGCGGGTCATGACGCGGTCGACGCACACCATGAGGTTGACGGCGGTGGGGCGGGCCTCGCGGATGCGGGCGACGGCCTGGAGGATCTGGAGGTCGGTCCAGTCCTCGCGCTCGCCCTGGATCAGCGCGATGGCGACCCCGTACGCGCCGGCCGCGCCGATCGCGGGAGCGCCCCGGACGACGAGGCGCTGGATCGCGTCGACGAGGGAGTCCACATCGCGGATGTCCACGGTCTCGGTGCGGTGCGGCAGCAGGGTCTGGTCGATGAGCGCGAGGCCGGATCCGGTCCAGTCGACGGCGCGCAGTTCCTGGGACATAGGGGATCGCTCCTGGGGTGCTGCCTGGGGGGGTCCTGTGGTGTCGGACACCGTACATGACCTCGGCGAACCACAGTTCGAGACAGTCTGTCGGGTGGCTGAAACAGGGTGGTACAGTCCGCAACCGATTCCACTGGCCGAGACGGAGGAGGAGACGTGCCGATGTTCACGAAGCGCCGTTTCCTCGACTTCGGCCGGTGTCGCGGCGACCGCTGTCGCGGCTGAGCCCCCTCGCACCCTCCCTCCCAGCGCTCTCGCGGAACGGCACCGTCGCCCTCCCGGAGCGCCGCTCGTCATACCCGGAAGGTCGTCCCCGATGCGCCCCAGAGCCCCCCGCACTCGCGCCCGCACGCTCAGGCACCGCCGTTCCCTCCAGCTCACAGCGCTCGCCGCCGGTACGGTCCTGCTGGCCACGGCCTGCAACGCCGCCGCCAAGAAGGACACCGGCACGGCCGCCTCCGGCTCGTCCGGGAAGTCGTTCACGCTGGTCACCCCGGACGCCGTGGGCCAGAACGAGTTCCTGAAGCTCGCGGTGACGGGCGTCGAGGCGGCGGCGAAGGAGCATGACGGCACGCAGCACGTGTATCAGTCGACGGACGCGGCGTCTCAGCAGCAGAACGTGCAGGCGGCCGTGGACGCCAAGCCGGACGTCATCGTCCTGGTCGGCTTCGAGTTCGCTGACGTCGTCGCCCAGCAGGCGCGGCGCAACCCCGGGCAGCGGTTCCTGCTGGTCGACGCGTGCACGGCGAAGCCCTTCACGAACGTGAGCTGCGCGGTGTTCCGCGAGCACGAGGGGGTGTTCCTCGCGGGCGCCGAGGCGGGGCTGCTGTCGAGGTCGGGCAAGGTCGGCGCCGTCGACGTCCTCGACACGCCCCAGTTCCGGCGCTACAGCGACCCGTTCGCGGCGGGCGCGAAGAAGGTCGCGCCGGGGACGACGACCGGGACGCGGTTCGTCGGCGGGCAGTCCCCGTTCGACGACTCGGCGCGCGCGAAGGAGCAGGCGGGCACCCTCCTCTCGCAGGGCTACGACCAGGTGATGGCAGCGGCGGCGGCCGGGAACTACGGCGTGTTCGAGGCGGCGAAGGCGAAGGGGGCGTTCGCGTACGGCGTCGACGTCAACCAGTGCCCCTCCTCCCCGGGCACGGTCGTCGACAACGTGATCAAGCGCACGGACGTCGCCGTTCAGAAGGGCATCGACGCGGTGCTCGGCGGGAAGGCGGGCACGACCGTGTCGTACGGGCTGAAGGAGGGCGGCATCAGCCTGACCGGGCTCGATGCGGGCGTCGACTCCTCGCAGTGCGTGATCGCCCGGCACAAGGACGTGCTGACGAAGGTGAAGGCGCTGCGCGACCAGATCGTCTCCGGTGGGCTGGCCGTCGATGACCCCGCCGCGCGCTGAGGCGCCGGTCGCTGTCGAGCTGCGGGGGATCACGAAGCGGTTCCCCGGCACGCTCGCCAACGACTCCGTCGACCTGACTGTCTCGCAGGGCGAGATCCATGCGTTGATGGGTGAGAACGGGGCGGGCAAGTCGACGCTCATGTCGGTGCTGTACGGCATGCTGCGCCCGGATGCCGGGACGATCCGGGTCGACGGGCGGGACGTCGTCTTCGCGAGTCCGTCCGACGCGATGGCGGCCGGGCTCGGCATGGTCCACCAGAGCTTCAAGCTGTTCGACTCGCTGACGGTCACCGAGAACGTGGTGTACGCCGCCGAGCCGCGCCGGTTCGGGCTGGTGGACCGGGCGGCCGCCCGGCGCCGGGTGCGGGAGCTGGCCGAGGAGCACGGGCTCGCGGTCGAACCGGACGCGCGCGTCGGGGAGTTGCCGGTCGGGCTGCGGCAACGCGTCGAGATCCTGAAGCTGTTGCACCGGGGTGCCCGCACGCTGATCCTCGACGAGCCGACGGCCGTGCTGACCCCGGCGGAGGCGGACGCCCTGTTCGCCGTCCTCACGTCCCTCGCCGCGCAAGGCCGTTCGGTCATCCTCGTCACGCACAAGCTCCGTGAGGTGCTGGAGGGGTCGGACCGGGTGACGGTCCTGCGGGACGGGCGGGTCGTGTCCCGGCTGGTCACCGCCGAGACGTCCGCCGGGGAGATCGCCTCCGCGATGACGGGGCGCGCGGTGGAGCTGGACCGGGTGCACGCGGCGGGGACACCGGGTGAGCCGGTGCTGGAGGTGAGCGGGCTGTCGGCGGCAGGCGTCCACGATGTGGACGTCACCGTCCGTGCCGGGGAGATCGTCGGGATCGCCGGGGTCGCCGGGAACGGGCAGAGCGAGCTGATCGAGGCGCTGGCGGGGCTGCGGGCGGTGACCGGCGGGCGGGTGTCCGTCCGGGGCCGCGACGTCACGCACGCCTCGGCCGCCGAACGCCGGGCCCACGGGCTCGCGTACGTGCCCGAGGACCGGCACGCGGTCGGTACGGCGCCGGCGGCGAGCGTCGCCGAGAACCTGGCCATGGGTCACCACCGGACCTCGCTGTCCCGGCGCGGGCTGCTCGCCCCCGGCGCCGTCCGCACGCACGCGCGCACGCTGGTCGAGCGGTTCGGGGTGAAGGCGGCGTCCGTGGCGGCGCCGGCCTCCTCGCTGTCCGGCGGCAACCTCCAGAAGCTCCTCATCGGACGTGAACTCGCCCATGACGCGCCCCTGTTGCTCGTCGAGCAGCCGACCCGGGGCGTCGACATCGGTGCCGTGCAGCACATCCACGACCAGTTGATCGCCTACCGGGACGCCGGGCACGCGGTGCTGCTGGTGTCGGCGGAGCTGAGCGAGATCCGGGGGCTCGCGGACCGGGTGCTGGTGATGTACGAGGGGCGGGTCGTGGGGGCGTACGGGAAGGACGCGGCGGACGAGGGGACGTTGGGGCTGGCGATGGCGGGGGCGAGCGGGGATGCGGGCGCGGGCTCGGGCGAAGGCGCGGGCTCGGGCGCGGGCGCGAACGAGAGCGCGGGAATCTGATATGACCATCACCCGAATATCTGGCGCCCTCCGCTCCCCCGTCACCGCCTCCGTCCTCGCCGGTCTCCTCGTCGGCGCCCTCTTCCTCCTCGGCACCGGCGCCGACCCGCTCACCGCGTACGACGCCGTCCTGACCGGCGCGCTCGGCACGGACGGGATCGGGGCGACGCTGACCACCGGGACCAGCGTCCTCGGCATGGCGCTCGCGCTGGCCGTGCCGCTGCGGGCCGGGCTGATCAACCTCGGCGGGGACGGCCAACTGGTGCTGGGCGGGATCACGGCCGCGGCAACCGCCCTGTACTCCCCGCTGCCGGCGCCCCTGACGGTCGTCCTCGCGCTCCTCGCGGGGATGGCCGCCGGTGCCGGGTACGCCGTGCTCGCCGCCCTGTGCGAGAACCGGTTCGGCGTTCCGCTGCTGGTCAGCAGCCTGTTGCTGAGCTATCCGGCGGTGTCGCTGGCGTCGTACCTGGCCCGGTACCCGTTGAAGGAGCCGGGTTCGAGCCTGCCCCAGACGCGGGCGTTCCCGGACGGCGTCGCGCTGCCCGCGTTCGGCGACTCGACCGTCACCGTCGGCCTGGTCCTCGTCGTCCTCGCGGCGGCGGCCTACTGGTTCACGGACCGGTGGACGGCGTTCGGGTACGAGATCCGGATGACGGGGCTCAACTCCCGTTTCTCCGTGTACGCCGGGGTCGAACGGGCGGGCCTGACGCTGAAGTTGATGTCGGTCTCGGGCGCGCTCGCCGGACTCGTGGGCGCGGTGGGCGTGTTGAGCTTCCCGTACCGGTTCGTGGACGGCTCGCTGACCGCGCCGGGCTACACGTGGACGGGGCTCACGGCGGCGCTGCTCGCGGGGGCGGCGCCGGTCGGCACGCTGATCGCGTCGTTCTTCTTCGCGGTCCTCCAGGTCGGGGGGCTCGCGATGGAGCGGACGACGGAGGTGCCGCGCGAGCTGACGCAGGTGCTCCAGGCGATCGTGATCGTGTTCCTGGCGGCCCGGCTCCGGTTCCCGCGCACGCTCTTGAAGAAGAAGGGGGCCGTCTGATGTTCCTCGACTCCGATCTCCTCATGTCGGCCCTGCGTGCCCTCACCCCGATCCTGCTGGCCGCGCTCGGCGGCGCGATCTGTGAGCGGGCGGGCGTGTTCAACATCGGTCTGGAAGGCATGATGCTGCTGGGCTGCTTCACGGCGGTCGCCACGAGCTGGTTCACCGGCAGCCCCTGGCTGGGGGTGCTCTCGGCGGCCCTCGCGGCGGCGGCGTACTCGCTGGTCCTCGCGGTCGGCGCGGTGACTCTGAAGGGCGACGCGGTGGTGCTCGGCATCGCGATGAACCTCCTCGCCGTCGGCCTGACGAGCTTCCTGCTGCGGACGGTGTTCGGCGTGCAGGGCACGTTCAGCGACCCTGCCCTCAACGGCCTGCCCCTGATAGGGGGGTTGAGCCCGCTCGCCTACCTCTCCTGGGTCGCGGTCGGTGTCGCCGCGCTCCTGCTGTCCCGGCACGTGTGGGGGCTGCGGCTGCGCGGTGTCGGTGAATCCCCGGACGCGGCCGCGACGTTGGGGGTCAGTCCGGCGAAGTACCAGTACGGGGCCGTATTGTCGTCCGGTGTGCTGTGCGGACTCGCGGGTGCCCAACTCGCCCTGGGCAATGTCACGTTGTTCACCGAGAACATGACGGCCGGCCGGGGCTGGATCGCGGTGGTCGCGGTGCTGCTGGGCCGGGCGCTGCCGGTCGGCGTGCTGCTCGCGGCGCTGCTGTTCGGGCTCGCGGAAGCGGTGGGCTTCCGTCTCCAGGGCGTCGGTCTGCCCCAACAGGCCACCGACGCCGCCCCGTACGTCGTCACGCTCGGCGCCCTGTTCCTGTCGACGGCCCGCCGCCGTCGCCGTACCCCTTCCTCCTCTGGAGCCGTCTCATGACGCAGGATCTCCTGCCGATCACCCGAATTCCCCGTACCGGTCTGCCCGTTCACGCGGTGGTCGTCGGCGACCCGGCGCGCGCCGCCGCCGTCGCCGCGCTGCTGGACGGCGCGGCCGAGGTGTCGTACCACCGTGAGTACCGTGTGTTCAGCGGGAGTTGGAAGGGCGTGCCGGTCGTCGTCGCCTCGCACGGCGTGGGCGCGCCGGGCGCGAACCTGCTGTTCCAGGAGCTGGCGGACGCGGGCGTGCGGACGATGATCCGGTTCGGCACGGCGGGTGCGATGAAGCCGGGGATAGCGGACGGCGACCTGGTGATCGCCGAGGCGGCGGTCCGGGACGACGGTGTCACGCAGCAGCTCCTGCCGCCGGAGTACCCCGCGTTCGCCACCCCCGAGGCGGTCCTCGCCCTCCAGCGTGCCGCCCGTGAGACCGGTGCCCCGCACCACCGGGGCGTCGTCTGGACCCGGGCCGCGTTCCAGCCGGGCCCGCTGCCCCTGTTCTCGTACGGCGGCGTCGGTCTCGCCGCGATCGAGATGGAGCTGTCCGCGCTGCTGATCACGGCGTCGCTGCGGGGTCTGACAGCGGGCGGTGTGGTGGTCGTGGACGGCGCGAACGCCGACGAGCTGGTCGACGAGGAGGGCACCAGCGTGTACGACCCGCACCGGGACGTCGTCGCGGAGGGTGTCGAACGGGGTGCCGTGGTCTCGCTGGAGGCGCTGCGGCTGCTGGCGGAGAGTGAGCTGTGAGCGTCGATCTGCTGGTGCACGGGGGTGACGTCCTGACGGTGGACGACGCCGGAACCGTCGTGGAAAAAGGGGCGGTTGCCGTCCGTGACGGTGAGATCGTCGCCGTCGGTCCCGCCGAGGAGCTGCGACGGCGGTACGAGGCGCGCGAGTTCATCGACGCGTCCAACTGCCTCGTCCTGCCCGGGTTCGTCAACACGCACACTCATCTCGCGATGACCCTGCTGCGGGGGCGCGCCGACGACGTGACGCTCCAGGGGTTCCTGGAGCGGGTGTTGAAGTGGGAGGCCGAGCTGCTGACGCCGGAGAACGTGGCGGCGGCGGTGCGGCTGGCGGCGGCGGAGTCGATCCGGGCCGGGGTGACGTCGGCGCTGGACATGTACTGGTTCCACGAGGCGGCCGAGCAGGTGGCGCGGGAGGCGGGCTGGCGGCTGCTGACCGGGCCGACGTTCATGGACGTCCCGGAGCCGCCGGACAAGCGGGAGTTCGCGGCGCGCGCGGCGTGGGCGCGTGCGGACCTGGCGGCGCACGAGGGGATTCGGCCGGTCGTGTTCGCGCACTCGGCGTACACCCTGTCGCCCGAGCAGTTGACCGAAGTGTTCGCGCTGGCGCGGGAGTTCGGGGCGCTGGTGCACATCCACGCGGCGGAGAACGCGACCGAGGTAGCGACGGTGGAGGTCAAGTACGGGAAACGGCCGGTGGAGTTGCTGGACTCGCTCGGGCTGCTCGGCCCGGACGTGCTGCTGGCGCACGCCGTCGACCTGACCGGTCCGGAGATCGCGGCGCTGGCCCGCTCGGGCACGTCGGTCGCGCACTGTCCGGTGTCGAACCTGAAGCTGGGCTGCGGGATCGCGCCCGTGCCGAGGCTGCTCGGCGCCGGGGTGACCGTCGGGCTCGGTACGGACGGCGCGGTCAGCTCGAACACGCTGGACGTGCTGGGTGCCGTCCGGCAGGCGGCGCTGGTGCACAAGGCGGGCGGTGACCCGACGGCGGTGGGCGCGGAGCAGGCCGTCCGGATGGCGACGGCGTGGGGGGCGCGGGCGCTCGGGCTCGGGGAGCGGCTGGGGTCGCTGGAGGCGGGCAAGCGGGCGGATCTCGTCGTCGTGGACCTGTCGGGTCCGCATCTGCGGCCGCCGCACGACCCGTGGTCGGCGCTGGCGTACGCGGCGCGCGCGGACGACGTGCGGGACACGGTCGTGGACGGGAAGGTGCTGATGCGGGGGCGGGTGCTGACGACGCTGGACGAACGTGCGGTGGTCGCGGATCTGGAGGCGTTGATCGGCTGAGCCCCATAATGGCCCCCAGACATCCGATGTCTTCCGTCACCCGAGATGTCTGGGACGCCTGAGATATCCGGAACGCGCGCGAACTTGGGAGGCCGGTCATGGCAGTCACCGACGAGGCGATCGAGAAGATCAAGGGGATGATCGTCTCGGGTGCGCTGCGCCCCGGCGACCGGCTCCCCAAGGAGAGCGAACTCGCCGCCGAACTGGGCCTGTCCAGGAACTCCCTGCGGGAGGCGGTGCGGGCGCTGTCACTGATCCGCATCCTGGACGTGCGTCAGGGCGACGGCACCTACGTCACCAGCCTGGACCCCCAACTCCTGCTGGAGGCGCTGAGTTTCGTCGTCGACTTCCATCGCGACGACACCGTCCTGGAGTTCCTCGCGGTACGCCGGATCCTGGAGCCGGCCGCGACGGCGATGGCGGCGCTGCGCGTCAGCGAGCAGCAACTCGACGCGCTGAGCGCGCAGTTGGACCGGCTGGGCGAGGCGCCCTCGGTGGAGGAACTGGTCGCGTGCGACCTGGAGTTCCACCGGGGGATCGTGCAGAGCGCCGGGAACTCGGTGCTGTGCTCGCTGCTTGACGGCCTGTCAGGTCCCACGACACGGGCGCGGATCTGGCGGGGGCTGACTCAGGAGGACGCGGTGGCGCGGACGCTGCACGAGCACCGGGCGATCCTGGCCGCGCTGCGGGACCGGGACGCCGAGGCGGCGCGGTCGTGGGCGACGGTGCACATCGCGAGCGTGGAGCAGTGGCTGCGGGCGAGCCTGTGAAACCGGTTTCTCCGGGTTCGCGGCCAGGGGTGTTCGATGGCGCCGGACGGGGCAGTGATCCGTTCACTCCCCCGTGGAAGGGGGCTGCGGACGCCCTTGCCGCACGCCGTAAGGTTGGGTGGTCAGGCGAGGGCACGTCGGAAGGAGGCGCTGGGTGATCGAGCTGGAGGGAGTTCCCGAGCTGATCGACCCAGTGATGGTGGCCGCGTTCGAGGGCTGGAACGATGCCGGCGACGCCGCCTCCACCGCGGTCATGCATCTGGAGCGGGAGTGGAAGGGCGAGGTGTTCGCGGCGCTGGACGCCGAGGACTACTACGACTTCCAGGTGAACCGGCCCACGGTGTTCATGGACGGCGGCGTGCGGAAGATCACGTGGCCGACGACGCGTCTGTCGGTCGTGCGGGTCGGCGGCGACAAGCCGCGTGACCTGGTGCTGGTGCGCGGCATCGAGCCGTCGATGCGCTGGCGGTCCTTCTGCAACGAGCTGCTGGGTTTCGCGCACGAGCTGGGCGTGGAGCTGGTGGTGATCCTGGGCGCGCTGCTCGGTGACACCCCGCACACACGTCCGGTGCCGATCAGCGGGACGACGTCCGATCCGGATCTCGCGCGCCGGATGGACCTGGAGGAGACCAAGTACGAGGGCCCGACGGGCATCGTCGGCGTCCTCCAGGAGGCGTGCACGCACGCGGGCGTGCCGGCGGTGTCCCTGTGGGCGGCCGTCCCGCACTACGTGTCGCAGCCGCCCAACCCCAAGGCGACGCTGGCCCTGCTCAACCGCCTCGAAGACCTCATCGACGTCCGTATCCCGCTCGGTGAGCTGGCGGAGGACGCGCGCGCGTGGCAGGTCGGCGTGGACCAGCTCGCGGCCGAGGACAGCGAGGTCGCCGAGTACGTCCAGACGCTCGAAGAGGCCCGCGACACCGCCGAGTTGCCGGAGGCGTCCGGCGAGGCGATCGCCCGCGAGTTCGAGCGGTACCTGCGCCGCCGGGACCCGAACGACCCCAACGAGAAGACGCGTCCGCCGAGACCGCCGAAGGCGGGCGGGGACGACGAGGATTCGTCGGAGGACTGAGCAGGCGGGGGCGCTGATCCAGTGCCCCCGCCCTGTCGTTCACGCTCTCACGCGGGCACGGCGACCACCGCGTACGTCGTCTCCGGTGTCGGCGTCGTCGTGAAGCGCGCGTTGGGCAGGTACAGCCGGCCCCCGTACGCGGCGGCGGTCGTCGGCACGTCGAAGTCGGTGTCGGTGATCCGCCGCAGGAAGACGCCGCTGCGGCCGTCGGCGGCGAGCCTGAACACGTCGACGGCGTTCTGGCGGTTCTGGACGACGTACAGGATCCGTCCGTCGAGCAGCAGGCCGTCGCCGTTGGTGAGCGGTGCCGCGTCGCCGAGGTCGACCAGCCGGGTCACCCCGGTGCGCGGGTCGACCCGGTGCAGCCCGCCCACGCCGGACTGCACGACGAGCAGCGCCGACCCGTCGGGCGTCCGCGTGATCCCGTTCGCGTTGACGGTCTCGCCGGGCACCTGCGCCCAGTCGCCGCTCAGGGGGACGCGGACGACGTCGGCGGCGGCCGGGAGCGCGCCGCCCCGGCCCAGGGGGAGGGCGTAGAGAGCGGGCTGGAAGGAGTCGGTGAACCAGGCGGTGCGCGGGGTGAGGAAGACGTCGTTGGCGAAGGTGGGGGTCGTCGTGGTGAGCCGGTACGAGGCGATGATCTCGCCGCTGCGGGCGTCGACGACACGGGCGCCCTCGCCGCGCGCGGCGACGAACAGGCGTCCCCTGTCGTCGAGTTTGAGTCCGACGGACGGGGTGCCGGGGCCGGCCGAGATGATCGCGCCCTTGCCGGTGCGCAGGTCGGCGCGGTAGATGGAGCCGTCGCCCAGTGAGCCGAGGTAGGCGTAGGGGGCGCGGCCGATCGCGATGCCCTCGGGGCGGAAGCCGTTCGGGAGGGGGATGAGGTCGGGCCGGGCGGCGCCGGGGGTGGCGTGGGCCGTCGTGCCGAGGGCGGCGGCGCCGAGTGCCGCCGCGCCGGCGGTGAGCATCCGGCGTCGGGAGAGGGGGTGTGCGAAGGAACCGTGTGTGGGTGCCACGGGGCGTCCTTCCGCGTGCGGGGACCGGCAGTTGGCCGATCCGGCGGTCAACTGACACCCCACCCCATCACAACTGCCGCGCGGGACACAGGGGTTGACAGGTCATCGATAGCTTGGGGGGCGCGGGTTTCCGAGGGGGCCGCGCCGGGGCGGCCCGTGCCGGGGGCGGGAGGGCGGGGGCGGGAGAACCGGCACACGGGCACGGCGCGCGGCGTGAGAAAGGCGGTGCGCGGGCCGGCGCGGGGACGACGCCCGGGGCACGAGGGGGGTGGTGTCGGCCGGCAGGGGCGGCGCGCGGGCCGGCTTCGGGGCAGCGCGGGCAACGGGCGCAGGCGACGCCGGGAGGGCGCGCGAGGGGCGGTTCCCCCGTACCGGTGACACGTGCCGGTACGGGGGAACCGCCCCTGTTTGTCGGTGCGTTGCCCTTACAGGGCGACGCCGAGGAGGGCGTCGACCGCTCGGGAGACGATGCCGGGGGCGCCGGTGTCGGTGCCGCCCTGTTCCTGCTGGCGGGAGGCCCAGCGGTCGACGGCGTCGAGGGCGGAGGGCGCGTCGAGGTCGTGCGCGAGGGCGTCGCGGATCTCCTCGACGAGGGGGCCGGCCTCGGGGCCGTCGGGGCGGGAGACGGCGGCGCGCCAGCGGGCGAGGCGGGCCTCGGCGTCGGTGAGGACCTGGTCGGTCCACTCCCAGTCGGCGCGGTAGTGGTGGGCGAGGAGCGCGAGGCGGATCGCGGCGGGGTCGACGCCGTCCCGGCGCAGCTGGGAGACGAAGACGAGGTTGCCGCGCGACTTGGACATCTTCTCGCCGTCCAGGCCGACCATGCCCGCGTGCACGTACGCCTGGGCCATGGGGAACTCGCCGGTCAGCGCGTGCGCGTGGGAGGCGCCCATCTCGTGGTGCGGGAAGGCGAGGTCGGAGCCGCCGCCCTGCACGTCGAAGCCCATGCCGAGGTGTTCCAGGGCGATGGCGACGCACTCGATGTGCCAGCCGGGCCGGCCCCGGCCGAGGGAGGCTCCGTCCCAGCTCGGCTCGCCCTCGCGGGCGGCCATCCACAGCATCGGGTCGAGGGGGTTCTTCTTGCCCGGCCGGTCGGGGTCGCCGCCGCGCTCGGCGGACAGCAGCCGCATCGCGGCGGCGTCCAGGTTCGACACCTTCCCGAAGTGCGGGTCGGCCTCGACGGAGAAGTAGATGTCCCCTTCGAGTTCGTACGCGGCCCCGGAGTCCCGCAGGCGCTCGACGAGCGGCACGATCCCGGGTATCGCCTCGACGGCGCCGACGTACTGCTTCGGGGGCAGCATCCGCAGGGCGGTCATGTCCTCGCGGAAGAGCGCGGTCTCCTTCTCGGCGAGCGCGACCCAGTCGACACCGTCGCGCTCGGCGCGCTCCAGCAGCGGGTCGTCCACGTCGGTGACGTTCTGGACGTAGTGAACCTGCCGCTGGCTGTCGAGCCACACGCGCTGAACGAGGTCGAACGCGTTGTAGGTCGCCGCGTGTCCCATGTGTGTGGCGTCGTACGGCGTGATGCCACACACGTAGATACGGGCGACAGGACCGGGGTCGAGGGTGACCAAGCCGCCGGTCGCGGTGTCGTGGATCCTCAGGTCGCGGCCCTGACCAGGCAGGGCGGGGACCTCGGAAGCGGGCCAGGCATGCATGTCATGAGCGTAACCGGCACTTAGTTCGGTATACGAACCGGAGCGCATCGGATGACGTGAAAGGCGGTCTTGCGCGGAACGGGGGGATGTGCAGGAGGGTGTGCGGGTTCCGGGTGCCCGGCGGGGCCCAGCCGGGTCCTAGACGGGCGGCCAGGGGATGGCGGGCCACTCGCCGCCGGGCTCGGGGTGCTTCCCGGTGGTGAGGAGGTCGTCGACGCGGGCGCGGGTGGCGTCGAGTTCCGCCGGGGTGATGAGGGGCGCGAGGGTTTGCGTGAGGGCTCCGGAGGGCTCCAGGGCGCCTCTGAGGGCCTTGAGCGTGCCCAGAGCCTCCTCTGTCAGGGGCTCGCCCGCCCAGCCCCACAGGAGCGTACGGAGCTTGTTCTCGGTGTGGAAGGTGACGCCGTGGTCGATGCCGTAGAGCCGTCCTGCGGCGGTGGGCAGGAGGTGGCCGCCCTTGCGGTCGGCGTTGTTGACGACGGCGTCCAGGACGGCGAGGCGGCGCAGCCGGTCGTCGTCGGCGTGCACCAGGAGCGCCGTCCGCCCCTCCCCCACCTCGGCGAACCCGACGGCCTTCCAGCCCGGTCCGGGTTCCTCGGCGTCGACCAGGGCGAGGAGTTCGGCGTCGGGCGACACCTCGATCCACAGCTGGCACATGCCCTCGCCGTAGGGGCCGTCGCGCAGGACGGTCGGCGGGATCAGGTCCCAGCCGGTCGCGGCGGACACCTCGTACGCGGCGACCTCGCGCCGGGCGAGGTTCCCGTCGGGGAAGTCCCACAGGGGGCGCTCCCCGGCGACCGGTTTGTAGACGCAGGCGGCCTCGCGGCCGTCCAGGGCAACGGTGCAGTACAGGGCGGCGTTGGAGGCGTCGCCGATGCGCCCGCGCACGGTCAGCTCGCCGCGCGTCAGGAGGTGCGCGTCGGCCGGTTCGACGGTCGTCACGCCCCTCGCCGGTATCCGTTCTGGCGCGGACATACGTGTCCCTCCGGGTCGAGCGGCAGGCTGCACAGCGGGCAGGGCGGGCGGCCCGCGTTGACGACGTCCAGGGCGCGCTTGGCGAACGCTCTCGCCTGCGCGCCGGTGAGCCTCACCCGCAGCATCGGGGGGCCGTTCTCCTCGTCCTGGAGGAGCCGTTCCTCCGCCTCGGCCAGGTCCTCCTCGGAGTCCGCGTCGAGCTCCACGAGGGCCTGCGCCTCGACGATCATGCGCTGTTCCTCGCCGTCCCAGGCGAGGGCCATGGTGCCGACCCGGAACTCCTCCTCGACGGGCGAGTCGAGGGGGCCGGTGTCGGTGTTCTCGGCGGGGGCGACGGCGGGTACGGCGGCGTTTCCGCCGCTGCGGCGCACGACCTCGTCCAGCAGTTCGTCCATGCGCTCGGCGAGCGCGGCGACCTGGGTCTTCTCCAGGGCCACGCTGGTCACCCGGGGGCCGGCGACGGCCTGGAGGAAGAAGGTACGGCGTCCGGGCAGTCCGACCGTGCCGGCCACGAAGCGGTCCGGCGGGTCGTAGAGGAACACCTGACGGGACACGTCCTGTCTCCAGTAAGAGTCGTGAGTTCGGATACGTCCGCGCGTGTGCGCGCTATGCGGACCGCTTCACCCTACTGCGGGCGACGATCACGGTGCGCCAGCACCGCCCCCGACGGTCGCCTCCCCGCCCGGGGGTTCCTCGCGCGGGGCGAGCGAGGCGAGGTCGCCGGTGTCGCCGAGGCGCACGAGGAAGGGGCGCAGGCGCGTGTAGCGGATCGCCGTCACGGAGCACGGTTCGACGGAGATCCGCTGGAACAGGTCCAGGTGCAGGCCGAGGGCATCCGCGACGAGCGCCTTGATGACGTCGCCGTGCGAGCACATCAGGTAGACGGCGCTCTCTCCGTGGTCGCGCTCCACGCGCGCGTTCCACTCGCGGACGGCTTCCGCGGCCCTCGTCTGCATCGCCCTCATCGACTCGCCGCCGGGGAACGCCGCCGCCGAGGGGTACGTCTGGACGACCTCCATCAGGGGGTCGCCGCTCAGCTCCGCGAGCTTGCGTCCGCTCCAGTCGCCGTAGTGGGCCTCGCCGATGCGGTCGTCCGTGTGGGCCGTCATCCCGCGCGCCTCCAGGAGGGGCCGCAGGGTCTCCTGGCAGCGCTGCAAAGGGCTCGTGACGACTTCCGCTATCGGCAGTGCTTCGAGCCGTTCCGGCAGCGCCGCCGCCTGGGCCGTGCCGCGTTCGTCCAGCGCGACGCCTGGCGTCCAGCCCGCGAGGACTCCGGAGGTGTTGGCGGTGGACCGTCCGTGCCGGACGAGGATCAGGGTGGGCATGCGGCCCAGGGTAGGGGCACGCGCTGACAGGGGGGGTCGGGGGACGGCTGGAAAGTGCGCTGTGTGATCGGCGGGCGGGTTCGGGGGCCGTCCGGTGCCGTCAGGCTGGTGCCGTCGTCAGGCGAACTCGGGGGCGGGCGGGCCGCCCAGGGCGTTGCGGCGGGCCGGGGGTTTCAGGGTGACCATGCGGTGCCAGCCGACGAGGCGTTCGTAGGCGTAGAGGGCGTGGATGCCGGCGGTGAGGGCGGCCGACCTGGCCTTCGACCAGCCCAGGATGCGGCCCATGTGGGCCATGACCGCCAGGCTGACGTCGCGGTAGATCCTGATCTCCGCCAGCGCGCACTCCCGCAGGGTCCGCTGGATCGTCCGGCCGTGGCCCGCGCGCGCGAAGCGCAGCAGTTCCTCGTGGCAGTAGGCCAGGTGGTTGTCCTCGTCGTTCGAGATCATCCGTACCGCGCGGCCCAGGTCGGGGTGGTCCGCGAAGTGCTTGCGCAGCAGTTCCATCTGCTCCGAGGCGCGCTGTTCGGTGACCCTGCTGTGGGCCAGGTAGGTGACGATGTCCTCGACGGTGAGCGGGCGGTCCGCCTTCAGCCTGTCGTGCGCCAGGCCGATGCCGCCGCGCTCCAGGAGCATCGTGTAGTCGGTCTCCGGGGGGACGGGGACGGGCTCCAGGCCCCGCTTCCTCATCAGCGCGCCGAAGATCCTCCCGTGCTTGTCCTCGTCCGCGCCGTGCCGGCTGATCTTCGGCGCCAGCGCCCGCTCGCTCTCCGGGACCAGCGCCGCGATCCTCCCGTTCTCCCAGCCGCCCTGCGCCTCCCCGCCGGCCGCGATCGAGCAGAACAGCCGGAACGACTCGTCGTCCGCCACGATCTCCTCGAACAACCCCTTCGCCGAAAGCATCCCGATCACCTCTCCCGTATCCGCCCCATCCGACAGAGAACCAGCCAAATACGATCCGAAACCCACCGCAACACGTCCCCCGGACAACCTCCCCCACACCGGGGCCCGCGGCGCCCCACCGGGTGGTGGCAGCGCGTCGCATCGGGGCGCCGGCGCCGGTGAGCGGCACATGCTGCGGCTGCGGCTGCGGCAGAGAACGAAGCTGGGCTGTGGGGAGGGGGTCGGGGCTGAGGAGAGGGCTGCGGCCGAGGAGGGGCCCGGGGGCGGAGCCAGGGTCCAGGCCGGCGCCGGACGGGGGCGTGGACCGGTCTGAGGCACGCGCGGCGCATACGGGTCGGCGTCGGGCGCGAGGAGTCGGGTGCCGTGCCGTCCTCGCACGCGCGGGCGCAGGGGAACACGCCGGGGAGCTACACGCGGCGCCGACCGCAGGTGCGGGCGCACGTCATCTGGGACGTGGGACACGCGCGCGGGCGTACCGAAGCCGGTCGGGGAAGTACGCGTGGCGGGGGTGGGGCCACGCTGGATGGTGTCCCGCCGGGTGGTGTGGCGATGGGGGCCGTCGGCCTCCGCCCGGAGCCGAAACCGCGCCTGCCGGCCTGCGGAGTCGCCGGCTCCACGCCGGTACACCGCCCAACGGGACGTGACCCCACGCCGGGTGGTGTATCCCTGCGGGCCGTTCGACTCCGTCTGGAGCCGAGGTCGCGGCTGTCGGCCGGCCTCGCTCGGGCGTCACGCCTTGCGCGGGGCGACCGTCGCGCACGGCGTCTGTCCAGGACCCTTCCGTCGCGTCCTTGGGCTGCGACGACGGCGTCCGGCTGGATGCGCGTGGGGCGCCCTCCTCGCGGGCCCGTTCTGTCGCGCCTGCACCCTGCCGCCTCGTGCGCGGGCGCGGGGCCGTGTTCATCGGCCTCGCGCCCGCGTGTGTGGTTACGCCAGGCCCGCCAGTTCCAGCGCCTCGGCGCCTGCGCGCAGGGAGGCGAGGCGTTCTTCGAGGGTGAAGCCGGCGGGGGCGAGGGTGAGGGTGGTCACGCCCACGGAGGCGTAGGACTTCATGCGGTCGGCGATGCGGGGGACGGAGCCGAGGAGGGTGGTCTTGTCGATCAGGTCGTGGGGGATCGCCGCCGCGGCGCCGGTCTTGTCGCCGGACAGGTACTTGTCCTGGATCTCCGCCGCTTCCGCCTCGTAGCCCATGCGCTGCGCGAGCTGGTTGTAGAAGTTCTGCTTGCGGCTGCCCATGCCGCCGACGTACAGGGCGGTGTAGGGCCGGAAGGTGTCCGCGAGCTTGTCGACGTCCTTGTCGTCGCCGAGCGCGAGGGGGAGCGTGGGGCAGACGTCGAAGCCTTCGAGGGTGAGGCCGGCCTTCTCGCGCCCCGCGCGGATGTGGCGGAGGGCGGTGTCCTCAAGGTGCTCGGCGGACGGGAAGATCAGCAGGGCGCCGTCGGCGATCTCACCGGTCTGTTCGAGGTTCTTGGGGCCGATCGCGGCGATGTAGAGCGGGATGTGCTCGCGCTCGGGGTGCACGGTCAGCTTGATCGGCTTGCCGGGTCCGCCGGGCAGCGGCAGCGTCCAGTGCTCGCCGTCGTAGGACAGCCGCTCGCGCGTCATGGCCTTGCGGACGATCTCGACGTACTCGCGCGTGCGCGCCAGCGGCTTGTCGAACTTGACGCCGTACCAGCCCTCGGACACCTGCGGCCCGGAGACGCCGAGGCCGAGCCGGAAGCGCCCGCCGGAGAGGGAGTCGAGGGTCGCGGCGGTCATCGCGGTCATCGCCGGCTGGCGGGCCGGGATCTGGAAGATGGCCGACCCGACGTCGATCCGCTCGGTCTTGGCCGCGACCCAGGCCAGCACGGTCGCCGCGTCCGACCCGTACGCCTCGGCCGCCCAGCAGACGGCGTAGCCGAGCCGGTCGGCCTCCTGCGCCACGGCGAGGTTGTCCCCGTCCATCCCGGCACCCCAGTAGCCGAGGTTGATCCCGAGCTGCATTGGCCGCATCCCCTTACTGATCAGTAACGTCCCGTGTGCACAGACCTTAGCGCGCCCCCGCGTGCGACCGGGAGGGGTGACCCGGCATTCCACAACCTGCGGATTCGGTTATCCACAGGCCACCCACCGCCCGGTTCTGGCCAGTAATCTCGGCGTTCATGGAGCAGAGGCATCTCGGCCGCACCGGCCTGCGCGTGTCCCGCATCGGTCTGGGCACCCTCACCTGGGGCCGCGACACGGACGAGCACGACGCGGCGGACCTCTTGAAGACGTTCTGGGAAGCGGGCGGCACCCTCGTCGACACGGCGGACGTGTACGGCGACGGCGATGCCGAATACCTGCTGGGCCGTCTCATAGAGGGCCTGGTCCCGCGCCGGGACCTGATCATCGCGACGAAGGCCGGCAGCGTGCCCGACCCCGACCGCCGCTTCGACGGCTCCCGGGGCCACCTGCTGGCCGCGCTGGACGCCTCGCTGGCCCGCCTCGGCACGGACTACGTGGACGTGTGGCACATCCACGCCTACGACCCCCACACGCCCCTGGAGGAAACCCTCCAGGCTCTCGACATCGCCGTCTCCAGCGGGCGCGCGCGGTACGCGGGCGTCTCCAACTTCTGCGGCTGGCAGATCGCCAAGGCCGCGACCTGGCAGCTCGCCGCGCCCGGCACGCGTACGCGCCTGTCGAGCACGCAGATGGAGTACTCCCTCCTCCAGCGCGGCGTCGAGCGCGAGGTGCTGCCCGCCGCCGTCGACCTCGGCATCGGCTTGCTGCCCTCCTCCCCGCTCGGGCGCGGCGTCCTCACCGGCAAGTACCGCGGCGACAGCCTCCCGCCCGACTCCCGCGCCGCCTCCGACCACTTCGCGCCCTTCGTCGAGCCCTACCTCGACGACACCGCCAGCCGCATCGTCGACGCGGTCACGACCGCCGCCGACGGGCTCGCCGTCACCCCGCTGCACGTCGCCCTCGCCTGGGTCCGCGACCGTCCCGGCGTCGCCGCGCCCATCATCGGCCCGCGCAACGCGCAGCAGCTCAGCGCCGCGTTGTCAGTGGAGGCCCTTACGCTTCCAGACGAGATCTGCCGGGCCCTCGACGACGTGTCGGCGCCCGTGCACCGCTATCCCGATCACGACTGGAGCACGCTGTGAGCACGGACCCGGAGACCACGGAGAACGAAGCGCCGGGGGCACCGGAGGGGGAAGCCGACGCGGAGGCAGCCACCGAGGGCGACGCGGGCGAGGCCCAGAAGGGCGAGGCCCAGAAGGGCGAGGCCCAGAAGGGCGAGGCCCCAGCGCCCGAACTCACCGAGGCCCAGGCCGAGCTCGCCGCGCAGAAGGTCGAGCGGGAGCGGATCGAGCGGCGCAAGGCGGAGAAGGACGGGCCGATCTCCAGCGGCGGCAAGCTGAGCGGTTCGGCGGCGGATCTGCTGGCCGCCGTGCGGGCGGTGGAGAGCGGCGCCAAGCCCGCGAGCGCGTACGTGGCACCGGCCCCGCGCAGTGTCCCGGAGGCCGGGCCGCGGCCTGACGCGGGGTCACCGAACACGGCCACCACACCAGCAGCCGACACGGGCGAAGCTCGCGGCAACCCGGACGCCGCCCGTGTCGCCGCAGGACCCGCCGCCGGTTCGGAGAGCAGCCTTAAAACCGGCCCTGGCGCCGGCGGCCTCGCCCTCGGCGTACACCCCCTCGCAGCCCCCTCCGCACCCGCGCCGGAGACCGTCGCCGCCGTCCGGGGTGTCCTCGCGTCCGGGGGCGCGCCGGAGGCGCTGGCCTCGCAGGTCGCCGTGGCCCTCGGGGAGAGCGCGGCGCAGTCGCTGCGGGACGACCCCTGGCAGTTGCTGCGGGTCTCCGGGGTGCGGCCCGAGCAGGCCGACGGGTTCGCGCGGGCGCTGCTCGGGGACGCGTGCGGGCCGCAGGACGAGCGGCGCGGGCGCGCGGTGACGCTGTGGCTGCTGGAGCAGGCGGCCCTGGCCGGGCACACGGCGCTGGAGCTGCCGGCGCTGACCGCCGCGCTGGCCCAGCGGGGCGTGCCGGACGCCGACGCCGCCGTCCAGGACACCGTCGCCGAAGGGGAGGCGCTGGTCTTCCAGGACGCCCTGGAGGAGCCCGGCGCCGCGCCCGCGCAGGGCGACGGGGACGAGGAGGAGCGTCCCGTCCGTGTCCTGGTCGGCCTTGAGCGGTACGCGCTCGCGGAGGAGAGCCTGGCGGACGGCCTCGCCCGGATCGTCAACGCGCTGCCCGGCGACGGCTCGCCCGCGTGGGAGACGGCCGTGTCCTCGGCGCCCAGGAGCGCCGCCGACCTGATCCGCGCCGTCGCCTCGAACGGCCTCGTCCTGCACACCGGCGGCGAGGCGTCCCGCGCCGAACCGGCCGCTCTCCTCGACGCCGCCCACGCCCTCGGCCTGCGCGCGGTCGCCGCCTGCCACACCCCCAACGGCCGCGACCGCTTCGCGGCCCTGCTGAGCGAGGGCACGGGCGCAGGCGCGGGCGCAGACACGGATACCGGCGCGAGCGCGGGGGGCATCCCGCACCCAGGATCCCCCGCCGACGACCGCGTCTCCCCCGTCGTCACCCTCCCCGGCCTCCTCGCCGGCGTCGAGGGCCCCGGGCGCGCCCCCGACGGAACCCTCGCCCTGGACCTCCTGGTCGTGCTCGACGCGCCCCAACTGGACGTCGAGACGGCCGCGATGGTCGTGGAGTCCCTGGCGGACGGGGCCCGGCTCGTGCTGAGCGGGGACCCCGGGGTGCTGTGGTCGGCCGGGGCGGGGCGGGTGTTCGGGGATCTCGTGGGCGCGCGCGTGTGCCCGCAGGTCGCGTCGCGGACGCCGGACCCGGGGCCGATCGGGGAGTTGGTCTCCGGGGTCGGGATCGGGGAGCTGAACCAGGTCGAGGCGCCCGGCAAGGAGATCGTGATCGTGCCGGTGCGGGACGCCGGGGAAGCCGTGCACCGGACGGTTCAGCTGGTCGCCGACTCCGTGCCGAGGGCGTTCGGGGTGACCCCCGAGGAGACGGTCGTGATCACGCCGGGCCACGGCGGCGCGGCCGGCACGCGCGCGCTCAACGCCGCCCTCAAGGAGCGGATCAACCCCGGCCCCGGCCGCTTCGCCGGCTTCGACCCGGGCGACCTCGTCGCCTACTCCCCCGCGCCCGGCCGTACGCTGCCGGGCCGGGTGACCGGCGCCGACGCGGACGGCCTGCACCTCACCTGCGCGGGCGCCGCCGTCGTCGTCCCCAAGGAGCAGGTCGAGCGGAGCGTGCGGCACGGCTGGGCGCTCACCGCGCACCAGGCGGTCGGCGGGAGGTGGCCGGCGGCGGTCGTCGTCCTGCCCGGTGACGCGGCTCAGGCGCTGTCCCGGCCGTGGGTGTACACGGCGTTCGGGCGCGCGCAGCGGCACCTGTCGGTCGTCCACGGCGTGGAGCAGGCGCTCCCGCGCGCGGTCGCCGAGGTCCTGCCGAAGCCGAGGACGACCCGGCTGCCGGTGCTGCTGCGCGGCCAGGTGCCCGCGGCGGTGGGGTAGCGCACAGCGAAGGGCGCGGAGGTGATCACCTCCGCGCCCCTGGGAACCCCGGCTAGCGCCGGTCGGCGTCGAGCGGTTCCAAGTCGTCGGCCTCGTCGATGACTTCGACGTCGTCGATGGCGTCGTCCTCGTCGATGGCCTCGTCGAGGTCGAAGTCCTCGTCGTCCGTCTCCTCGTCGAAGACGGCGCTGACGTCGAAGCGGCAGACGACCCGCTGGGGGTCGGCCTGCTCGAAGGGGGTCTCCAGCCATTCGCCGGGGTCGGCCGGTTCGTCGGCGGCCACGACCCAGAGGGTCGAGTCGCCCTCCTCCAGGCCGAACTCCTTGTGCCGGGAGGCGATCTCGTCCGGCTCGTACTCGCCGAACAGGATGCCGAGCGCGCCGTGGACGGTGCTCGCGGTGTCCTCGCCGCCGTCGTAGTCCGCCGCCTCGACCCGCTGGGCCTGCGCGAGCAGCCGCTGGGGCTCCGCCACGGCGTAGTCGCGGCGGATCAGCACGCTGAGGGCGTTCGGCTCCTCGGGGCCCGCGTACGGCGGGAGCGAGTCGTCGGTGCCGGGGATCTCGAAGGGCGTGACCTCGTCGTAGCGGTCGTAGAGCAGTTCGTCGTACGTCTCCGCCGCAGCGGCCAGTTCGTTGAACGCCTCGTAGACGGCCGGGTCGTCCTCCCCCGACCGGCGTTCGACCGCGGCCAGGTGACGATCCAGCGCGGTCTTCACCGCCTCGGCGGCGGCGCGTACCTCGGCAGCGGTGGGCTGCGCAGCATCAGACATAGTGCAGACGCTATCCGTACGAGGCACCAGCCCGCACAATAGATGCGATGCCGGAATACGAATTTGTCGACGTGTACGTGCCACGCGGGGTCTCCCGCAAGGAGGCGACACGGCTGCTGACGGACCATGCCGAGTACGGACACTGGGAGTTGCACCGTCTGAGCCTCATGCGGGACGGCAGCCGCAAGGTGCGGTTGCGGCGGCGGATCATCCGCCAGGCGCGGGCCACCTGGTGAGCTGAGACGCGGACGAAGGAGACGGGCGACACAACGGAGCGAGCCCCGCCGGGTCGGGGCCCGCTCCGTCGCGCTTTCGGCGCGGGATGATCGCCGTGACCGGGATCACCCTCGCATTCTCACGGCAGTTGTCATCGCTTGGGCTGTTCTGCCCTGGTTTTGACGGCCGTTGCCGAAGCTTGGCCGAAGATCGCCCTCAGAACGACGTCCTCGCCCTGCGGTAGAGCACCGCGCCGGCGACCAGGATGCCCGCGCCGGCCGGGAGGGCGATGCCCAGGGGGAGTTCGGCACCGGTGCTCGCCAGCTCACCCGTGGGGGTGGAGTGCTGGGCGGAGGCGTGAGGGGTGGTGTGGCTGGTGTGGGGGGCGTGGTTCGGGGGGTTGTGGTGGGTGGGGGTGGTGGGGTTCGTGGGGCCGGAGGGGTTCGAGGTGCCGGGGTTGCCCGGGTTCCCGGGATGCCCCGGCGTCCCCGGCCCACCAGGCCCGCCCGGACCCCCCGGACCACCGGGGTTCCCCGGATTCCCCGGCCCACCGGGACCGCCGGGACCTCCGGGCCCGCCAGGATTCCCCGGGTTCCCCGGATACCCCGGCCCCCCGTTCCCGCACTCGTTCCCGAACGCCGGGTTCGCGACCCCCACGACGTCGACACTGTTCCCGCACACGTTCACCGGCACATCGACCGGCACCTGGACGACGTTCCCGGACCCCACCCCGGGCGACCCCCCGGCGTGCCCGCCCGCGTGCGCGCCCCCCGAGCCCCCGGACGCGCCGTGGCCTCCGCCCCCGTACCCCCCGTCGCCGTACCCGCCGCCCCCGTGCCGACCGCTCTCGTTCCCGCACGAGTTCCCCATCGCCGGGTTGAGCAGCCCCACCACGTTCACGGTGTTCCCGCAGACGTTCACCGGCACGTGCACCGGCACCTGCACCGAGTTCCCGGACAGCACGCCCGGTGAGCCCTGGGCGGCGCCGCCCGCGCCCGAGTCCGCGTGCGCGACCCCTCCCGCGGCGGCGATCGCCCCCGTCGCCGCCGCCACGGTCATGAACCCCTTGCGGGTGACCTGTCGCATCGCTGTTACCTGCCTTACTGAACTGATGTGTCCGCTAGATGTGTCCGCTGGCCGATGTCCTGGAAACCGTCCGGCCCCGGAGCGCATGGCGCGCGCTCCGGGGCCGGTACGGCGTGTGGACGCCCCCCTCAGCGGGGTGGCGTCACTTGTTGATGCAGGTGTTGCCGAAGGCGGGGTTCAGCAGGCCGATCACGGAGATCGTGTTGCCGCACACGTTCACCGGGACGTGGACGGGGACCTGGATGACGTTGCCGGACACGACACCCGGGGAACCCACGGCGGCACCCTGCGCACCGGAGTCGGCGACGGCCAGGCCCGCACCCGCGAGAACGAGACCGCCCGTGGCGGCAGCGGCGGCGACGACCTTCTTGATCATGTGTATTCCTCCTCGTTGGCAAGCGGCCCCAGGTGCGGACCGCATGACCTGTAACGAGGAGGGAGTAATGGGGCTACGAGCGTATGGTCGGATTCACCCGTCCGAGGGGTGTTAGAACGTGCGCCCGAGGGGTCAGGACGCGTCGATGAACCGGTCCAGGACGCGGACGCCGAACTGGAGGCCGTCGACGGGGACGCGCTCGTCGACGCCGTGGAACATGCCCGCGAAGTCCAGCTCCGGGGGCAGCTTGAGCGGCGCGAAGCCGAAGCCGCGGATGCCGAGGTCGTCGAAGGACTTGGCGTCGGTGCCGCCGGACAGCATGTACGGGACGGCCTTGGCGGTGGGGTCCTCGGCGAGCAGCGCGGACTGCATCGCGTCGACGAGGGCGCCGTCGAAGGAGGTCTCCAGGGCCTTGTCGGAGTGGACGTCCTCGCGCTTGACCCGGGGGCCGAGGAGCCGGTCGAGGTCGGCCAGGAACTCGTCCTCGTAGCCGGGCAGGAAACGGCCGTCGAGGTGGGCGGTGGCCTCGCCGGGGATGACGTTGACCTTGTAGCCGGCGCCGAGCTGGGTCGGGTTCGCGGTGTTGCTGAGGGTCGCGCCGATCAGCTTGGCGATGCCGCCGAGGCGGGCCAGGGTGGCCTCCATGTCCTCGGGGTCGAGCGGCATGCCCAGCGCGTCGCCCAGCTCGTCGAGGAAGGCGCGGGTGGTCTTGGTGACGCGGACGGGCCACGTGTGCCGTCCGACGCGGGCGACGGCCTCGGACAGCTCGGTGATCGCGTTGTCGCGGTGGATCATCGAGCCGTGCCCGGCGGTCCCGGCGACGGTCAGCTTCATCCAGTGCATGCCCTTCTCGGCCGTCTGGATGAGGTACAGCCGCCGCTGCTCGCTGACGGTGAAGGAGAACCCGCCGACCTCGCTGATCGCCTCGGTGACCCCCTCGAAGAGGTCGGGGTGGCGGTCGACGAGGTGCCGGGCCCCGTACGTGCCGCCCGCCTCCTCGTCCGCGAGGAACGCCAGGACGATGTCCCGGGGCGGCTTGCGCCCGCCGCGCAGCCGGTCGCGGACGACCGCGAGGGTCATCGCGTCCATGTCCTTCATGTCGACGGCGCCGCGACCCCAGACGCAGCCGTCCGCGACCTCGCCGGAGAACGGGTGGTGCGTCCAGTCGTCCGCGTTGGCCGGGACGACGTCCAGGTGGCCGTGGATGAGGAGCGCGGGGCGCGAGGGGTCCTCGCCCTCGATGCGGGCCACGGTGGAGGCGCGGCCGGGGTGCGACTCGAAGATCTTCGGTTCCAGGCCGACCTCGGCGAGCTTCCCGGCGACCCACTCGGCCGCCTGCCGCTCCCCCGGGCCCGAGTGGTCGCCGTAGTTGCTGGTGTCGAACCTGATCAGCTCGGAACAGAGGTCGACGACCTCGTCCTCGCCCCTGACGTACCCACCCGTGCCCGTCTCGCTCACGCCACTGCCTCCCGCTGCCGGTGTGTCTCTCCCTCTCATCCTCTCTCCCCGGCCTCCCACACCCAAGACCGCTCCCACCTCGTCACACACCGTTCACGCCGTTCCACCCGTGATCGAGCACCCCGGAAACCCTGGTAATGTTTACGACGTCGCCGCGAGGGAAACCCCGCGAGACAGACACCTTGTCCGGGTGGCGGAATGGCAGACGCGCTAGCTTGAGGTGCTAGTGCCCTTTATCGGGCGTGGGGGTTCAAGTCCCCCCTCGGACACAGTGAGCGAAGGCTCCGACCAGTCGGTCGGGGCCTTCGGTCGTTATGTGGCCGATCTCTCTCCGGCACCAAGATCACGCAGGTCAGGGCCCTGCTCAGGGCGTCCGCCGGTGGCCCGAACGGCCCTTTCGGGTGGCAGGGGAAGTGGTTGATCCATAGCTTGGTACTAAAATTTCCGGCTTGTTACGGGCTGGAGCCGGACAACCCCAGGCATACCTGCGGGCCCGCCAGCGCCCCGGAGGTTTCCGGGAACGAGACGCGAGGGACCTGATGGCGGCCATACACGAGGTCAGCACGGCCTTGTTGGCGGAGGAAGAGACGGCGTTCGCGAGGTTCTCGGGTGGCTCTGCCGCCCCGGCGCGCACGCTCGTCGACGTCTTCGAGAGCACCGTGCGGTTCTACGGCGACGAGCCCGCGCTCGACGACGGAAACACCCAGCTGACCTACCGGGAGCTGGCCGCCGAGGTGGAGCGGATGCGGCGGCGGCTGGCCGCAGCGGGCGTCGGGCTCGGGGACCGGGTCGGGGTGCGGGTTCCGTCGGGGACCAATGACCTGTACGTCGCGATCCTGGCCGTGCTCGCGGCCGGCGCCGCGTATGTGCCGGTGGACGCGGAGGACCCGGACGAGCGGGCCGAGCTGGTGTTCGGCGAGGCCGATGTGCGGGCCGTGGTCACCGCGGGGAACGCGATCACCGTGCAGCCCGGCGAGAGCGGCCCGGCGGGGCGCCCCGGGGTCGAGCACGACGCGTGGATCATCTTCACCTCCGGGTCGACCGGCAAGCCCAAGGGCGTCGCCGTCTCGCACCGCAGCGCGGCGGCCTTCGTGGACGCGGAGGCGCGGCTGTTCCTCGCCGAGGAGCCGATCGGGCCCGGTGACCGGGTCATGGCGGGGCTGTCGGTGGCGTTCGACGCGTCCTGCGAGGAGATGTGGCTGGCCTGGCGGTACGGGGCGTGTCTGGTGCCGGTGCCGCGCTCGCAGGTCCGCAGCGGCGCCGATCTCGGGCCGTGGCTGGTGGAGCAGGAGATCACCGTCGTCTCGACGGTGCCGACGCTGGCCGCGCTGTGGGAGCCCGACACCCTCAACGACGTCCGGCTGCTGATCTTCGGCGGTGAGGCGTGCCCGCCCGAGCTGGCCCAGCGGCTGGTGACCGAGGGGCGGGAGGTGTGGAACACGTACGGTCCGACCGAGGCGACGGTCGTGGCGTGTGCCGCGCTGATGACCGGCGAGGAGCCGATCCGCATCGGCCTGCCGCTGGACGGCTGGGAGCTGGCGGTCGTGGACGACGCCGGCGAGCCCGTCCTGATGGGCGGCACCGGGCAGTTGGTGATCGGCGGGGTCGGTCTCGCGCGGTATCTCGACGCGGAGAAGGACGCCGAGAAGTACGCGCCGCTCAAGTCCCTGGGCTGGGAGCGGGCGTACCGCAGCGGTGACCTCGTACGGGCCGATCCCGAGGGGCTGTTGTTCCTCGGGCGGGCGGATGAGCAGATCAAGCTGGGCGGGCGGCGCATCGAACTCGGCGAGGTGGACGCCGCGTTGCAGGCGCTGCCCGGCGTGGCCGGTGGCGCCGCCGCCGTCCGCACCGCGCGCAGCGGGAACCAGTTGCTCGTCGGGTACGTGGTGACGCAGGAGGGCTGGGACCAGGCCGCCGCCGTGGCGCGGCTGCGGACCGAACTGCCCGCCGCGCTGGTGCCGTTGCTTGCGCCGGTCGACGAACTGCCCACCCGTACCTCGGGGAAGGTGGACCGTAACGCGCTGCCGTGGCCGCTGCCGGATCTGCAGACCTCCTTGGTGAAGGAGGAGTTGTACGGCACGGAGGCGTGGCTGGCGGAGCAGTGGACCGCGGTGCTGGGCACGCCGGTCACGAGCGCGTCGGACGACTTCTTCGCCATCGGGGGCGGCAGCCTGGCCGCCGCGCAGCTCACGACGCGGCTGCGCGAGCGGTATCCGAGCGCGGCCGTCCTGGACATCTATCAGCAGCCGGTGCTGCGCAAACTCGCCCGTCTGCTGGAGGAGTCGGCGCAGGACGACGGCGCGGCGCGGGTCATCGTGCCGGTCCCGGTGCGCGCCCAGGTCGTCCAACTCCTGCTGCTCCTGCCGCTGTTCACGCTGACGGGGCTGCGCTGGGCGACGGTCCTCGCGGCGGCCGGGAACCTGCTGCCGGGGTACGGGTGGTTGCCGACGGCGCCGTGGTGGGCGCTCGTCGTCGCCGCGCTGGCGCTGTTCACCCCGCCGGGGCGGCTCGGCATCGCGGCCGGCGGCGCGCGGCTGCTGCTGCGCGGGGTGAAGCCGGGCCGGTATCCGCGCGGCGGGAGCGTGCACCTGCGGCTGTGGACGGCGGAGCGGCTGGCCGAGTTCAGCGGGGCGACCTCGCTGACCGGGGCGTGGCTGGAGCGGTACGCGCGGGCGCTGGGCGCGAAGGTGGGGCCCGAGGTGGACCTGCACTCGCTGCCGCCGGTGACCGGCATGCTGAAGCTGGGGCGCGGGGCGGCCGTCGAGTCCGAGGTCGACCTGTCCGGCTGGTGGCTGGACGGGGACCGGCTTGAGGTCGGCGCGCTGAAGGTGGGCGCGCACGCTGTCGTCGGGACGCGCAGTGTGCTGTTCCCGGGGGCCCGGGTCGGCAAGCGGGCGGAGGTGGCCCCGGGGTCGGCCGTCGCCGGGCAGGTGCCCACCGGGCAGCGGTGGGCGGGGGCTCCGGCGGTCAAGCTGGGCAAGGCGAAGCGGAGCTGGCCCAAGGAGCGGCCGGCGCGGGGTACGGCCTGGCGGTTCATGTACGGCCTGTCGGGCGGCGCCCTCAGCCTGCTGCCGGTGGCCGCGGCGGCCGTCGCGCTGCTGGTGGCGTCGGTGTTCGTGCGGCCCGGCGGGGCGGTGTGGCCGGGGGTGCTGTACGCGCTCGTCCCGGCGACCCTGGCGTACGGGCTGGTGTACGCGTTCCTGATCCTCGTCGGCGTCCGGCTGCTGAGCCTGCGGCTCGGGGAGGGGACGTATCCGACGCACAGCCGGGTCGGGTGGCAGGCGTGGACCGTGACGCAGTTGATGGACCAGGCGCGCGAGACGCTGTTCCCGCTGTACGCGGGGCTGGTCACGCCGGTGTGGCTGCGGGCGCTGGGGATGCGGATCGGGCGCGGGGCCGAGGTGTCGACCGTGCTGGCGCTGCCGAGTCTGACGACGGTCGGCGAGGGGGCGTTCCTCGCGGACGACACCCTGACCGCGCCGTACGAGCTGGGTGGCGGCTGGGTGCGGATCGGGCGGGCCGAGATCGGGCGGCGGGCGTTCCTCGGGAACTCGGGGATGACGGCGCCGGGGCGGTCGGTGCCCGAGGGCGGGCTCGTCGGGGTGCTGTCGGCGACGCCGAAGAAGGCGAAGAAGGGCAGCTCGTATCTCGGGCTGCCGCCGGTGAAGCTGCCGCGCAGCGCGTCGGACGGCGATCAGAGCCGGACGTACGAGCCGCCGGCGCGGCTGCTGTGGGCGCGCGGGCTGGTCGAACTGTGCCGGATCGTGCCGGTGTTCTGCTCGGCGGGGCTCGCGGTGCTGGTCGTCGCGGCGCTGTGCGCGCTGGGTCCGTGGGGGTTCCTCGCGGGCGGGGTCGTGCTGCTGGCCGCCGGTGTGCTGGGCTCGGTGCTCGCGGTCGTCGCCAAGTGGGCGCTGGTGGGGCGGCATCGGGCCGGGGAGCATCCGCTGTGGAGCTCGTTCGTGTGGCGCAACGAGCTGGCGGACACGTTCGTCGAGGTCGTCGCGGTGCCGTGGCTGGCCGGCGCGGTGCCGGGGACGGCCGTCATGACGGCGTTGCAGCGGGGGCTCGGGGCGCGGATCGGGAAGGGGGTCTGGCTGGAGTCGCACTGGCTGCCGGAGGCCGATCTCGTGACGCTCGCGGCGGGGTCGACGGTCAACCGGGGCTGTGTTCTGCAGACTCACCTCTTCCACGACCGGATCTTGCGGACGGATACTGTGGTACTCCGTGAGGGTGCCACGCTGGGCCCTGGCGGAATCGTGCTGCCCGGCAGCACGATCGGGGCCCGTACGACGCTGGGTCCCGCGTCGCTCGTCATGGCCGCGGAGTCCGTCCCCGACGACACCCGCTGGCTCGGCAACCCGATCGAGGCATGGCGCCCGTGAGCCCAGGCCACTCGGTGCCCATGGGCGACGATTCGAGTGGCACGGCGCAGGGAGCGGACGCGGTAGTGGCAGTTCAGCAGGCAGCGGGGCCGGACCCGTACTTCCCGGACAACGGCGACCCTCGCTACCGCGTGCATCGCTACGAGATCACGCTGGACTACCGTCCCGGGCCGAACCGGTTGTCCGGGACGGCCCGGATCAACGCGATCGCCGGGCGGGGGGCGCTGAGCGAATTCCACCTGAACCTCGCGGACTTCCGGGTCGGGCGGGTGCGGGTCGACGGGCGTCAGGCCCAATACACCCACCGGGGCGGGCGGTTGAGGGTGCGGCCCGCCAAGTCGGTGCGCGGGGGTGCCGCGTTCACCGTCGAGGTGCACTGGTCCGGGAATCCCAAGCCGGTCAACAGCCCCTGGGGCGGGATCGGTTGGGAGGAGCTGGGGGACGGGGCGCTGGTGGCGAGCCAGCCCGTGGGGGCGCCGTCCTGGTTCCCCTGCAACGACCGGCCCGCCGACAAGGCGTCCTATCTGCTGTCCATCACCGTGCCGTCCGCGTACTCCGTGGTGACCGGGGGGCGGCTGCTCACGCGTACCACCCGTGCGTCCACGACGACTTGGGTGTACGAGCAGTCCGCCCCGACCTCCAGTTATCTCGTCGGGCTCGCCATCGGGAAGTACCAGACGGTGCTGCTCGGTGACATCGGGCCCGGTGGGGTGCCTCAACACGGGCATATCCCCGCCGAGTTGCTGCCCCGGTTCTCGCGGGACTTCGCTCGGCAGCCCGCGATGATGGAGTACTTCCAGGAGGTGTTCGGGCCCTATCCGTTCGACGAGTACGCGGTCGTCGTCACCGAGGAAGAGCTCGATGTGCCCGTCGAGGCGCAGGGGTTGTCGCTGTTCGGGGTCAACCATGTGGACGGGGCCCGGGGTTCGGAACGGCTCATCGCGCACGAGCTGGCCCATCAGTGGTTCGGGAACAGTGTGTCCGTCGCCGACTGGCGGCACATCTGGCTCAACGAAGGGCTCGCGAAGTACGCGGAGTGGCTGTGGTCGGAGCGGTCCGGGGGGCGCAGCGCGCACCAACTCGCCGCCGCCGCGCATCGGTTGCTCGCCTCGATGCCGCAGGATCTGCGGCTCGCCGATCCCGGGCGGAAGAACATGTTCGACGATCGGTTGTATGAGCGGGGTGGGGTTGCCGTCCATGCGATTCGGTGTGCTCTCGGGGACTCCGCGTTCTTTCCCATGCTTCGGGGATGGGCCGGGTTGCATCGGGGGGGTGCGGTGACGACGTCCACGTTCGTCGCCCATGTGGGGCGGTTCGCCGGGCAGGGGGTGGAGGAGTTGTTCGACGCGTGGGTGTATGGGGGTGTGCTGCCGGAGTTTCCCGCGATGCCGCCGGTGCCGCCGTTGCCTGCGTAGGGCGGTTCGGCGGGGTCCGGCAGAATGGGGGCATGGTGCGTCCCGTCCTCTGCCCCTGTGGGCTTCCCCAGCCGTACGACGCCTGTTGTGGGCGGTATCACGCCGGTGTGGTCGGTGCCGGTGCGGTCGGTGCGCCGACCGCTGAGGCGTTGATGCGGTCGCGGTACAGCGCGTTCGTGAAGGGGGACGCGGGGTATCTCGTGCGGACGTGGCATCCCCGGACGCGGCCCGGGAGCCTGGAGCTGGATCCGGGGATGCGGTGGACCGGGTTGGAGATCGTCGCGACTCGGGACGGAACGGCGTTCCACACCAAGGGGGTTGTGGAGTTCCGGGCCTCGTACCGGGGTGGGTCGCTGCACGAGGTGAGCCGGTTCGAGCGGGTCGACGGGGCCTGGGTGTATGTGGACGGGGAGTTTCCCGGGGAGTGAGGCCGGGGTCTCCTGGGGAGTGAGGCCGGCTCAGGGCGCCAGGATGTCCAGTTCCTGGAGGGCGCCCTCGGTGATCTCGCGGGTGAGCTGTTCGGCGCGTTCGGCGTTGCCTTCGCGGACGGCTTCGGCGACCTGGACGTGGAGGGTGACGGCGGCGGGGTCGGGGTCCTCGAACATGACCTGGTGCTCCGTGCGGCCGGTGAGGACTTCCGCGACGACGTCGCCGAGGCGGGCGAACATCTCGTTGCCGGAGGCCGTGAGGATGACGCGGTGGAAGGCGACGTCGTGGATGAGGTAGCCCTCCAGTCGGTGGCCTTTGGAGTTGGCGACCATGCCGAGGACGCACTCCGTGAGTTCGGCGCACTGCTGCGGCGTCGCGTTCCTCGCCGCGAGGCCCGCCGCGACCGGCTCGATCGCCGAGCGCAGGACGGTGAGTGAGCGCAGTTGGCGGGGGCGGTCGGCGCCGGCGAGGCGCCAGCGGATGACCTGGGGGTCGTAGACGTTCCACTCGGCGGTGGGGCGCACGATCACGCCCACGCGCCGGCGTGACTCCACGAGGTGCATGGATTCGAGGACGCGGACGGCCTCGCGCATGACGGAGCGGGAGACGTCGAAGCGCTGGGACAGCTCGTCGGTGCGCAGAACGCTGCCAGGGGGGAACTCGCCTGCGGTGATCGCGGGTCCGAGGGTGTCGAGTACATGGCCGTGCAGACCTCGGCCCGGAATGGTCATGCACTCAGCGTACGTCCCCGGTCACGGACCCAAAAAGTCAGATTTATTGGTCACGAGGGCTTGAATTCGTCGTACCTAATAGGTTTCAGTGATGTCGACATCACGTGTCGGCAGTACGTCGAGGAAGACAGCGAGGTAGTGATGAGCACCCCCCAGGTCGTCGTGGTCATGGGCGTCGCGGGCACCGGCAAGACCACGATCGGTCCCCTGCTCGCGGCCCGGCTCGGTGTCCCGTACGCCGAGGGCGACGACTTCCATCCGCCGGCGAACATCGCGAAGATGTCGGCCGGTACCCCGCTGGACGACGACGACCGCGCGCCCTGGCTGGACTCGATCGGCGCGTGGGCGCGTGAGCGGGCCGGTCTCGGCGGGGTCGTCAGCTGTTCGGCGCTGAAGCGGTCGTACCGGGACCGGCTGCGTGCGGCGGCCCCGGGGCTGCTGTTCCTGCACCTCAGCGGCTCGCGCGAGCTGATCGAGGACCGTATGGGGCACCGGGAGGGCCACTTCATGCCGACCGCGCTGCTCGACTCCCAGTTCGCCACGTTGGAACCCCTCCAGGAGGACGAGGCGGGGGTCGTCGTGGATGTCTCTGGGCGTCCGGAGGAGATCACCGAGCGGGCGGTCGCCGGGCTCGGGTCGTCCGCCGGGTAGTCCACCGGGTCGTCGCCGGGTAGTCGCCGGGTAGTCCGGCTGATCGATTGGGCTGCGCGGGGCCGGGCAGGAGCGGGACGTCGGACGGTCTGATCATCCGCCGCTCCCCGGCCGTCCGACCCGTAGTACCTCCGAGCCATCTCCCGTACCACCCTCCGCTCCCCCATCCCCGCCCCCACCTCACCCATCCCTCCCCGTAGTCGTAAGGGACCCCCGTGACCAGACTCAGCGTCGAGATGCTGGCAGCGGACGCGCCGGAGCCGATCACCTCGGCCGGGCACGCGCAGCTCGGTATCGCCGTGTTGGCGGGCATCGCCGTCATCGTCCTGCTCATCACCAAGTTCAAGCTCCACGCCTTCCTGTCGCTGACCATCGGCACGCTCGCGCTGGGCGCGTTCGCCGGGGCGCCGCTGGACAAGGCGATCGCGAGCTTCAGTTCCGGCCTCGGTTCGACGGTCGCCGGCGTCGGGGTGCTGATCGCGCTGGGCGCGATCCTCGGCAAGCTGCTGGCGGACTCCGGCGGCGCCGACCAGATCGTCGACACGATCCTCGCGAAGGCCACCGGCAGGACGATGCCGTGGGCGATGGTGCTGATCGCCTCGGTGATCGGGCTGCCGCTGTTCTTCGAGGTCGGCGTCGTCCTGCTGATCCCGGTCGTGCTGATGGTCGCCAAGCGCGGCGACTACTCGCTGATGCGGATCGGGATCCCGGCGCTGGCCGGGCTGTCCGTGATGCACGGGCTGGTCCCGCCGCACCCCGGCCCGCTGGTCGCGGTCGACACGGTCGGCGCGAACCTCGGGGTCACGCTGGCGCTCGGCGTGCTGGTGGCGATCCCGACGGTGATCATCGCGGGGCCGCTGTTCTCGCGGTACGCGGCCCGCTGGGTCGACGTCCAGGCGCCCGACAAGATGGTGCCGCAGCGGCCGTCGGAGGACCTGGAGAAGCGGCCGAGCTTCGGTGCGACGCTGTTCACGATCATGCTGCCGGTCGTCCTGATGCTCTCGAAGGCGCTGGTCGACATCGTGATCGACGACAAGGAGAACACCGTCCAGCGGGTCTTCGACGTCGTCGGCTCGCCGCTGATCGCGCTGCTCGCGGCCGTCCTCGTCGGCATCTTCACGCTCGGGCGGCCGGCCGGGTTCTCCAAGCAGCGGCTCAACGAGCTGGTCGAGAAGAGCCTCGCGCCGATGGCGGGGATCCTGCTGATCGTCGGCGCGGGCGGTGGTTTCAAGCAGACGCTGATCGACTCCGGGGTCGGGCAGATGATCCTGGAGATCTCCGAGGACTGGTCGATCTCGGCGATCCTGCTGGCCTGGCTGATCGCGGTCGCGATCCGGCTCGCGACGGGTTCGGCGACGGTGGCGACGGTGTCGGCGGCCGGCCTCGTGGCGCCGCTCGCGGCCGACATGTCGACGACGCACGCCGCGCTGCTCGTCCTCGCGATCGGCGCCGGGTCCCTCTTCTTCAGCCATGTCAACGACGCCGGGTTCTGGATGGTCAAGGAGTACTTCGGGCTGAGTGTCGGCCAGAACCTCAAGACCTGGTCCGTCATGGAGACGATCATCTCCGTGGTCGCGGGCGGTGTGGTCCTCCTTCTGTCTCTGGTCCTTTAGGAGTACGGCGATGAGTCATCCTCTCTTCGACATCACCGGCCGGACCGCGCTCGTCACCGGGTCCAGCCGGGGTATCGGCCTGGCGCTCGCCCGGGGTCTCGCGGAAGCGGGCTGCACGGTCGTCCTCAACGGGCGTGACGGCGAGCGGCTGGCCGAGGCGGCGCGGAAGCTGCCCGGCAAGGTCCACACGGCCGTGTTCGACGTCACTGACGGTCCGTCAGTCGCCGCCGGGATCAAGGACGTCGAGGAGCGGGTCGGTCCGCTCGACATCCTCGTCAACAACGCGGGGATGCAACTGCGGGCGCCGCTCCTGGAGTTCACCGACTCCGACTGGCACCGCGTGCTCGACACCAACCTCACCAGCGCGTTCCTGGTGGGCCGCGAGGCCGCCCGGTACATGACGGCGCGCGGGCACGGGAAGATCGTCAACATCTGCTCGCTGCAGAGCGAGGTCGTGCGGCCCGGTATCGCGCCGTACGCGGCGACCAAGGGCGCGCTGAAGATGCTGACGAAGGGCATGTGCGCGGACTGGGGGCCGTCCGGCGTCCAGGTCAACGGGCTCGGGCCCGGGTACATCGAGACGGAGCTGACCCAAGCCCTCGTGGACGACGAGGAGTTCAGCGCCTGGGTGCGCCGGCGGACGCCGGCCGGGCGGTGGGGGCGGACCGAGGACCTGGTGGGCGGGGTGCTGTTCCTCGCCTCGCCGGCGGCGGACTTCGTCAGCGGGCAGATCCTGTATGTCGACGGCGGCATGACGAGCGTGCTGTGAACGGGGGTACGGGCATGCTGAGTTGTGTCATCCACGGTCAAGGGGACCTGCGCGTCGAGGAGTTGACGCCGGTCGAGGCCGGACCCGGGCAGGCGCTGGTCGCCGTCCGCTACGGCGGGGTCTGCGGTTCCGACCTGCACTACTGGCGGCACGGCAGGGTCGGTGACTTCCGGCTCAAGGAGCCGATGGTGCTGGGTCACGAGGTCGTCGGGACGGCGCTGTCGGGGCCGTTCTCCGGGCAGGCGGTCGCCGTGCACCCGGCCACGCCCTGCGGGGTCTGTCCGGAGTGCGCGGACGGGCGGCGCAACGTCTGCCGGGACACCCGGTACCTGGGCAGCGCGGCGCGGACGCCGCACGTGCAGGGCGGGTTCGCGGCCCGGATCGCCGTTCCGCGGGAGCAGTTGAGGGTGCTGCCGGACGGGCTCGGGCTGCGCCGGGCCGCTCTCGCGGAACCCCTCTCCGTCGCACTGCACGCCGTGCGGCGGGCCGGGGAGGTGCGCGGGCGGCACGTGCTGGTGACCGGGGCCGGGCCGATCGGGTGCCTGGTGGTGGCCGCCGCGAAGGCCGCCGGGGCCGCGCGGGTGACGGTGACCGATCTCCTGCCCGCCGCGCTGGAGTTCGGGCGGGTCGCGGGCGCGGACGCCGCCGTCCGGGCCGACGATCCGTCAGATCCCGGCTGGCCTCTGGAGGTTGACGTCGCCGTCGAGGCGTCCGGCGTCGCCGCCGGGCTCGACACCTGCCTCCGCCTCGTCCGGCGCGGCGGGGTCGTCGTCCAGCTCGGCATGCTGCCGTCCGGCCGCAGCCCCTTCGCCGGGAACCTCGTCGTCAGCCGCGAGATCGAGCTGCGCGGGGCGTTCCGCTTCGACACCGAGTTCGACGAGGCCCTTCAACTCCTCGCCGCCCAGCCGTCGTTCGACGGGCTGGTGAGCGCGGTGGTGCCGGTCGCGCAGGCCGAGTCCGCGTTCGAGTTGGCGGCCGACCGGGGGCGGTCCTGCAAGGTGCTGCTGGACTTCGGGGGCTTCGGGGGGTGAACTCCGGGACGGGCGTGTGTCCGTGAGCGGATCAGGGCGTCGTCCTGGTCCGCTCACGGCCGTTCGTCGGGACGCCACAGGGGGTGTTCGCGCAGGGCCCAGTCGGGGCTGACCCTGCCGGTGCGCATGCCGTGGCGGGATTCGGGGTCGGCGAGGGCCATGCCGATGTGGCCGGCGAGGACGATGCCGAGGGTGAGGGCCAGCCAGTCGTGGACGAAGGTGGCGCTGGTGCGCCACATGAGCGGGGTGAGGTGGGTGAACCACATGAGGAGGCCGGTGCCGAGCATGACCAGGGTGGCGCCGGCGACCCAGGCGGCGTAGATCTTCTGGCCTGCGTTGAACTTGGCGGCCGGGCGCGAGGCGGGGTGCCGGTCGCGGCGCAGGGCGGCGCGCAGCCAGCGGCGGTCGTGGGGGCCGAAGCGGTTCAGGTGGCCGAGGTCCTTGCGGAAGGGGCGGGAGAAGAGGCCGGCCAGGACCGGGACGGGAAGCGCGAGGCCCGCGAACTCGTGGACGCGGACGACGAGTTCGCGGCGGCCCACCAGTTCGGCGAGTTCGGGGAGGTAGAGGCAGCCGGCGGTGACGACACAGACGCCCATGAGGAAGGCGGTCGTGCGGTGGATCCACCGCTCGGCGCGGGTGAAGCGGGGGACGCCGGACGTCGTCGGCGTGAGGGTGTCAGGCGGTGGGGTCATCGTCGCGTCCGTTCGACTTGCCGACCCAGGCGTCGACGTCGTAGCCGCGTTCCTCCCAGTAGCCGGGTTCGACGTCCTCGGTGACCGTAATACCTGAGAGCCACTTGGCGGACTTGTAGAAGTACATCGGGGCGACGTACAGGCGGACGGGGCCGCCGTGGGCGTGGCCCAGGTCCTTGTCCTGCATCCGCAGGGCGACCAGGACGTCGGCTCGGCGGGCCTGCGCGAGGGTCAGGCTCTCGGTGTAGGCGCCGTCGAAGCAGGTGAAGCGGATCGCGCCGGCCTTGGCCCGGACGCCCGCCGCGTCCAGGAGGTGGGAGAGGCGTACGCCCTCGAAGGGGGTGTCGGGCACGCGCCAGCCGGTGACGCACTGGACGTCCTTCACCATGCGGGTCTGGGGCATGGCTCTCAGGTCGGGGAGGGTGTACGTCGCGGGGCGGTCCACCAGGCCGTCGACGGTGAGGCGGTAGTTCGTGTCGTTCTTGTGGGGGACGGACGAGGTCACCGAGTAGTAGCGGAAACCGCCGCCGTTCGGGAGGAGGCCGGTGAGGCCCGTGGGGTCCTTGCCGGCGATCGTGCCGAGCACGGATTCCATGCCGCGCTGCAGGACGGGCGCGGCGGCCACGCCCAGGGCGCCGAGACCGAGGGTGCCGAGGAGGACACGGCGGCCGATGGGGGTGCCGTCGCCTGCGGGGGTTTCCTCGGGTGGTTCGGGTTTCACGTATCCATTCGAGCACTTGGGGGTGGGTGAGGGCCAGTCCTCGGGGGCAGTCTCACTGGGTTCTCAGGGTTGTAGGGGGTATTACGGGGCGTAGGGGTACTACGGGTATGGCTGAGTACTACGGGTATGACGGGGTCTCCTCCCCGTACCCCCTCCTCAGCGCTCGTTCCCTCGCCCTCGTGAACGCGTCGTACGGGTCCCGGTCCGGGTAGGACCAGGGGCGGGGTGTCGCGTGGCCGGTGATGCGCTGGAAGAGGGCGGACGCCTCGGCGGGGCGGCCGGCGCAGGTCGCGGCGTGGGCGAGGTAGTTGAGGTCGATGAGGCGGCGGGGGTGCCCCTCGTGCTCCCACTCCAGCCACCAGTCGTACGCGGCCTTCATCACCTCGCGGGAGCGCCCGCCGGCCCAGTGCCCGGAGGCGGCGGGGTCGGCGGAGAGGTGGCCGTGGGCGGCGAGGACGCGGTAGCGCTCGGCGTGCGCGACGACCGGGAGGATCGCGAGCGGCGAGTCGGCGGGCGCCTGTTCGGCGGCCCAGGCGGCGAAGTCGTACACCTCGTGGAGCGGGTCGGGCCCGCTGTCGGCACGGCGTTCGGCGAGGCGGGCGACCATCAGGTGGTGGGCCTGGTGGTGGTCGGGGTGACGCGCGCGGACCTCCTCGAAGAGGCGGACGGCGGCGGGGGCGTCGTCGCCGTCGAGGCGGAGCAGGCCCAGCCAGGGGGTGGGGTCGGCGGGGGCGAGGCGGGCCGCCGCGTGGCAGGCGGCGCGGGCGTCGTCCGCGTCGGTCTCGTCCCGGTGGATGGGCCCGCCCCGGTGGGCGCGTTCGTCCCGGCAGGTGCGCTCGTCCCGGCAGGCGCGCTCGTCCCGGCAGGCGCGGCGGACGAGGGCGAGGGCGAGGAGCGTCGCGGCGTCGGGGTTGTGCGGTTCGGCGGTCAGCCACTCCGTGGCTCCGGGGGCGGCGTGGGGTTCGAGTGAGAGGACGGCGGCGCGGTGGCCCCGGCGGTCCCAGTCGTCGCCGGTGCGGGCGAGGAGGGTGCGGGCGGCCTGCCAGCGGCCCTGGGCCAGCGCGGCGCGGGCGACGCCGAGTTCGGCGTCGTCGAGGGTGGCGTCCAGGGTCCTGGGCGGGTGTTCGCGACCGGGAACCGGGGAGGGCGGGGGTGGGGGCACCGCGGGACTTCCTCATCCTCCTGGCAGGACTGGCACGACACGGGCACGGCACGGATTGCCGTCGGCCTGCGATCGGCCGATCACGCACAGCAAAGCCCCAGGTAGCGGTCAGCGTCAAGGGCCAGGGGAACATGACACGTATCAAGTGACTGCCGTCCCAAGGGACTTGGACCGGTGATCAACCAGGCGGGAGTGCTGGTCGGGGGCGGTGCGGGGCACGTGGCGCGGGTGTGGCGTATGGCGCGGACGTGACGGGGGTGTGGCGTACGCCATGGCGCGGCGGGGCGGCGCGGCCCACGATGTCGGGACGGCCGGCCCCCTCCCGTCCGCTTTGCTCCGCGTTGCAGCGGGGTGAGCGCACGGCTGCGGGGTACCCGTGGGCGTCGTTCCTCGCATTCCCCGGAGCGGTCGGCGCGCGGGGCACTACAGTCGGCCGCGACGACCGTGGTCCGACCGGACGATCATCGAGGTACGCAGCGTGTCGGTACTGGTTCTGACTCTCGCCGTGAGCGCCGCCTGCTGTCTGGGTTTCGGGTTCGTGCTCCAGCAGCAGGCCGCGCGGCGGGCGCCGCTCGGCGACTTCCTCTCGCCCCGGCTGCTGCTCGACCTGGTGCGGGTGCCGCGCTGGCTGGGCGGGCTCGGGCTGATGGTCGCCGGGATGGCGCTGGGCGCGGTCGCGCTCGGACGGGGTGAGGTGTCCCTCGTCGAGCCGTTGCTCGCGACGAACCTGCTCTTCGCGCTGGCGCTCTCGCGCCGGTACACCCGCCAGTGCCTCGGGAAACAGGGGTGGACGGGGCTCGCGCTGCTCGCCGGGGGCGTGACCGCGTTCATCGTCGCCGGTGAGCCGCGCGGCGGGCACGCGGTCGCCGATCCGCTGCGGCACTGGCTGATCATCGGCGCGATGACCGGGCTCGCGCTGCTGCTGACGGCGTACGCCAAGCGGTCCCGGCTCAGCTCCGGGCCCGTCCTGCTCGCCCTCGCGGCCGGGCTGCTGTACGGCGTCCAGGACGCTCTGACGCGGGTCAGCGGGCAGCGGTTCGCCGCCGGCGGGCTCGCCGGGCTCCTCACCGGGTGGCAGCCCTACGCCGTCCTGGCGCTCGGCGTCACCGGGCTCGTCCTCGTCCAGAGCGCGTTCGAGACGGCGCCCCTGCGGATGTCCCTCCCCGCCCTCACCGCCGCCCAGCCCCTCGCCGGCATCGCCTGCGGCGTGGGCTTCCTCGGCGACCGGCTGCGGACCGACACCGGGGCACTCGCCTGGGAGGCGGCGGGGTTGGCCGGGATCGTCACGGGGATCGTGCTGCTGGGGTTGCATCCGGCCATGCCGCAGGGGGGCGGGGTGCGGGAACCTGCGCGGAATCTTCAGCCGGGGTGAGGGTGGGGGTGGTCCGGGGGCCGGACTAGAGAGGGCCTGACCGGGGCTGGTCTGCGGGGCAGGTCTGGGGAGGCGGCTGGGCCGGGACGGCCGGTGTCGGGAGGGCGGTGTCGGGAGGGCGGTGTCGGGGGGCGGCATCTGTAGTGGTCAGCACCTGGGGTGGCCGTCTGCGGAGGCAGCGTTGGAGATGGCGTGGGAGGCAAGGTTGGGGCGGCTTGCGCCCGGAGCGGCCGATCCGGGATGTCCGGCACCGGGACAGCCGGCCTGAGTCACCGGTCCGGGCAGCGGCTGGTCCGGGCAGTTGGTGCCGGGCGGTCGCTCCTGGGTGGTGCCTGGCTGGGGCAACCGGTGCGGGTGGCTGGCGCCGAGGCTGCCGGCTTGGGGAAATGGCGCGAGGGTGACTGGCCCGAGGCGGTAAGGGCTGAGGAGGTTCCGGGCGCCGGGAGGGGGCTGACGCCGGGCGGCGAGCCTGAGCGGCTGGGCTGGAGGCGGCCGGTCCAGAGCGACTGCCGACGCACGGCCGACGCGGGACGGCGGGCCTGAGGGCGGCCGGTCCGAGCGGACGATGCCGAGAGCGGGGCTGTTGGGCTGACGCCAAAGCGGCGAGCCTGAGCAGCCGGGCCGGAGGCGGCCGGTCCAGAGCGACTGCCGACGCACGGCCGACGCGGGATGACGGGCCTCAGCGTGACCGGTCCCAGGCAGGCGGGGCTGTGGGCTGACGCCGGAACAGCCAGCCTGAGCAGCCGGGCCGGAGACAACCGGTCCAGAGCCACGGCGACACGCGGCCGACGCGGGATGACGGGCCTCAGCGTGACCGGTCCCAGGCAGGCGAGGCTGTGGGCTGACGCCGGAACAGCCAGCCTGAGCAGCCGGGCCGGAGACAACCGGTCCAGAGCCACTGGCGACACGCGACCGACGCGGAACGGCGCGCCGCAGCGTGACCGGTCCCAGGCAGGCGGGGCTGTGGGCTGACGCCGGAACAGCCAGCCTGAGCAGCCGGGCCGGAGACAACCGGTCCAGAGCCACTGGCGACACGCGACCGACGCGGAACGGCGCGCCGCAGCGTGACCGGTCCCAGGCAGGCGGGGCTGTGGGCTGACGCCGGAACAGCCAGCCTGAGCAGCCGGGCCGGAGACAACCGGTCCAGAGCCACTGGCGACACGCGACCGACGCGGAACGGCGCGCCGCAGCGTGACCGGTCCCAGGCAGGCGGGGCTGTGGGCTGACGCCGGAACAGCCAGCCTGAGCAGCCGGGCCGGAGGCGGCCGGTCCAGAGCGACTGCCGACGCACGGCCGACGCGGGACGGCGGGCCGTAGAGTGACCGGTTCCGGGTGGGCGGCCCGGGGGCGTCGATGCTGGGGAGTCGGGGTGTGGGGGCTGCTTGGATGGGTCCATGAGTGCTGCTGACGAGATTCTTGACGTCGTCGATGAACGGGACAACGTGGTGGGGCGGGCGCCGCGTGGGGAGGTGTATGCGCGGGGGATGCGGCATCGGTGTGTGTTCATCGAGGTGCGGGATGACGCGGGGCGGTTGTTCGTGCACCGGCGGACGGCCACGAAGATGGTGTTTCCGTCGCTGTACGACATGTTCGTGGGCGGGGTGGTCGGGGCCGGGGAGGCGTATGACGAGGCGGCGTTGCGGGAGGCGGAGGAGGAGTTGGGGGTGAGGGGGTTGGGGCAGCCGGAGTTCCTGTTCAAGTTCCTGTACGACGACGGGGCGGGGAACAGTTGGTGGTCCGCCGTGTACGAGGCGCGGTGGTCGCTGCCGGTGCGGCCTCAGGTGGAGGAGGTCGACTGGTACGGGTTCCTGTCCGAGGAGGAGGTCGAGGGACGGCTCAGGGAGTGGACGTGGGTGCCGGACGGGCTGGCGGCGTACGAACGGCTCAGAGAGCACCGGGGTGGGCTCCGCTGAGGGGGCTGGCGCCCGACGCGTCCCAGAGGGGTCGGTCGAGGAGCCGGCCGGCCAGGGCGGGGGCGCTGCGCGCGGGTACGCCGATCGACGTCAGGGCGGTGCACGTGCGCGCCAGGGCCTCGTCGGCGGGCGCGCCCGTGGCGGCGTACACGGGCAGCAGCAGGAGGAGTCGGCGGTGGGCGTCGCGGACGCCCTCGCCGTCGTCCTCCGGAACCGCCTCACCCTCGCCACCGTCCACGACCGCCTGACCCGCGCCGGCATCCGGGACCGCCCCGCCCTCTCCGTCGTCCGGGATCGCCTCGCCCTCGCCACCGTCCGCGATCGCCTCGCCCTCGCCGGCATCCAGGACCGCCCCGCCCTCTCCGTCGTCCGCGACCGCCTCCGCCAGGGCGAGGAGGTCCGGCCAGGGGAGGGCGGTGAGGCGGGTTCCGGTCGGGGCGAGTGCTCGCGGGGCGGGGTCGGTGAGGATGTACTCGACGCCCGGGTCGTCCGGACGGTTCGCGAACACGATCCGCACCGCGCGGCCCCGGGGCAGCGGGAGTCTGAGCGCCGGCCATGCCTCCGTCGCGTCGTACAGCGCCTCGCACGCCGCGTCGACGTCCGCCTCGTCCGCGCCGTACTCCTCGAAGTCGGCCTGGGGGACGGCCAGGTAGGCGGGCCAGAAGCCCGGCAGGGCGAGGTGGTGTTCGGCCGGGGTCAGGCCGGGGTTGGGGTGCGGGTAGCCGCTCGGCGGCGCTGGTACCTCCATGTCACCGACCGTAACGCCCGCCACTGACAACGCCCCCTCCCCCGGCGCCGGGTAGGGTCCTGAGCGTGATCGATTTTGTTCGAAACGTCCGCCTGTGGTTCGCGCCCGAGCGCGTCCGGGAGGAAGGGACCACGCCGGACTATCGGTTCTCGCTCGCCAACGAACGCACGTTCCTCGCCTGGCTCCGTACGGCGATGGCGCTGGTCGGCGGCGGGTTCGCGGTCGACCAGTTCCTTCCCGACCTGCGCTGGGGGTGGCGCGTCGGGCTCGCGCTGGCCCTGTTGGTCGCCGGGGTGCTGTGCGCGGTGCGGGCGTTGAACCACTGGGTGCGGTGCGAGCGGGCGATGCGGCGCGGGGAGGATCTGCCGGCGTCCCGGTTCCCCGCGGTGCTCAGTCTCGTCGTCGCCGTCGTCGCCGTCGCGATGGTCGTGGCGGTGGTGCTGGGGTGGAACAAGTGAGGGACGGGGACGACGTCGGCGGGGCGCGCGTTCCGGTTGCCGACCCCGACGTCCGTGATCCCGGGCTCCAGCCCGAGCGCACGCGGCTCGCGTGGCGCCGGACGACGCTGGCGGGCACGGTGTCCGCCGTCCTGGCCATGAAGACCGCCCTCCACGACGGCCCCTCGCTCCCCGGCGTCCTCATCTGCGCCCTCTGTTTCGCCCTCTGGCTGGCGTTCCTCTCCCTCGCCCACATCCGCATCCGCACCCTCACCTCCACCCCCCACCCACCCGTCCTCGCCCCCCGCCTCGCGACAGCGGCGGTGCTGTGCACGGCGGCGACGGCGGTGTGCGCGGCGGCGTTGGTGGTGGTGTGAGGGCTGGGTGGGTGCACGGGGGCTCACTCGCGGGGCACCATGCCCCTTCCGCGCGGAACGCCGACTCTCTCGGAGGGGGTTCCCCGCGCGGGCTCTGGTGGTTCGAGGGGGAGGCCAGCGGCGAGAGGGCCCCGGGCGGACGCTGAGGAGTGCTCCACCGGAGACGGCGGCCCCGCGCGCGAGCGGGCGGGCCCCGAGGGCAAGCACTACACCGCCGCACCGACACGCAAGTCACCCAGCGCGCGAGGAGCATCCGGCCCCGGACGGCAGGCCGGGCAGCGCCACGGCTCGCGCAGTCACGGCGGCGACCGTCGTCGAGCCACCCGGCGAGACACCACCCCCGCGTGCGAGCTGTGCAGGCGGACGAGGACCTTGCCGGGTTCGCACCGCCCTACGCGCACGCACGTGCGAGGCACAGCGAGGCCGCTAACGGCTACCCCGGCGCCTTCGCCACGCCACGTCACCGCACGACCCCGCACCGCACCACGCGTACGTACGCGCGCGAGGAGCCCTGCCCCGCAGCAGCCCCTCCGACCACCCTCCCCCCTTCGCGCACGCGGATGGCGTCCCATCAAGCGTCCGCCAAGTGGCGCAGCCGCTCAGCTGTCGCTGCTTCGCAGGTCACCGCCGAGTCCCGCCCGCCGCGCTAACCAGCCCCGCCGCGCCGACCGGCTCACACAGCAGCGCGGGCCTCGGCCGAGCAGGCGATCGCAGCACGCTCCGAACGGCTCTCCACCACTCGACGGCACGCCACCCGCACGCGCACCAGGACCACCCGCAGCAAGCAGCCGGCGTCGGCCCGCCCGCCCGGCGTCCCACAAACAACCACCCACCCGCCGCCCGCCGTCCCACAAACCAACCGCCCAGCCCCCGCCCGGCCTCTCGCGAATCGACCGCCCAACCACCCACCCTCCCCCCGCCCCCCTAATCCCCCGTCTCTCCCACTTCCCCCTCCTCCTCCCAGTCCACCGTCACCACGATCTTCCCCCGAGTCCGCCCCGTCTGGTTCAGGCGGTACGCCTCCGCCGCCCGCTCCAGAGGAAACGTCTCGGCGAGATGGACCGAGAGCGCGCCCTGCTCGGCGAGTTCGGTGAGGTGGGTGAGGTCGCGGGGGTCGGGGCGGACCCAGAAGTAGTGGCCGCCGTAGGCGAGGACGTCGCCGTCGGCGATGGAGGCGAGGCGCCCGTCGGGCGTGAGGACCGCGGCGGACGCCTTGAGGGCGTCGCCGCCGACGGTGTCGAGGGCCGCGTCGACGCCTTCGGGGGCGAGGCCGCGGACGCGGTCGGCGAGGCCGTCGCCGTAGGTGAGGGGTTCGCCCCCGAGGGAGCGGACGAAGTCGTGGTTGGCCTCGCTCGCGGTGCCGAGGACGCGGCAGCCGAGGTGGTGGGCGAGCTGGACGGCGAGAGAGCCCACGCCGCCCGCTGCGGCGTGCACGAGGACGGTCTCGCCCCGTTTGACGCGCAGGACGTGGTAAAGGCTCTGGTAGGCCGTGAGGCCCGCCAGAGGGAGCCCCGCGGCTTCCTCGAAGGAGAGATTGCGGGGCTTGCGGGCGAGGGTGCGCACGGGCGCGGCGACGTACTCGGCGAAGGTGCCCCGGGAGAGGAAGTCCTCACGGACGTACCCGATGACCTCGTCGCCGACGGCGAACTCCGTGACGGAGACTCCGGGCTGGACGACGACGCCGGAGACGTCCCAGCCGGGGACGACGGGGAACACCGGGTCGATGATGCCGTCGAGATAGCCCTCGCGCGCCTTCCAGTCGACGGGGTTGACCGCGGCGGCGCGGACTTTGACCAGCACCGAGTCGGGGCCGACCTTGGGGTCGCGCACCTCGCCGTACTCGAACACCTCGGGTCCGCCGTACCGGCGGTAGCTGATGGCCTTCATGTCCACGACCCTCCGGGCAGGGGCGGCGCCACGCAACCGGAGTGCCCCTATATACGCCATATGGGCCGTTTACGTGGGAGCCTGAGGGGAGCAGTTCCCCCACGTTTTCCCCACACCTTCCGAAGGTGAGCACCATGAGCGTTCTGCACCAGGAACACCCGACCCACCCCCACGCGCACGGGCCCGACTGCGGCCACACCGAGGTCGACCACGGTGACCACGTCGACTACGCGCACGACGGCCACCTGCACCGCTCGCACGAGGGCCACTGGGACGAGTGCGAGCCGGCCGGCCACGTGACGCACTCCGGTCACGAGCACCGTCACGACGAGGGCTGCGGCCACGCGCGCGTACAGCACGGCGACCACGTGGACTACCTGCACGACGGCCACCGTCACGCCGAGCACGACGGCCACTACGACGACCACTGACGCACGTCCGGAAATCGCTCCTCACGGCTCCCCGCGACACCTCGCGGGGAGCCGTACCCCTAGGGTGGCCCCGATCACGTGGGGCTCCCGTACTGGACGACATACCGACCGGTCGGCATCATGTGATCCACGTCCATCGCCGCACGGAATCTGGAGCGCCGTATGAGCACCGATCATCCACCCGGGCTCGATCTCGACCGGCTGCGCGCCCTGCTGGAGCGCGAGCTGCCCGGACTGGTCACGGGACCGCTCAGCGGACGGCTGATCGAGGGCGGGCGCTCGAACCTGACGTACACCGTCTCGGACGGGGCGGCGAAGTGGGTCGTGCGCCGGCCCCCGCTGGGGCACGTGCTGGCGACCGCGCACGACATGCGGCGCGAGCACCGGGTGATCAGCGCGCTGCACCGCGAGACGTCCGTGCCGGTGCCCGGTCCGGTGCTGCTGTGCGAGGACGAGGAGGTGCTGGGGGCGCCGTTCTACGTCATGGAGTTCGTCGAGGGGACGCCGTACCGGACCGCCGGGGAGCTGGCCCCGCTCGGGCCCGAGCGGACGCGGGGCGCGGTGCTGTCGCTCGTGGACACGCTCGTCGAGCTGCACGGCGTCGCCCCTGAGGGGGTCGGCCTCGGCGACTTCGGCCGTCCGGCGGGCTTCCTCGACCGGCAGCTGCGGCGCTGGGGCAAGCAGCTCGACGCGTCCCGCAACCGGGAGCTGGCCGGGATCGACGAGCTGCACTCGGCGCTGGGGCGCAGCCTGCCGGTGTCGCCCGCGGCGACGGTCGTGCACGGGGACTACCGGCTGGACAACGTGCTGATCGGCCCCGACGACCGGATCAACGCCGTGCTCGACTGGGAGATGTCCACGCTCGGCGATCCGCTGACCGACCTGGGTCTCCTGGTGATGTACAGCGTGCCCCTGGAGATGGCCGACTCCCCCGTCTCGACGACCGCCGAGGCCCCCGGGCACCCCTCCCCCGCCGAGCTGGTCGAGCGGTACGCCGCGCGCTCCGGGCGGGACGTCTCGGACGTGTCCTGGTACACGGCGTTCGCCTGGTTCAAGCTCGCCGTGATCCTCGAAGGCATCCACTACCGCTACACCCTCGGCCAGACGGTCGGGCGGGGCTTCGACCGGATCGGCGAGCTCGTCCCCGTCTTCGTCGAGCACGGACTGACCACTCTCCAGGAAGGCTGACCGGGATGGACTTCGCGTACGACGCGCGCACCGAGGAGCTGCGCGGGCGGCTGCTCGCCTTCATGGACGAGCATGTCTACCCCGCCGAGGCCCTGGCCGAGGAGCAGCGTGCCGCCCTGGCGTCCCCGTGGGACACCCCGGCGGTCGTGGAGGAGCTGAAGGCCGAGGCGCGCCGCCAGGGCCTGTGGAACCTCTTCCTGCCCGACGAGGAGTACGGGGCCGGTCTCACCAACCTCCAGTACGCGCCGCTCGCCGAGATCACCGGGCGCTCACCGCAGCTCGCGCCGACCGTGCTGAACTGCTCCGCACCGGACACCGGGAACATGGAGGTGCTGGCGCAGTTCGGGGACGACGCGCAGCGCAAGCAGTGGCTGGAGCCGCTGCTCGCCGGGGAGATCCGGTCCGCGTTCGCGATGACCGAGCCCGAGGTGGCCTCCTCCGACGCCACCAACATCACGACGTTCATCCGGCGGGACGGGGACGAGTACGTCGTCACCGGGCGCAAGTGGTACATCTCCGGGGCCATGAACCCCGACTGCAAGATCTTCATCGTCATGGGCAAGACCGACCCCGACGGACCCGACATACGCCGTCAGCAGTCGATGATCCTCGTGCCGCGTGACACGCCGGGTGTCACGGTCAAGCGGGCCATGAAGGTGTTCGGGTACGAGGACCACTACCACGGGGGGCACGCCGAGGTCGTCTTCGACGACGCGCGCGTGCCGGTCACGAACCTGATCGGCGAGGAGGGCGGCGGGTTCGCGATCGCGCAGGCGCGGCTCGGGCCCGGCCGGATCCACCACTGCATGCGGCTCATCGGGATGGCCGAGCGGGCGATCGAGCTGATGTGCCGGCGGGCCGTGTCCCGGGAGGCGTTCGGGAAGGCGCTGGCCCAGCAGGGCGTCGTGCACAACTGGATCGCCGACGCGCGCGTGACGGTCGAGCAGTTGCGGCTGCTGGTCCTCAAGACCGCCTGGATGATGGACACCGTCGGCAACCGGGGCGCCCACACGGAGATCCAGGCGATCAAGATCGCCACCCCGCGCGCGGTCGTCGACATCATCGACCGGGCGATCCAGCTGCACGGGGCCGGCGGTCTCAGCCAGGACTTCCTGCTGGCCGAGCTGTACGCGGGCGCGCGCACGCTGATGATCGCGGACGGGCCGGACGAGGTGCACCAGCGGTCGCTGGCGCGACGGGAGCTGCGCAAGTACGCGTAGGCGCGTAGGCGAGAGCGCGTGTGTAAGGGGCGGTCGTCCATGGCGACCGCCCCTTACACGTCCTGCGTCACATGCCCTGTGCGGCTACGGCCGCAGCGCCCTCAGCAGCAGGTCCGCCAGGTGTTCCGCGACCTCCTGGGGGGTCAGGGTGCCGTCCGTGCGGTACCAGGTCGGCAGGTGGTGGACCGAGCCGAAGTGGTAGTCGACGACGAGGTCGGCCGGGGTCGCCTTCGAGAAGACGCCCGCCTGCTGGCCCTCCTCCACCAGCGCGCGGAACCGCTCGTGGTAGGTGCGGCGTTCCGCGCGGACCTGCTTGTACTTCTCGGGGCTCAGGTGGTGCATCGAGCGGAAGAAGATCGCGGCGTCGTCCAGGTTGTCGATGGTCGTGACGACGACGTCGGCCGCCGCCGCGCGCAGGCGTTCCTCGATGGGCCGGTCGGCGTTCGCGAAGGCGTCGAGGCGTTCCTGCTGGAGGCGCAGCACGCGCGCGTACACCTCGTGGAGGAGGTCGTCCTTGGAGCCGAAGTAGTGGTAGAGGGCGCCTTTGGTGACGCCGGCCGCTTCGACGATCTCCTGGACGGAGGTCCGGTCGTAGCCCTGCTCGGCGAAGAGCCGGGTGGCGGCGGCGAGGAGCCGCTGGGGGACGGGGGTACCGTCGCCGTCCGTCGTCCTGGGCACTGCCGCCACCTGCCTTTCCTGGAAGTCAGTCGCTGTCTGTGCTGCGGGAACGCAGTTCCCGACGGAGGATCTTCCCACTTGCCGTCTTGGGCAGGTCGGGCAGGATCTCCACCTGCCGGGGGTACTTGTAGGCGGCCAGTCTCTCCTTGCAGTACGCGGCGAGGTCGGCGGGGGTCGCGTCGGCGTCCGGACGGAGGCTGATGTAGGCCCGTACGGTCTCCCCGCGGTACCCGTCGGGCACCCCGACGACGGCCGCCTCGCGGACCGCGGGGTGCGTGTAGAGCACGTCCTCGACCTCGCGCGGCCACACCTTGAACCCGGACGCGTTGATCATGTCCTTCTTGCGGTCGACGACGTACAGCCAGCCCTGTTCGTCCATGAACCCGATGTCCCCGGTGCGCAGTTCGCCGTCCGGGAAGGTCTCGGCGGTCGCCTCGGGCCGCCGCCAGTAGCCGGGGACGACCTGGGGCCCGCGCACGACGATCTCGCCGTGCTCCCCGAAGGGCACCTCGGCGCCCGTGTCGTCGAGGACGCGGACGACGGTGTCGGGGCCCGGCAGGCCGACCGCGAGGGTGCCCGAGGCGGGGTCGACGGGCGCCTCGTGCTGGGGCGGCACGGAGGCGGCGGGGGCGGTGCACTCGGTGAGCCCGTACCCGTTGCGGATGTACGGCCCGAAGCCCGCCCGGAACTTCTCGACGAGGGCCGGCGGCACGGGGGCCCCGCCGGAGCTGATGTGCGCGAAGGAGGCGAAGTGTTCCGGGGTCGCGCCGGGGTGCGCGGCGAGTGCCATGAACGCGGTGGAGGGGCCGACGGTGTAGTGCGGGCGGTGCTCGGTGAACGCGTCCAGGACGACGCCGGGTTCGAAGCGGTACGTCAGCACCAGCGTGCCCGCGCTGTTGAGGCAGGCGCCGAGTTCGCAGACCATGCCGGTGATGTGGAACAGGGGCGCGAGCGCGTAGTACACGGGGACGTCGGGCAGGTGCAGCCACGCGCGCTGGCGGTCGGCGTTGCCCATGAGGTTGCCGTGCGTGTTGGTGGCGCCCTTGGGGGTGCCGCTGGTGCCGGAGGTGTAGCTGATCAGGGCGATGTCGGAGGGGGTGAGCGCGCGTCCCTGGGGCGGGGTGCCGCCGCGCCGGGCGACGTCGACCAGGTCGTCCGCGTCGGTGGGTGTGCGGGCGAAGTTCAGCACGCGCGCGTCGTCGCGGGTCTGGAAATCCAACTCGCTCGCTGTGAGGGCGAACCGCACGGGCGAGTCGGCGGCCGTCTCGCGCAGGTACGTCTCCCACGCGCGCTCGCCGCAGATCAGCACGGCCACCTCGGCGTCCCGCAGGACGTGGGCGACCTCGCCGGACTTGTACATGGGGTTGACGGGGACGACGATCGCGCCCGCCTTCCAGGCGCCGAGCAGGGCGAGCACGAAGTGCGGGGAGTTCTGCAGGAGGACGGCGACCCGGTCGCCCCGTTCGACGCCCCGGCCGGCCAGGTGGGCGGCGACGGAGTCGGTGAGCGCGTCGACCTCGGCATAGGTGAGGCGGCCGTCGAAGTAGGTGAGGAAAGGACGATCCGGTGCCGTTCCGACGGCTGCGCGCAGGGCGTCGACCATCGAGTCCAGCGGGGTGACGGGGGCGCGCTGGACGTCGTCCAGGAGGGCGAGCCAGGGCTTGGCCGCGTAGATCGACGTCGTCACCGGGCCGCCTCCCACTTCTGCTGGAGGCGGTTCATGGTGGCCAGCCAGCCGTCGGTGTCGGTGGCGCGGCCCTGGTAGAAGCCGGCGACCTCGGGGTGCGGGAGGATCAGGAAGCGGTCGTCCTCGATGCCCCGCATGAGGGCTTCGGCGACGTCCTCGGGGTCGATCGCGGTCGGTTTGAGCACCAGGTCGCCCGCGCTGCCGGACGCCTCCAGCATGTCGGTGCGCACGCCCTGGGGGCAGATCGCGTGGACCTTGAGGCCGCGGTGGCGGTACGTCAGGGACAGCCACTCGGCGAACGCGAGGGCGCCGTGCTTGGTGACGCTGTACGGCGCCGCGCCGATCATGGTGAGCAGCCCGGCGGCCGACACGGTGGACACGAAACGGCCCTCGCCGCGCTCCAGCCACCCCGGGAGCAGCGCCTTGGCCGCGCGGACGTGGGCCATGACGTTGACGTCCCAGGCGAGCGCCCAGACGTCCTCCCCGGCCGCCTCGGAGCCGCCCGAGCCGACGCCGGCGTTGGCGCAGTAGACGTCGACACTGCCGCCCAGCGCCTCGCGGGCCTCCTCGACGACGACGGAGGCGTCCCCGGCGACGGCGATCGCGCCGATCTCGTCGGCGACGGCCTTGGCCCTGGCGCCGTCGAGGTCGTTGACGACGACCCGCGCGCCCTCGGCGGCGAACCGGCGCGCGAGCGCCGCCCCGATCCCACCTCCGCCCCCGGTCACGACAACCCCGGCACCTCGCACGGCTTCCACCATCGGGTCTCCCTCGACACGACACGGCTCGGAACGGGTACAGACTAACCAGTCGGTATGTAGCGGGGAAGGGGCGTCGGACAGCCTGTACCGGACCTGTGCCCGGACGCGGGCCCGGACGTATGCCGTGACGTATGGCCAACCGGTCCGGTTAGCAGGACACTGCGCCCACATCGCTCCGGGGGACGGAGGCCGTGATGGCCGGACCGGCAATGACAGTGACTCCCTACTGGCAACTCACCTTCGACGCGGACGGGGACGTGAACCCCGCCGAACGCGACCGGCTCCTCACCGAGGCCGGGCCGCGCGGGGTCCGGGACCTGATCCTCTTCTCGCACGGCTGGAACAACGACCGCACCCGCGCGACCGCCCTCTACCGCGCCTTCTTCGCCCCGTTCCCCCACCTCGCCCCGAAGGCGAAACTCGGGTACGTCGGCGTCGTGTGGCCGTCGATGCGGTTCTGCGACGAACCCGTCCCGGACTTCCCGCACTTGACGGTCCGTCAAGGAGTCGGCCTGGACGACGGCACGCGCCGCGCCCTGCTGGAGACCTTCCCCGGCCAGGCCCACGCCGTCGAGCGGATCGCCGCGCTGCTGGAGCAACGCCCGCCGGGGGACGCCGCGTTGGCGGAGTTCGGCGAGTTGGTCGGGCAGCTCGTGGACGCCGTGCCGGAGCGGTGCGCGGCGGACCTGCCGGAGGAGGAGACGCCCGCGCTGCTCACCGAGCCGGTGGACCAGGTGTGCGAGGAGTTCGCCCAGGCGCTCCACGAGCTGGGCGGCGTACGGGAGTTCTCGCTGCCGAACCCCTGGGACGGCGCCAAGGAGGTGCTGCGGCAGGCGGCGTACTACGCGATGAAACGCCGGGCCGGGACGGTCGGCGAGCGTGGACTCGGGCCGCTGCTGGGGAAGTTGGCGGCGTCCGCGCCCGGGGTGCGGGTCCATCTGGTCGGGCACAGCTTCGGCGGGCGCCTGGTGTCGTTCGCGCTTAGCGGGCTCGCGCCGGGCGTGCGTGCGGTGAAGTCCGTGACGCTGCTCCAAGGGGCCTTCTCCCACTACGCGTTCGCGGCCGAGGGGGCGCTCGCCGGGCGGCACGGCCGGGTCGACGGTCCGGTGGTGTGCTGCCATTCCTCGCACGACCTGGCCCTCGGGACGATGTACCCGCTGGCCTCGCGGATGGCGGGGGACGCGCGCGGGGCGGTCGGGGAAGTGCTGGGCGCGAAGTGGGGTGCCATGGGGTTCGACGGGGTCAAGTCGGTCGCGGGGACCCGGGAGTTGAGCCTCGCCGAGGCGCTGCGGGGGCCGTTGCCGGTGTCCGGGTGTGTCAACGTCGACGCGGCGGCCGTCGTCCGGCGCGGTGGGCCGCCGGCCGGGGCGCACAGTGACATCGTGCACCCCGAGCTGGCGAGGGTGGTGCTGGGGGCGGGGCGGATTCCCCAGGGGTGAGCCCGTTGGCTCTGTTCCTGGCGAACCCGGCCCGCCCGTACGGGACTTACCGGTGCGAGGTGAACTCCACCACCTGCTGGTAGGTCGGCCGGTTCTGCCAGCTGATGTTGTAGTGCTTGATGCCTCCGAGAGCGCGCTGGAAGATCGAGTCGGCGCACCACTGGTTGCCGGCCGCGCACTGGGCGTCGCCCGGGTAGACCTGGGCGGCGGTCTTGCCCGCGGCGGTCTTCAGGGTGGCGATGAGGGTGTCGCGGCAGGCGGACAGGACGCCGTCCCCGCAGTACTTGCGGGCCAGCGGGTCCTTGACGGTCTCGCCGAGGACCGCGCGGATGTCCTTGTCGACGTAGCTCCACCAGCCGTACTGGAAGGAGCTGCCCGCGTGCGAGCCGGTCGGGCCGTGGGCGGCCGAAGGCGCCTCGTCCACGGGGAGGTTGGTGGTGATGGCGGTGAACAGGCCGCTGCCGAGGCCGGGTTGGAACTCGGCCTGGACCAGGAGCGGCCACCAGGCGTCCAGGATGCGGATCGCGTCGGCGTCGGCGTACGTCTTGGATCCTGCCGAAGTCTCCGTGCGCTTACCGCCGTTCGCGAGCCACGTCTGGAGTTTCGTGACCGCCGCCGCTGCCGCCGGGTCCGTCACCGGCGCGCTGTTGACGACCTTGAGGAGGTCCGGCAGGACGTCCTCGGCGCGCAGGTCGGCCAGCGCCGCGTCCGCCATCGCCTTGGTGAGGGAGGCGCGGGTGACGCCGCCCGCCGTGACGAGCTTCTTGACCCGGGTCTCCAGCAGGTTGCCGCGGTGCACCGAGCCCTCGCCCCAGGGCGCGCTGGTGTAGTCCTTGGCCTGCTTGTTGTTCCAGGAGATGTAGTAGTCCTGGTCGACGGACTGGGGGTGCTGCGCCGAGGGCGTGTAGTCGGCGGTGTTGGTGGCGGGGTTCCAGTTGCGCCACTCGTACGCCGGCCGCGCCCAGACCGGGAACTCGGCGTCGACGCCGGCCGCGCGGACCGGGTTGTCGCCGGAGTTGTAGTAGGCGGTGTGCTGGGAGTCGGCGTAGAACCAGTTGAAGGTGTAGTTGATGTGCTCGACCGCCTGCTTGAAGGTGTCCGGGCCCTTCACGAAACCGGGGTCGTTGAGCATCTGGAAGCCGATGATCGAGTCGGCCTCGTGCAGGTAGGACGAGCGCAGGGTGGTGTAGGCGACCTTCTTGCCGCCGACGGTCGCCCGGTGCGTGACGGGACCGTACTTGGTGCGCCACACGCGCATGGTGTACGAGCCGACCGCGGTGCCGTCGGCCGTCGTCGGCTTCCAGGCGTTCTTCTGCTCGACCTTGTCCATCGCCGTGCAGGTACCTCGGTAGAGGTAGTGGTAGTCGTCCTGGCACAGCTCGACGGCGTACGTGTCGATGATGTCCTGGCCGGACGTCGTAGCACTCCAGGCGTAGTCCTGGCCCCTCCCGAGTTCCACGTACATCGAGAGACCTGCGAACGACGCGCCACGGGCGCTGATTCCGGGACCCTGGATCTCCTGGAGAAGGAGGAGCTGTGGAGCGAAGTACCCGGTCTGCGGACCGAAGACGGCGACGGGATGGCCGCTCGCGGTGTGCGCGCCGCTGACGACGAGGGCGTTGGACATGCCGCGCTTCGCGGACGTCGTCGCCGCGGCGGCTGCCGTCGCGGCGGGGCCGCCGGTGCCGGTCGCGTCGTAGATCAGGGGTTCCGCGGTGACCGTCCCGGCGTCCGGCAGCGCGGTGCCCTGCGGGCTCGCGGGCTTGGTGGCGTACGGGAAGCTCTCGCCGTTGTGGACGGTGAGGACGGCCTCGGCGTCGTTGCGCTGGCGGAACGACTCCCAGACCTTGGTGCCCTCGGCGACGCCGTACTTCTCCTGCGCGGCGAGCAGCGAGATCGCGTTGTTGACCTCGCCACCGCCGCCGGAGCCGAAGAGGGCGCCGATGACGGACGCGAGCGCGACCATGTCGGTGATCTTGAAGTGCTGGATGGTGCCGGCGTTGGTGATGGAGTCCTTGTGGCCGGTGAGGACGTACTCGCCGGGGAAGTAACGCCCGCTGTCGGAGGCGTCGATGTAGGCGTTGATGCCGTCGAGGTAGGCGTTCACATCGGCGAGGGCCTGCTGCCCCCGGGCGCCGCTGGTGGCGACGGCGTTGTCGATCTGCGCCTGGAGGTCGGCCTCGGTGTAGGGGGCGTTGCGCCAGAACTGCTGTTCCAGGCCCTGGTTGGACGGGTCGCCGCCGGCGAAGTTGGTGAGCTGGCCCCGGCCGACGTGGCGGAAGACGTCCATCAGCCACAGCCGGTCCTGGGCCGCCGCGTATCCGGCGCCGAACTCGGTGCCGTACCGGGTGGTGCCGGTGATGTGCGGGACGCCGGTCTTCTTGTCGCGGACGATCGTCACGTCGCTGCGGCCGGCCGGCTTGAGGGTGGAGGCGACCTGATCGGCGGGGACGCCGAAGGAGGCGTCGTTGAAGAAGGTGTTGATGGTGGCGTTGGTCAGCGTCGGATAGCCCTTGGCCAGGTTGTTGTACGGGCCGAGCTGGTCCTGGGCGTGCTCGGGCTGGGTGCCGAACGCCTGGTTGAGGATGATCTGCGCGAGGGTGGCGTTGCCGTTCTGGCCGGGCGGCAGGATGTCGGAACACTGTCCGCCGCAGTAGTCGTTCGGTTCGGCCGCCTCGGCGGTGGCGACCTGGGTGAGTGGCGACAACAGACCGGCGAGAAGCGCGCATACGGTCGCGCTCTTCAGGAACCCGGGGAATCTGCCGGGAGTTCTCAGTCTGTCGAAGGGAGTTCGCCGTGGCATGTGCAGCTCCTAGCGACGGGGGTGGCCGGAAGGTTACCGCCGGTATCCCCGGGATTGAAGATGAACATGCGTCAAGTTTTTTCACGGCGCTCACCCGGCGGGGGCCGTCCGGAAAATCGGATGGAGCCGAATCGAGAGTCGATACGTCTATTCGACGACGTCGCGCGAGTTCGGCGCGACGGCGCCGAAGTGACCGAAGTACAGGTGCAGGTGTGACGGAGGTGCAAGGCGATGGCAGGATTCAGAAGTCTGGCGAGACAGGCGCGCGATCCGCGCAGCGATCTGGCACTGCGGCGTTATTCGCTGCGCAAGTGCCTTGAGCGGTTCGCCCCTTACGGGCACCGGGCGACCTGGGACCATCTCTGCTCGCGGGCCGGGTTCGGCCCCGAGGACCGCTCTCCCGACCCGGCGCGGCTCGTGGCCGCGCTGGAGGAGCTTGAGGAGGCGCGGACGGTCTGGCTGGCCTACGAGGCGGGCTTCGCCGAACGGCGCAGGAAAGAGAAGCACGACGGACTGCGCAGGCCGGGGAGTTTCGACGACTGGCACCGGCTGACCTGGGGCGGGTTCGGCGTGGCGTGGTGCGACGACCCGCGGCTTCATCCCCGTGAGCCGCTGGCCGAGGTGCTGCGCCGGCTGATCGCCGCGCTGGAGCGCGAGCCGGGTGCGTGCTGCCCGGTGTGCGGTGGCGAACGGCTGCTGTGGAAGTACGACCTGGACCACGAGCCGTCGGCGGGCCCGGTCTGCACGGAGTGCGGCATATTGGTCCCGCGCCCCGTCCTCACCCCGGAGGCGCTGGCGTCCGCGCGGCGTGGGCGGATGCTGGTGTCGGCGTAGGCCCCCGGGCCAGGGCAGAGGGGGTGCGACGGGGATGCCGCACCCCCTTGATTCCGGGCGCTGTCCTTGAATCCGGGCGCCGTCCTTGATTCCGGGCGGCGTCAGATCATCCGGGTCACGCGGACTTCCACGTGTCCGAGAACGCGCCCGACGAGAGCGTGCCCGGCTGGGCGCGGACCGTGCCGCCGCTGTTGGTCATCGTGATCTTGTCGGGCGCGGCGTTGTCGAGGTTGGAGCCGTTGGCCTTCGCGCCGGTGAAGTTCACGGTGCCGAAGTTCGCGAGCTTGGCGAGCGATCCGTCGACCTCGGGGGCCTCGGCGATGACTTCGGCGGAGGCGTTCTGGAAGTCGGAGGAGCCGGCGTCGGTCTGGGTCTTCGTCCAGCCCTGCGTGGCGTCCTTCAGCGTCATCGTGAAATTACTGCCGTTGTAGGTCACGGTCGCGGTCAGCTTGTCGCCGCCGGCGACGGTGACGTCGTCCCACGCCGTCGAGGCGGCCGGCAGGACCTCCCACCAAGCGCCGTACACCGCACGGCCGTTGATGCAGTCGGCCTCGGTGCCGGTCTGCTCCAGCGCGTCGTTGCCGTCACCGTCGAGGCCGACCCAGAACGAGGAGTACGTGGTGGCCGAGCCGCAGGTGACCGTGGGCTGGGTCCAGGACGTGGTGACGGAGGTGAAGGCGCCGGCCGAGCCGGTGGCCGCGTAGCCGGACCAATTGGTCGACGTCTCCGAGGCGTTGACCTTGCCGACGTGCTTCAGCGCGCCGTGCGGGGCGTGGTTCTCGTGGCGTTCGATGGACTGCGTGAGCCGCTGAGGGGCCTGCGCCGAGGCTGCTTGCGACGCGGCGAGTGCCGGGGTGGCGAGGGCGGCGGTGAGGGTGCCTGCGGCGAGGACGGCGAGGCTCGCGGACCTGATGCTGGACATGAACTCTCCGTGGTTCAGGGGGAGGTGGGGGGATCCTGCGGCGGTGACCAGCAGCTTCCGTGAGCTTGCATGAGCATGGCAAGGAGGCCGAGTGCGTTCAGTCCTGCGGGAATTGAGCCGCAACGCCGCCGAAACGCCCGCTGGAGGAAGGCTTGGGATTCGGCCGGTTCCGTTCAAACGCACGGAAACTTTCCCCCAACATCCGGACGGCGGCCTTCCGCACCGTGCGGGGGCCGGGCGGAGACTGTGCGGATGCAGGGTGAGAGACCGTTCCACGAGGAGTTGCGGGCCGCCATCGCCGCGAGCGGGCTGAGCCTGGACCGGATCCACGAACGGCTGCGGCTGCGCGGGGCACCCGTGTCCGCGGCGACGCTCAGCTCCTGGCAGTCGGGGCGCCACCAGCCCGAACGGCGGCGCTCGCTCTCGGCGTTGGCGGTTCTGGAGGACGTCCTCGCGCTGCCGCCGGCGACCCTCAGCGCGCGGCTCGCCCCGCCCCGGCCGCGCGGACGCTGGCTGCCGCCCGCCGAGGGGCACCCCGCGCTGGACCGGGCGTGGCCCCTGGGGGACGTCCGGGACGCCGTCGACGTCCGCTGGGACGCCTCCCTGACGCGGCTCAGCTGCCACAACCGGGCCGAGGTCGACGGGGAGCGGCGGCTGCGGTCGCTGTCCAGCCGGCGGCTGCTGCGGGCCGAGGCCGACGGGGCGGACCGCTGGATCGCCCTCTACCGCCTCGACTCCCCCGGCCCGCTGCCCCGGCTCCGCCCCGCCGGGCCGCTGCGCCTCGGGACCGTCGTCGAGCTCCCCGAGGAGGGGCTGATCGTCGCGGAGATGCTGTTCGAACGGCCCCTCGCCCGGGGGGAGACGGTGATCGTGGACTACACGGTCGAGCACCGCGAACCCCGTCCGGTGTCCCGCCGCATCGAGACGGCGATCCATGTCCCGATGCGTGAACACCTCCTGGAGGTGCGGTTCCGTCCCGAGGCGCTGCCGTCCGCGTGCTACTCCTTTCGTACTACGGGACTTGAGGGGGTTGCCGGGCGCGGGGCGGGGTTCCGGCGGGAGCGGCGGCTGCGGCTGGACGCGGCGGGGGCGGTGCACGCGGTGGCGCTGGGGGCCGGGGAGTGCCGGTTCGGGATCCGGTGGGTCTGGGGGTGAGGGGGTGAGCTCGCCTCAGTCCTCCCGGTGTTCGACGACCAGGCGGGAGCCCGTGAGGCGGTTGCCGAATATGTCGTCGGGGTTGGAGAGGACGCAGGTGTCGAGGGAGAGGCAGCCGCAGCCGATGCAGTCGGTGAGGTGGTCGCGGAGGCGGTTCAACTGCTTGATGCGTTCGTCCAGTTCGGAACGCCACGCCTGGGAGAGGCGGGCCCAGTCCTCGCGGGTCGGGGTCCGTTCCTCGGGGAGCTGCGCCAGGGCCTCGCGGATCGTCGCGAGCGGTATGCCGACCCGCTGGGCGGCCCGGACGAACGCCACCCGGCGCAGCGCGTCGCGGCAGTACCGGCGCTGGTTGCCGGACGTGCGGCGGCTGGTGATCAGCCCCTTCGACTCGTAGAAGTGCAGGGCGGACACGGCTACACCACTGCGCGCCGACAACTGGCCGACGGTCAGCTCTTGGACGTTCTCGCGGATCTGGGGCACCCGGCCAGCCTAGTGGGGTGGCCGTGGGGTCACAGGTCCGTTGACAGTGCCCTCCGGACCGACCATGCTAAGCAGTTGCTTAGACTTCGGGACTTCCCCCTTCGGGACTTCACTTCGGGATTCACAGCGAGAGGCCGGGACCATGGCAGAGCCGAGGATCTTCACGTCCGTCGACGAGCTGAAGGCGGCGGTGGGCGAGCAGTTGGGGTACAGCGACTGGCTGGAGGTCGACCAGAAGCGGATCGACCTGTTCGCCGAGGCCACCGGTGACCACCAGTGGATCCACGTCGACCCCGAGAAGGCGGCGGCCGGCCCGTTCGGGACGACCATCGCGCACGGCTACCTCACACTCTCGCTGCTGCCCCTCTTCGGCCCCCAGCTCATCCGTGTCGACGGCACGAAGATGGGCGTCAACTACGGCACGAACAAGGTCCGTTTCCCCGCCCCGGTACCGGTCGGCTCCCGGCTGCGCGCCACCGGCCGCATCAGCTCCGTCGAGGACGTGCAGGGCGGCGTCCAGCTCACCGTCGCGTTCACGGTCGAGCGCGAGGGCGGCGAGAAGCCGGTGTGCGTGGCGGAGTCGGTGTCGCGGTACTACCTCTAGAGAAGCAGCACGGGGGCTACTCCCGGAGTGCTACCCCGGCAGAGCTACTTCGCCGCCCCCACCATCCGCAGGACGAGGTCGGCGTACAGTTCGCCGACCTCCTCCGGCGTCCGCGTCCCGTTGACGTTGAACCACCGGGCGACGTCGACGCACAGGGAGAGGATCGCGAGCGTCGTCCCGCGGACGTCGATGACGTCGAACTCCCCCGAGGCCACCCCGTCGTCGAGGATGCCCTGGACCTCCGCGTTCACCTCGCGGCGCAGGGCGACGATCTCGGCGCGGGCGTCGGGGCCGAGCGCGTCGAGTTCGTACTGGACGACGCGGGCCGTCGTGCGCCGGACGGCGTGCCAGCGGACGAAGGAGCTGACGGCGTCGGCGAGGCGCTGCGCGGCACCGGCCTCGCGGCGGGCGGCGGTGCGCAGGATGCCGAGGGCCTTGTCGTGGCCGATGCGGCTGATCCGGTGGAGCAGCTCTTCCTTGGTCTTGTAGTGGATGTAGAGCGCGGCCGGGCTCATACCGGCGCGGCTCGCGATGTCACGGGTGGTGGTGGCGTGGTAGCCGCGCTCGGCGAACGCCTCGACCGCGGCGACGAGCAGACGCCGGGCCGCGTCGGGCGTGACCTCTTCCCACGGCTCGGCCTCGCCGCCGATCGTGTCCTGCGCCGTACTCATCGCTCACCGACCCTTCTCGCAGACAGTCGCCCTACCATACCGCCCCGGGTGAGCGAGCGCTTAGGGCAGCCGGTCAGAGCTTCCGGTCAGAGCTTTTCGAACGGGTCGTGCTCGGCGAGCAGCTTCTCCAGGCGCGCCTGGTCGACCCGGCTGACGATCTTCCCGGCCTCCTGCCGGTCACGGATCACCTTGGCGAGGGTGAAGCAGGACGTCACGAGGTAGAGCACGGCGATCGCGAGGAACGCGCGGACCCAGGCGTCGGCGCTGAGCTGGTAGATCCCGACGGCGGTGGCCGCCATGGCGACGGAGAAGGAGGCCACGGCCTGGCCGTAGAAGGCGGTCGTGCTCTGCTGCTTGGGTGTGTCACTCATGGGGATGAGTCTCGGCGGACGTGGCCCGCGCCACATCCGCCGTAGTACTCAGTAAGTACTCAGTCATAGGAGGTACCTCAGAAGGCCGACACCCCCGTCAGTGCCCGCCCGATCAGCAGTTTCTGGATCTGGCTCGTCCCCTCGTACAGCGTCATCACCCGCGCGTCCCGCAGCAGCTTGCCCACCGGGTACTCGTCGATGTAGCCGTACCCGCCGAAGACCTGGAGCGCGTTGCCCGCCGCGCGCACGGCCGCCTCGGACGCGAAGAGCTTCGCCTTGGACGCCTCGGTGGCGAACGGCAGCCCCCGGTCGACGAGATCGGCGACGCGCCAGGTCAGCAGCCGGGCGGCGTCGACGTCGACCGCGATGTCGGTGATCAGCTCCTGAACGAGCTGGTGCCCGGCGATCGGCGTCCCGAACTGCTCCCGCTCCCCCGCGTACCCGACGGCGGCGTCCAGCGCGGCCTGCGCGATCCCGACGCACCCGGCGGCCACCGACATCCGCCCCTTGGCGAGCGCCGACATCGCGACGGAGAACCCCTTCCCCTCCTCGCCGAGCAGCGCGGACGCGGGCACGCGGACGTCCTCGAAGACCAGCTCGGCGGTGGCCTGCCCGCGCAGCCCGAGCTTGCCGTGGACCGTGCGGCGGGTCAGCCCCGGGGTGTCGGTGGGGACGAGGAACGCGGAGACGCCCCGGTGTCCGGGGGCGTCGGTGGAGCGGGCGAAGAGCAGGACGACGTCGGCCCACGTCCCGTTGGTGATGAACATCTTGGTGCCGTTGACGACGTAGGTGTCACTCTCACGTACGGCCCGGGTGACGAGGTTCCCGGCGTCGGAGCCGGTCCCCGGCTCGGTCAGCCCGAAGCAGCCGATCAGCGCGCCGGACGTCAGCCCTGGGAGCCAGCGCCGCTTCTGCTCCTCGCCGCCCCACGCGGCGAGCGTCTTGGCGACGAGGCCGAGGGAGACGGAGACGATGCCGCGCACGGAGGAGTCGCCGCGTCCCAGTTCCTCGGTGACCAGGCAGTACGCGAGGTGGTCGCCGCCCGAGCCGCCGTACTCCTCGTCGACCGTGAGGCCGAGGAAGCCGACCTCGCCGAGCTTCTTGACGATGCCCCGGTCGACGGCCTCGGCGCGGTCCCAGTCGCGGACGTGCGGGGTGATCTCGCGGTCGACGAAGTCCCGGGCGAGCCGCTGGACGGCGGTCTGTTCCTCGGTGAGTTCCAGATTCATGCGGCGATTCCTGTAAGGGTAAATTATCACTGCTAGTTTTCTGGCGCAGCCCTACTATGAGCGCCATGGCCCGACCGCACAAGCCCCTGCTGAGCACCGGACGGATCGTCGAGGCGGCCCGGGAGCTGATCGACGCGGAAGGGCTCGACGCGCTGTCGACCCGCCGGCTCGCCGCCGAACTCGGCGTCAGCGGGCCGTCGTTGTACAACCACTTCGCCACCAAGGACGAGATCGTGGAGGCGGTCGCCGACTCGGTGAGCGCGCGGGTGGACCTGTCGATGTTCGAGGACGGCCGCCCCTGGCGCACCGCCCTGTACGACTGGGCGATGTCCTACCGGGCCGCCCTGCGCGACCACCCCAACATCGTCCCGGTACTGGCCCGGGGTCCGGGTCGTAGACCTGCGGGACTACGGGTCGCGGACGCGGTGTACGGGGCGATGGTCCGGGCGGGCTGGCCTCCCGCGCAGGCGACGTCCGTGGGGGCGCTGATGCGGTACTTCGTGATGGGCTCCGCGCTGGGGTCGTTCGCGGGTGGCTTCGTGGAGGACCGCGCCGCGTACGACCCCGGCGACTATCCGCACCTCGGCCAGGCCCATCTGCTGGCCGAGCGGCAGGAGACGATCGACGAGCGGGCCTTCGAGACCGGGCTGACGGCGCTGCTGGACGGCCTCGCGGCCCAGTTCGCCCGGATCAGCGTGAACGGGCCCGGTCCGCAAGGACCTTGATGGAGAGCAGCGCGATCACGGCGAGGCCGATGATGTACGCCGAGACCGACATCGACGTCCCCGTCGTCTCCAGGAGCAGCACCATCACGAACGGGGCGAGTCCGCCGCCCGCGACCGCCGCGATCTGGTAGCCGAGCGAGGCGCCGGTGTAGCGCATCTCGGGGGTGAACAGCTCGGCGAACAGGGCCGCTTGGGGTCCGTACATGATGCTGAGGAAGCAGCCGGCGACGAAGGTCGAGACGGCCAGCCACAGCAGCGAGCCGGTGTCGATGAGCAGGAACATCGGGACGGCCCACAGGGCGATGCCGGCCGCACCGAGGGCGTAGATCCGGATGCGGCCGACCCGGTCGGAGAGGGCGGCCGAGGCGGGGATCAGGACGAGTTGGGTGAGGCTGACGCAGAGGGAGACGGTGAGGACCGCGCCGCGTTTCATGTCGAGGTCGCGGGTCGTGTAGTCGAGGACGCCGGTGATCAGGATGTAGAACGTCGCGGTGTTGACGGCGAAGGAGCCGCCGGCGAGGAGGACGGTGCCGAGGTGGTGGCGTAGGACCGTGCGCAGCGGGGAGCCCTGTTCGGACTTCTCCTGTTCGGCCAACTTCTGTTCCGCCGCCCGGAATTCGGGAGTCTCCTCGACGCGGGTGTGTATGTACCAGGCGAGGGCGAGGACGAACAGGCCGATGACGAACGGGACTCGCCAGCCCCACGCCTCGAACGCGCTCTCGCTGGTGAAGGCGCCGGCCAGCAGGAAGACGGAGTTGGCGCTCACCACGCCGATGGGGACGCCGAGTTGGACGAAGCTGCCGTAGATGCCGCGCTTGCCCTCGGGCGCGTACTCGGTGGCGAGCAGCATCGCGCCGCCCCACTGGGCGCCGACGGCGACGCCCTGGACGACGCGCAGCAGGACGAGCAGGATCGGCGCGGCGACGCCGATCGTGTCGTAGGTGGGGAGGAGTCCGATGCCGGTGGTCGCGAGGCCCATCAGGGTCAGGGCGAGCACGAGCATCGGTTTGCGGCCCCGCTTGTCGCCGAGCTGGCCCGCGACGATGCCGCCGATGGGGCGGGCGAGGAAACCGACGGCGAACGTCGCGAAGGCGGCCAGGATGCCGGCGGTCGAGCTGCCCGAGGGGAAGTACAGGTCACCGAGGACGAGGGCGGCGGCGATGCCGAAGACGAAGTAGTCGTACCACTCGACGGCCGAGGCGAGCGCGGCGGCGGTGGCGACGCGGCGGTGGGACGCCTTGGAGCCAGGGGTGGTACGGGGGTGAGCGGTGGGGAACGTGTCCATGCGTGCACACTCCGTGGGGCGCGGGGGACGTTCCCGGGAACATACTGACCGGACGGTATGGGGTCAACGGGATGAACGAGAAGCGGGGTGCTCGACCCGTTTCTGGGTTCGGTGGTGCGGGTGGGTCATTCCGCCAGGTCGGGGAGGTGGTGGGCCGGGGCCGGGGAGACGCGTTCGCCTCGGTGGTCGAAGACGAAGAGGCGGGTGAGGTCGACCAGCAGGGGGAGCTGGGCGCCGGGGCGCAGGTCGAGATCGGGAGTGGTCCGGACGATCAGGTCGCCGGGGACTACTACCTGAGGGGTAGGGGGCGGGGTCTCCGGGGGCGCCGGGTGGGGGCGTAACCGCGTCAGGAGGGGTGGGGTTCTGCGGCGGCGGGGCGGGCGGGGGAGGTCGGGGCGGGGGGACTCCAGGGTGGGGACCTGGGCGGGGGCCGAGCCCGTGTCGAAGTGGGCGAGGACTTCGTGGCCCTGGAACTCGACGTGCCGCACGAGGCCGGTGATCAGGGCCTCCCCCGGGCGCGCCGCCCTGCCGGGGGCGACCCGGATCGCCTCCGAGCGCAGGCCCACGATCACCTCGCGGCCCTGCTGGACGCGGAGCAGCTTGTGCTCGGCGGACAGGGGTTCGGGCAGCCGCAGGGCCTGCCGGCCGAGGTTGATCGACATCGCGCCGTCGAGCGGGGCGCGCACCACGCCGCGCAGCAGGTTGATCCTGGGGGTGCCGATGAACGCGGCGACGAAGACGTTGCGGGGCAGCGCGTAGACGTTGCGCGGGGTGTCCACCTGCTGCAGGACGCCGCCGCGCAGGACGGCGACCCGGTCGCCCAGCGACATCGCCTCCGCCTGGTCGTGGGTGACGTACAGGGTGGTGACGCCGAGCCCCGTCGTCAGCTGCGCGATCTCGGCGCGTAAGTGGGTGCGGAGTTTCGCGTCGAGGTTGGAGAGGGGTTCGTCCATCAGGAACGCGGAGGGTCTGCGGGCCAGCGCCCGGCCCATCGCCACGCGCTGGCGTTCGCCGCCGGAGAGCTGGGACGGGTAGCGCTCCAGCAGGTCCTCGATGCCCAGCATCCGAGCGGTGGCGTCGACCTGGGGGGACGGGTCGGCGCCGGGCGCCTCCATGCGCAGCGGGAAGCCGATGTTGGCGCGGCCCGTCATCGTCGGGTACAGCGCGAAGTTCTGGAACACCATCGCGATGTCCCGTTCGGCGGGCGGGAGATCGTTCGCGTACGCGCCGTCCAGCAGGAGTTCGCCCTCGCTGATCTCCTCCAGGCCCGCGATCATCCTCAGCACCGTCGACTTTCCGCACCCCGACGGCCCCAGCAGCACCAGGAACTCCCCCGGCCCGACGTCCAGCGTCAGACCGTCCACCACCCGTACGCCCTTCGTATAAGCCTTGCTCACATCGTGCAGAGAGATCGCGCGTGTCATGAGACTCGTCCCCAGCTGCGCCGGCACCCGGCCCTCGGCCGTCCCTCACGGGTCGTACGGGACGGGTGAGCAAGGGAAGCTAATGGACGGGCCACCCCGGGGGAAGGCTTCGGGACCCCTAGTCCCGAAGTATGAGAAAGCGGACGTCCGAATTCAGGGTGCGGGATGCCCCATTCAGGGTGCGGGATACCCCTAGGGGTGTCGGTCCTCGGTCTTGCGACTCAGGGGGTAGTCCTGGCGTACGGGTCGGTTCGGGGGGTCGTCCTCCTGGGGGTTCTCGTCCCTCTCGGGTGCCGGTGCCCGCAGGACCACCCCCGAGGACAGGAGCAGGAGGGTGCCCAGGAGCAGGAAGGGGGCCGCCACTCCGACGGCGCCGGCGAGGAGGCCGGCGGAGGCGGGGGCCGCCACCTGGGCGAGGCGGTTGCCGGTGAGGCGCAGCGCGAGGGCGGTCGAGCGGGCGGAGGCGGGGGCCGCCTGGACGACCGTCGTCATGGACAGCGGCTGGCCGACGCCGAGGCAGAAGCCGAGGGCCGCGAGGACGACGCCGAGCACCCACACCGGCACGGGAACCGCGATCGCGGCGCACAGCAGCGCGGCCAGCAGGCAGGTCAGGGTGAGGAGCCGGGTGCGGCCGAGCAGGCGCAGCAGCGGCGTGAGGATCAGCCGGCAGGCGATGGACGCGGCGGCGCGCAGGCTGAGCAGCAGACCGACGGCCGCCGGCGAGATGCCGCGGTCCTCGCCGACCACCGGCAGATAGGCGGTGAGGATGTCGGTCGCGGACAGCACCGACATGCTGACGAGCATCCCGGCGGGCACTCCCCGGGTCCGCAGGATCCCCGTCACGGACACCCGGTCGCCTTGCCGCGCACGGGACGTGGGGATCGTCGCCCGGTCCTCGATCCGCCACAGCGAGCTGACCGCGACGGCCGCGCCCGCCCCCGCGACGAGCAGCGCGAGGGCGCTGGTGCCGGCCAGGTCGTGGCCGCCGATGAGGGCGCCGGCGGCGACGGGCCCGGCCAATTGCCCGAGGGAGGCGCCGATGGTGAAGTGGCCGAAGTTGCGGTCCTGTTCGTGCGGCGCGGACTGCCGGGCCACCAGCGACTGCGCGCCGATGACGAAGCTGAGGTGCCCGAGCCCCATCACCCCGCTCCACAGGGCCATCGCCCACAGCGAGCCGGCGACCCCGCTCAGCGCGCAGCCGCCCGCGATCAGCACCACGCCCACCGGCAGCAGCGGCGCGCACCGCCCGTGGTCCGTGCGCCGCCCCAGCGGCACCGCCGCGAACAGGGGCAATAGCGCGTACACCCCCGCGATCACACCGACCGCCCGCTCGTCCGCACCCAGCGCGAGGGCCCGGTAGGAGACGGCGGGCCGCGCCATCGACACCGCCCCCTGCGCGAAGGAGAAGGCGACGACGAGCCTGAGCAGCCAGCCGCGGTTCCTGCCGGGCCCCACTGATACCTCCGGTTGTACGGGGTTTCCCCTAGTACCTGTATCTGTAGTACCTGCCCCAGACGTACCTGTCCTAGATGATCCCGAAGAGCATGCCCGCCGCGAGGATCACCAGGCAGGTGAGGCAGGCCCACTTGACGACGAACCTCGTGTGGTCGCCGAACTCGACCTTCGCCATGCCGACGAGGACGTAGACGGCCGGGACGAGCGGGCTGGACATGTGCAGCGGCTGTCCGACGAGCGAGGCACGGGCGATCTCCAGCGAGGACACGCCGTGCGCCTGGCCGGCCTCGGCGAGCACGGGCAGGACGCCGAAGTAGAAGCCGTCGTTGGACATGAAGTAGGTGAGCGGCAGGCTCAGCAGGCCGGTGACGAAGGCCATGTGCGGGCCCATGCCGTCGGGGATGTTGTCGACGAGCCAGCGGGCCATGTGGTCGACCATGCCGGTGCCCTTGAGGACGCCGGTGAAGACAGCGGCGGCGAAGACCATCCCGGAGACGTTGAGGACGTTCTCGGCGTGCGCGGCGAGACGGGCCTTCTGGTCGGGCATGTGGGGGAAGTTGACGGTCAGGGCGAGGGCCGCGCCGAGCAGGAACAGCACCGGGATCGGCAGCCACTCCATGATCATCGCGGTGAGCAGGGTGACCGTGAGGAGCGCGTTGAACCAGTAGAGCTTGGGGCGCAGGGTGGGCCGGTCGGGGTCGAGGGCGCGGAAGCCGTCGTCGTCCTCGGAGTCCGTACTGTCGCCGCTGCCCGTAGTACCCGCAGTACCCGTAGTACCCGCAGTGCCTCCGGCGGCGGCCTTGGAGCCCGTAGCCCCCGTAGTACCCGGCGTACCCGCGCCGACCAGGACCGTCTCCGACTCCTTCTCCTCCACCAGCACCTCGTCCAGCGTCAGCACACCGAGCCGCTTGCGCTCGCGCCGGCCGAGGACGTAGGAGAGCGCGATCACGAAGAGCAGGCCGACGCCCAGCGCCGGGATCATCGGGACGAAGATGTCGCTGGCGTCGAGCTTCAGCGCGGTCGCCGCACGGGCCGTCGGCCCGCCCCAGGGCAGCGTGTTCATCACGCCGTTGGCCATCGCGGCGACGCCGGTCATCACGACCAGGCTCATCTTCAGCCGCTTGTAGAGCGGGTACATCGCCGAGACGGTGATCATGAAGGTCGTGGAGCCGTCGCCGTCGAGGGAGACGATCGCCGCGAGGAGTGCCGTGCCGACGACGATCCGCAGCGGGTCGGCCTTGCAGAACTTGAGGATGCCCCGCACGATCGGGTCGAAGAGGCCGACGTCGATCATCACACCGAAGTAGACGATCGCGAACATCAGCATCGCCGCGGTGGGGGCGAGACCGGTGACGCCGTCGATGACGTAGTCGCCGAGGTGGGCGCCCTTGCCGACGAACACGCAGAACAGCGCGGGAATCAGTACGAGCGCCGCGATCGGCGACATCTTCTTCAGCATGATCAGGACCAAGAAGGTCGCGATCATGGTGAAGCCGAGGATGGTCAGCATGAGTTGGACACCTAACGTTCGCCCTTGAACATCCCACCGGGGGCTGGCGGTGCGACGACGTTAGGTGGCGCCGGGAAGTGTTAACAAGACGTTGACACGCGAGCAATAAGCGCAAAACTCCAGGTCAGAAAGACGTCAGTCGACGGGGCTCAGTTCCACGGGCACCCCATTGAGGACCGCGTTCCCCGACAGGGGGTCCAGCATGCCGCCGTCGAGGAGCTGATTGACGTTGACGCCGGGGTCGAGGGCCGCGTGGTTCAGGCGGGTTCCGGGGCGGCTGTGGCCCCAGCCGTGCGGCAGGCTGACGACGCCGCGCCGCACCGAGTCGGTCACCTCGACGGGCGCGGTGACCGCTCCCCCGGCGCCCCGCACACGCACGTCCTGTCCGTCGGCGATGCCGAGGCGTTCGGCGTCCTCGGGGTTGACGTGCAGGGTGCAGCGGTTCGAACCGCCGGTCAGGGCAGGGACGTTGTGCATCCAGCTGTTGTTGGAGCGCAGGTGGCGGCGGCCCACCAGGACCAGTCCGGCGGGGAGTTCGTCCCGTGCGCGCCCAAGTCGTGGCAGATCGGCGGCAATCGGCTCGGGGAACAGCTCGATCCTGCCGCTGCGGGTCTTCAACGGCTGCGGGAGGCGCGGGCGCAGGGGGCCGAGGTCGATGCCGTGCGGGTGCGCGAGGACCTTCTCCAGGGTGATGCCGTCGGGCCGGGTGCCGAAGCCGTCGCCGTAGGGGCCGAGGCGGAGCATCAGGTCGAGGCGGCGCTCCACGCCGTTCTCACCGGCGAGTTGGTCCGCGAGATCTTTCGGGTCGCGGCCGTGGACCGGGGAGTGCGCTTCCTTGACGGCCTTGCCGAGGGTCTGGGCGATGACCATGTCGTCGACGGCGGCGGGGTCGGCGCCGTGCATGCCGGTCGCGGCGAGAGTCAGACGGGCCAGGATCTCGCTCTCGGCCATGCGCCCGGGTTCCAGGGGGACCGCGGCACGGTTGTAACGGACCTGGGCGCGGACGGCGAGGGTGTTGAGCGCGAAGTCGTGGTGCGGGCTCTGCGCGGGCGGCGGCGGGGGCAGGACGACATCGGCGTGCCGGGACGTCTCGTTGAGGTACGGGTCGACGCTGACCATGAAGTCGAGGCCGGCCAGCGCCTTGTCGAGCCGGTCGCCGTCCGGCGCGGACAGCACCGGGTTCGCGGCGACGGCGATCAACGCGCGGATCGGCTCGCCCTCGGCCGTCGGCGTGTCGATCTCCTCGGCCAGCGCGGAGAGCGGCAACTCGCCCTTGGCCTCCGGGTGTCGGCCGACCCGGGAGTGCCACCTGCCGAGGGCGAACCCGTGGCTCGGGCCGGCCGGGCGGGGTGTCCGGTCGGTCGGGGCCTGCGGGAAGAGGGCGCCGCCGGGGCGGTCCAGGTTGCCGGTGAGGATGTTCAGGACGTCCACGAGCCAGCTCGCGAGCGTGCCGTACGGGACCGTGCAGCTGCCGATCCGCCCGTACACGGCGGCAGTTGGGGCGGCGGCGAGGTCCCGCGCGAGGGCGCGGATCGTGCCGGCGTCGACGTCGCAGGCTTCGGCGACGGACTCGGGGGTGAACTCGCCCACGGCGTCCCGGAGTTCGGCGAGGCCGTCGACGTGCGGGGTCAACTCCCCGAGTTTCACGAGGTCTTCCTCGAACAGGGTGCGGGCCGTCGCGGCGAGCAGGAGGGCGTCGGTGCCGGGCCTGATCGCGATGTGCCGGTCGGCGAGTTTCGCCGTCCGGGTGCGGCGCGGGTCGATGACGACGAGGGTGCCGCCGCGCGCCTTGAGCGCCTTGAGGCGGCCCGGGAAGTCGGGGGCCGTGCACAGACTCCCGTTGGACTCAAGGGGGTTGGCGCCGATGAGCAGCAGGTGGTCGGTGCGGTCGAGGTCGGGTACGGGGATGGCGTTGGCGTCACCGAAGAGGAGTCCGCTGGAGACGTGCTTGGGCATCTGGTCCACCGTCGAGGCGGTGAAGTAGCTGCGCGTGCCGAGGCCGGCGAGCAGGACGGGCGGGTAGAGGGCGCCGGCGACGGTGTGCACGTTGGAGTTGCCGAGCACGACGCCGACGGAGTCGGCCCCATGTCGCTCGACGACGCCCCGGACGCCGGCCGCGACCGCGTCGAACGCCTCGGCCCAGGTCGCCTCGCGCAGCTCGCCGTCCCGGCGGACGAGCGGTGCGCTCAGCCGGTCGGGGTCGCCGTCGAGCGCCCCGAAGGACGCGCCCTTGGGGCAGATGAACCCCTTGCTGAACACGTCGTCGCGGTCGCCCCTGGCCTGGGTGACCCTGCTCCCTTCGATCGTCAGGGTCAGCCCGCAGGTGGCCTCGCACAGGGGGCAGACACGGAGTGCGGTGCGGGGCATGGGTTCCTCCCGGTGCGGCGACGCTGACGCTCGTACGACCCGAGCGTACCGACCGGTAGGTATTACGGGGAGTCCCTTGGGGGACTCGGGACGGGCTTCGGTTCGGCTCTCTCAGTCCAGCACCCGCGCCAGATACGCGCGCAGTAGCTCTCTGGTCTCCTCGATCACCTTCGCGTCCCCCTCGGGAGCCAGCCGGAAGGCCAGGTGGACGAGGGTGTCGGCGGTCTCGACGGCGATCAGGAAGGTCCGGCGCAGATCGTCGTCGGGGGTGCGGTCGAGGTAGTCCGACAGCAGCTCGGTGAGGCGGTCGGCGACGCGCGTGTTGGGCTCCGCGTGCCGGGAGCCGACCGGGATCTGGTTGCCGAAGTCGACGAGGGAGAAGCCGGGGGCGCTGCGGGTCATCTCCAGGTACTCGTCGAGCACCACGTCCATGGCCGCCCGCCAGTCCCCGGCGGGGCCCTGCCCGAGCCGTTCCCTGACCCGCCCCGAGTACCGTTCGAGGTTGCGCTGGGCGAGCGCGTCGGCCATCTGCCGCTTGTTGCCGAAGAAGCGGTACACGGAGCCGATGGGGACGCCGGCCCGCTGGGCGACGGCACGGGTGCTGAGGTCGTCGTAGCCGACCTCGTCGAGGAGGTCGGCGCAGGCGTCGAGGATCCTGGTCAGCCGTTCCGCGCTGCGCCGCTGGACGGGCGCGCGGCGCAGCGAGGTCGCTTGGGGCACGGAGTTCATGACGCCTTTCCGCCGGGGACCGCTGTGCCTCGCCCCTGGGTACGGGGAGGGGCACCGGCCGCGCTCGACTGCGCGGAGGTGCTAGAGGCTACCGCCGTGTGCGGCGCGCCCGCGCCCAGTACCCCGGTCGCCCCTGTCGAGGGAGAGGGGGAACCCTTGGGGGGTCCCTCGCGGGAGGGCTTGGGGGTCGGGCCTCCCCCGGTGGTACCCGTAGTACTTCCGGCGGGGGTCCCGGACGGCGACTTCGACTCCTCCGGCTCGGACGCCGTGATGTCGGCCGTGCTCTCGACGGCCTTTCCGTCGACCGCCCACACCGTCCCGTCGTCCGCGTACAGCCGTGCCGTGACGTGGTGCGTGCCGTGCGGGAGGTAGCCGGCGCCGATGCGGTACATCGGGGTGCGCAGCTCGGCGAGCGCCTTCTCGTCGACGTACAGGCGCGCGGTCCCGCGCCCCTCCACGGCCATGGGCGCGGCGCCCTGCGGGGAGAACCGGAAGTTGCGCAGGGTGAGCCGGACCTCCCAGCTCCCGTCGGACTCCGGCTCGACCTGGACGCCGACCCAGGGCGCCCCCTTCGCGCCGACCTCCCGGTACTGGCGTCCCGCCTCGTCCGTGTGCTCCAGGAGTTTGCCGACCGGGGCGGTCGACGCCCCGTTCTTCCCGTCCCCCTGTTCCGACCCGGCACCCGACCCGCAGCCCGCGAGTCCGGCAGGCAGCAGGACACAGACCACGAGCGCGGCGATGAGACCACGCATCCACGACATGCCGGTGAGCCTAGAACAGCGGTCCGGCACTCGAATCCCCCTGGAGTCTGGTTCTCGTCACCCGGTGATCGTCCTACCAGAGGACTACGGGGGTAACTCTTGCGGGGCAGAGCCCTGAATCCTACGGTGGTGCAGAGGATTCGTACGCGCGAGGGAGCGAGCATGGGCACGGAGGCGCGCAAGACCGCCGAGGGGCTGACCTACCTCACCGGCTTCGGCAACGAGCACAGCTCGGAGGCAGTACCCGGCGCCCTCCCCGAGGGCCGCAACTCCCCGCAGCGCGCCCCGCTCGGCCTGTACGCCGAACAACTCAGCGGTACGGCGTTCACCGAGCCGCGCGCCCACAACCGCCGCTCGTGGCTGTACCGGATCCGCCCCTCGGCCGCGCACCCCGCGTTCACCCGGATCGACAACGGCGCGATCCGTACGGGTCCCTTCACCGAGACCGTCCCCGACCCCAACCGCCTGCGCTGGAACCCCCTGCCCGAACCGGCGCCCGGCACCGACTTCGTCGGCGGGCTGTGGACGGTCGGCGGCAACGGCGACGCCACCCAGCGCACCGGCATGGCCGTGCACCTCTACCACGCGAACGCCTCGATGGACCGCGTCTTCTCCGACGCGGACGGCGAGTTGCTGATCGTCCCGGAGCACGGTGGGCTCCTCCTGCACACGGAGTTCGGCCAACTCGCGGCGGAGCCGGGGCACTTCGCCCTGATCCCGCGAGGCGTCCGGTTCCGGGTCACCCTCCTCGACGAGACGGCACGCGGGTACGTCTGCGAGAACTACGGGACCCACTTCCGTCTCCCCGACCTCGGCCCGATCGGCGCCAACGGCCTTGCCAATCCACGGGACTTCAGGGCCCCGGTCGCCGCGTACGAGCATGTCGAGGGGCCCGTCGAGGTCGTCAACAAGTTCTGCGGCAACCTCTGGCGGGCGGAGTACGACCACTCGCCGCTCGACGTCGTCGCCTGGCACGGCAACCTCGTCCCGTACGTGTACGACCTGCGCCGCTTCAACGTCATCGGGACCATCTCGTACGACCACCCCGACCCGTCGGTCTTCACGGTGTTGACGTCGCCGTCGGACACACCGGGGCTGGCCGGCGTCGACTTCGTGGTGTTCGCGCCGCGTTGGCTGGTCGGCGAGGACACGTTCCGGCCGCCGTACTTCCACCGCAACGTGATGAGCGAGTACATGGGGCTGATCGAGGGGGCGTACGACGCGAAGAGTTCCGGGGAAGGGGGGTTCGTGCCGGGCGGGGGTTCGCTGCACAACATGATGTCCGCGCACGGCCCCGACCGGGAGACGTTCGAGCGGGCGAGCAAGGCCGAGCTGAAGCCCCAACGCCTGGACGACGGGCTGGCGTTCATGTTCGAGACGCGCTGGCCGATCACGCTCGCGCCGCACGCCGGGGAGCACCTTCAGGAGCGGTACGACGACGTGTGGCGGGGCCTGGAGCGGCACTTCCGGCCCTCGCACTGGCGTTTCCGGCAGGCGCCGTGACCTCCTTCGCGCCCGACTCGCTCACCCTGAACCGCAAACTCCCTCTCTGGTACCAGGTTTCGCAGTCGCTGCGCGCCTCGATCCTCGGGCGCTCACCGCACGACCCGCTGCGCCTGCCCACGGAGGAGAAGCTCGCGGCCCACTACGGCGTCAGCGTCCTGACGATGCGTCAGGCCCTCAAGGAACTTGAGGCCGAGGGGCTGATCACCCGGCACCGGCGCCGGGGCACCTTCATCGAACCGAGCGCCCAACGCGGCACGCCGGTACGGCTGTTGGGGTCGGTCGACGCGATCGTGGCCCAGCAGTCGGGCATGCGCACGAAGTTGCTGGACACGCGCACGGTTCCCGTACCGCCCGAACTCGCCGAGCACTTCCCGGACTTGGCCGAGGTGACGGCCTATCACCGGCTGCGCCGCGACGAGGCGAGCGATGAGCCCACCAACCACGCCCGCAACTGGCTGCGCCCCGAACTCGCCGCGCGTGTCGACCCCGACGACCTCGTCCGGCACCCCATGACCAAGGTCCTGCGGGACGTCGTCCACGCCGACATCGCCCGCATCACCGACACCGTCGAGGCCCGCCTCGCCGACCCGGAGACCGCCCGCCTCCTCGACGTCCCCCTGCTGAGCCCGATCCTGCACTACACGGGCGTCACGTACGACCCGTCGGGGCGCGTGCTGGACGTCGCCGTCATCCACTACCGGGGGGACCGGTTCTCGTTCACGGTGACGCTGGAGGCGCCGTGAGGAGGGGGGCGACGGGGCGCGAGCACACCGTTCTGGTCAGGCGGGCGGCCAGGTCGGGCGGCCTTCTGAGGCGGGCGGCCGAGTCAGGCAACCGTCCGTCCGAGGCGGGCGCTCCGCAGGGCGGAGGTGAGATCGGCGAAGAGGCGCGGCGCGCTCGCCGAGGGCCGGGACGCCAGGGCGCCGGGGCGGGCAGGGCACCCGAGCGCGGGTCGCCCCGGCGGACCACCGTGCCGGGCACGGCGTCCGAGGCCCGCGAAGCCGCCGGGCCGGGCGGGCACCGAGCCCGAGCCAGACGACACAGCCCCGCCGGAGAACCCCACCGAAGCACACCGTCCGAGACCCACAAAACCGCCGGACCAGGCGGACACCGAGCCCGAGCCAGGCGGCGCGGCTCCGCCGGAGAAGCGCGCCGGGGCGCGGCGTCCGAGGTTCGTGACATCGTCGGGCGCTGTTCAACCGGCGCCGCCGTGAGGGCCGTTCGCCCGCTGTCGGTCACGCGGCGCCGCCGCACGACGCCCACGAACACCCGTCCGTTCCACCCGCCGCGCGGCACCGCGACCGAAACGCCTTCCGGCTGCTGCGGGCCGGGCCCGTGGGGTTCGGCGGGCCGTCGCCCAAGGCGCCCGAGGCGTCCGAGGCGTCCAGGCGTCCTTGCCGAGCAGTACCTGCGCGGCGCCGCGTCGAGCCGATCGGCCGGTGCTGTGGCCTCGGTCCGTGCGCCGCGCCCCAGGCCGGGGTGGTTCCACGCCGGGTCGAGGAGATCGCCGGCGCGGCGCGGGGTCGCCGTCCGGGACCGGGGCACGGTGGAGCGGCCCCGGCCAAGGGCCGTCGTGGACGTGCGTTCCGGTGGGCCCGCGTCGACATGAACCCCTATGTCCGCCCTACGAGCCGCGTCGGCTCCGTCGTACCATGCCCAGCGTGACGCACGACGACGCTCCGGCGCTCGCGGACCTCATGCCGTGGTCCGTCGGGCCCCCACGGCTGGGCCGGGGGTGGCCGGCGGGGCCTGACGAGGGGGCTCTGAAGGCCCGTTGGGAGGCGCTGCTGCGGGCCGAGGGGGCCGAGCGGGAGGGCCTGTTCGAGGTGAGCAGGGTCCGTGGTCCGCACTCGACGGTGGCCCAACTGCCGGGGCAGGCAACGGGGACCGGCCGGCTGGCGCACGCCTCGGGCCCCTGCCCGGCGCCGATCCGGGTCCTGTACGCCCCGTACGACGAGCAGTGGCTGATCCCGGACCACCGGCTGATCGACGTGGCCCGCCCGGAGCTGTGGCGGGTCGCCGACGAGCACCAGGTGTTCCTGGTGGAGACCCCGGACGGCCTGCTGGCCACCTCGCGCCTCCCCCTCGTCCGCGGCTCCCGGATCCGCCCCCTGTACCGCCGTCCCGGTGCCGAGGAACCCAACCTGGCCCCCGGTCTCCTGGACCACCTCGCCGCCCGTCTGGGGGAGATCCCGGGCCCCGAGGACGTCCTCGCCTGGATCCTCGCGACCACTACCTCAGGACTACGGGTCCCCCTGACGAGCGACCCCGAGACCTGGGCCGAGGGAACCCGCAGGGGTCACCACGTGCTGTGGCTCCACCGCCGCAACGGCGACCGCCCGAAGCTCCCCGGCGGTCGCCGCCCCTACGTCCGGGCCCCGCTCCCGCCCCGACCCGTAACCCTCAGGTACGACCCCGAGGAGGAGACCCTGCACCTGGACGAGGGCCGCGTCTCCCCGGTCCCCCGGGAGGCGTGGGACTTCACCCACGGCGGGACGAGGATCCTGGAGCAGTGGTTCGCGGCACGGACCGAGCCCGGTGAGCAGGGCACCCTGTCGGCGATCGGCCCCCGCACCTGGCCCCAGTCGTGGACGTCCGAACTCCTGGAGCTGATCACGGTCCTCACGCTGCTGGCGGACCTGCGGGACCCGCTGGAGGTGGAGCACGGCATCGAGGACCTGCGCGAGGCGGGCGTACTCCCCGTACCCCGTAGGTATCACCACCCGGCCTCGGTCCTGGACTTCCAGGAGGAGGGACCGGCGGGCCAGTTCACTCTGCTGTGACGCCGTCCGCGGGCCCGTCAGCCGCGCGGCACGAACGCGTCCAGCACCCGCCGCAGCGCCTCCTCGAACACCGCCTCCAGATCGATCGGCCCCGGATCCTCCGCGAACGCCGCGCCCATCCGGGGATACTTCCCGCTCGCCACCTGCGTCCCCAGGTACGCGATCCGGACGGCGTTCTCCTCCTCCACGGACCACGGCAGCGACCGCGTCCGCTCGGCGGTGGCCAGCTCGTTGGCGACGTAGGTGGTGACCACCCCGTTGAGCATCCCGACGAGTTGCAGCTTCATGCCGTACCGCATGTCAGTCAGCGGATCGAGGCAGGTCAGGCAGTGTTCGAGGTAGCGCAGGGCGTTGGGGCTGAACCCGTAGACCGGTGACATCAGGCCGGGCAGCCAGGGGTGGCGCAGCATCAGCCGCCGGGTCTGGCGCCCGACCCGCAGCATGTCGTCCCGCCAGTCAGGGCCCGGCTCCCACAGTTCGTGTTCGCCGCTGACCAGGTCGACCATCAGCTCGTACAGGTCCTCCTTGCGGGGGACGTAGTTGTAGAGCGACATGGTCCCGCAGCCCAGTTCGGCGGCGACGTGCCGCATGGAGACCGCGTCGAGCCCCTGTTCGTCGGCGATGCGGACGGCCGCCGCCGCGATGTCGGCGCGCGTGTACGCGGGCCTCGGCCCCCGGCCGGTCCGTTCGGGACGGGCCCAGATCACTTCGGGCACGGCCGGACGCCTCGCCATCGATCATCACCTCGCCCCTCATAGTAGTTACGTACACCGTACGTAGTGCGCTATGGTCACGCCATGACTTCTACGTACGCTGTACTTAGTGAAGGTCTGGAGAAGCGGTTCGGGCAGACCCGCGCCGTGACGGGCCTCGATCTCGCGGTCCCGGAAGGCACGGTCCGGGGCGTCCTGGGCCCGAACGGCGCGGGCAAGACGACGGCCGTGCGGCTGTTGACGACGCTGCTGCGGCCCGACGCGGGCTCGGCGCGCGTGGCGGGGCACGACCTCGTCCGGGAGGCCGCCGCCGTCCGCCGTGCCATCGGGGTGACCGGGCAGAGCACGTCCGTGGACGGCGACCTCACCGGCCGGCAGAACCTGCGGCTGTTCGCCCGGCTGCACCGGGTCCCCGGGCCGGACCGGCGCGTCGGCGAACTGCTGGAGCGCATGGGCCTCTTGGAGGCGGCGGACCGGGCGGCCTCGACCTACTCGGGCGGGATGCTGCGCCGGCTCGACCTGGCCGCGAGCCTGGTCCGGCGTCCGGCGGTGCTCTTCCTCGACGAGCCGACGACCGGTCTCGACCCGGCCAGCAGGAACGACATCTGGGACGCCGTAAGGGAGTTGAAGCGGCAGGGCACCACCGTCCTCCTCACCACCCAGTACCTGGAGGAGGCCGACCAACTCGCCGACGACATCACCCTGGTGGACCGGGGCCGGGCCGCGCTGACCGGGACACCGGCCGAACTCAAGGCGCTGGTGGGCGCGTTCGCGGAGGCCGTCGTCGCCGATCCGGACGCGCTGCCGAGGGCCGCGGCGGTGCTCGACCAACTCACGGGCGGCAAGCCGTCGTTCGACCACGAACGCGGCGCCGTCGGGGCGATCTCGCGCCGCCCCGGCCTCACCCTGCCCGCTCTGGTGCGCGAACTCGACGCGGCGGGCGTGCCGTTGCTCGACGCGAGCCTGCGGGCGCCGACGCTCGACGAGGTGTTCCTGCGGCTCACCCGGAACACCGACGACACCGGCAACACGGACGACACCGCCGGCATCGGCGGCACCGGCGACCTCAAGGAGGCTGCGGCATGAGCGGGTTGGCCTACGACGGGACGGCCATGCTGGGCCGTCAGCTGCTGCGGGTGCGCAACAATCCGGCGCTGGTGATCCTGACCCAGACGATGCCGATCACGATGCTGCTGTTCTTCGGCTACGTGTTCGGCAGCGCGCTGGCGATGCCGGGCGAGCGGTACCGCACCGTGCTCGTCGGCGGGCTGCTGGTGGCGACCGCCGCGAACGGGATCATGACGGGGATGTTCCAGGCGGCGCAGGATGTCCATCGGGGGGTGACGGACCGGCTGCGGACGCTGCCGGTGAGCCGGGCGGCGGTGCCGCTGGGGCAGGCGGTGGCCGATCTGGTCGTCACGGCGGTCGGGACCGTGCCGTTCCTGCTGGTGGCGCTGGCGGTGGGCTGGCGGGTCGAGGGCTCGGCGCTCGGTGCGGTCGGCGCGCTGGCGCTGCTCCTGCTGTTCCGGTTCGCCTGCACGTGGGTCGGTGTCTTCCTCGGGCTGCTCTCGCGCAGCGAGGAGGCGGCGGGCCAACTCGGCAGCTCCACCTTCATGCTGCCGCTGCTGTCCAACGCGTACATCCCGGTCGACAACCTGCCGGGCTGGCTGCGGACGGTCGCCGAGTGGAACCCGATCAGCGCGGTGACGACCGCTCTGCGTGACCTTCTGGGCAACGCGCCCGTGCCCGAGGGCGCGGCCTGGCCCGTGGCTCATCCGGTCGCCGGTTCACTGGCCTGGTGCGCGCTGCTGATCGGCGTCTTCGCGCCGCTGGCGGTGCGGAAATACGCACGCGCCACGGGGTGAGGTGAGCCGGGGCGGGGTGGAGCGGCAGCGGAGGTGTCGGGTGGTCCCGGAGGCCGGGGTGGCTCCGGGGCACTACGGGTACGCCCTTACGGGTCGCCGGAGCCGGGTGGGCGCCCGGCGGCCGGGAGTACCAGGGGTATTACGGGAACGTCCCCAGGGGGCACCCGAGTCGGGGAGTACTACGGGTAGCCCTTGCGGGTCGCCGGGGTCGGGGAGGTCCGGCGTCGATCGGGGGGTGAGGCGCCCGCGCTCGGGATGCGCCGGGCTCCGCCGCGCGCCGTGGGGATGACGGGCGGCGGGGAGCGCGGCGGGGCGGCGGACCGCCCGAGCGCGGGTCTTCGAGGCGCCGTGACGGGCGCGCCGTGGCGGGATTCAGTGCCGACGGCCGCCGAAGAGGGTGCGACGGAGCCGGCGCAGCGGGGCGAAGAGCGAGACGCGGCTCACTCGGCGACCCTGGTCGCTGGGCTGGTGCTGGGTGTCACGCGCGGTCAGCTCACGCATGAGCGAGGTCGCCTCGACCGTCTCCCGCTGCGGTATGGCGGGGCCCGCCAGTACCGAGAGGTGGCGGTCGAGCCGCGAACTGGTCGCGCTGCTGCCGCAGGTGATCGCAGGGACCCTCGCCCTGCTTCGCATCGTTATCTGTTCCATCGTCACTCCCCACCCGTACGAGTCCACCCGACCCCGGGCAGGGTAACCCTATCTCCCCCGGGGGTCACGCGTGTATCGCGTCCACACGATTGACCTTCCCCGCAAGGGGGTTGACGACTCCCCCGCGATTACTCTCCGAATCCAACAGATTTCAGGGCGAGTTGGACAACTGGCTGCGAAGTGGGCTGAGGTGAACCACCAGCGGGCTCGACGGTCACAGCGAGTGACGTCGCGTCGGTGGTGAGACCCGTCGCCACCAAGGGCGTGTCGCCGTCGAACAGTCCGAGCGAGCGGGGCTGCACATCGGGCCGCATGAGCCAGAGTTGACGCACCCGGCCGTCCGCGAGGGAGCCGTACCCGCGCAGCGTGACGATCGCCTCGCCCTCCGACGCGGAGGCGATCACGCCGATGCCGCGGCCCTGCGCGTCCTGCCCGTTCCCGGCGCGCGCGTCGGGCGCGGAGAGCACCTGCGCGATGTCACGGGCGCGCGCTTCGGCGGCGTCCAACTGGTCCTGCGTCCGGCTGGTTTGGACCGCGAAGAGGCCGGCGACGACGAGGGCCGCGGCGGCGGTGACGGTGGCGAACGGCACGAAGAGCGGACGGCGCGCACGCGGGGCGCGGGAAGCACGGGAGCGCGCGGGCGGCGGCTGCGCGCCCCACACGTGCGGCGGAAGCTGTGGTGCGCGCTCCGGCGCGGAGCGTGCCGCCCCCGCCGTCCCCGTCGCTCCCGCCCGTTCCTGCGGGGTGACCTGGACGGCGGCCAGCACCCGGTCGCGCAGCGCGGCCGGCGCGGGAGCCGCCGTCGACCAGGCCAACCGGACCGCGTCCTCGGCGAGTTCACGGACCTCGGCGGCGCAGGAGGCGCACGAGCGCAGGTGTTTCTCGAACCGGCGCCGCTCGTCGCCGTCGAGGGCGTCGAGGGCGTAGGGCGCGGCCAGCGAGTGGAGGTCACCTCTGCGCAGCAGACGGTTCAGGACGCTCATGCGGCACCTCCCAGGCAGTTGCGCAGCCGCGTGAGCCCGTCGCGCATCCTCGTCTTCACCGTGCCCAGCGGCAGGGAAAGCCGCTCGGCCACTTCACGGTATGTGTAGCCGTCGTAGTACGCGAGAGTGACGGACTGCCGCTGGAGCGTCGTCAGCCGGCCGAGGCAGCGGCGCACCCACTCGCGCTCCATGCCCGCCTCGACCTCCTCGGAGACCTGGTCGAAGGCGGGGTGGTGGGTGCGCAGGGCCTCGCGCTGCTCGCGTTCGCCGGCCGCGCGCACGCTGCGCACCCGGTCGACGGCGCGGCGGTGGGCGAGGGTGAGGATCCAGGACAGGGCGCTGCCGCGCGCGGGGTCGAAGGTGGCGGCCGAGCGCCAGCATTCGAGCAGCACTTCCTGGGCCACCTCCTCCGACTGGGACGGATCGCGCAGCACGCGCCGGACGAGTCCGAACACCGGGCCGGAGACCAGACCGTACAACTGCTCGAAGGCCCGTTGGTCGCCTCGCGCGACGAGTACCAGCAGGTCGTCCGCCTCCATGCGGTTCCCCTCTCCGCGGCCGCAGCCGGGCCGTCCCGTCACCCCAGGCACTCGCACGCGCACACACCTCCGGTGGAGGTACGGATGCACGGGCCGAAAACGCGGGTGCGGACCCAAAATAAATTTTTTTCGGATCGACCAATCCGAACAGGCCCTCCGCTCCGTATACCCGTCCGTCAAGCAAGTTGGGACCTCAGGACGGACGGCATGACGACACCTCACTTCCGGAGCGCCGCGGGGCGCAGGAGCATCGCGACCCTCATCTGCGGCGCGCTGGCCGCGGGCGGGCTCACCGCCGCCTCGGTGGCCCTGCTGGAACCGGGCGTCGCCGCCGCGTCCAGCCACCGCGAAGCTCCGCTGATCTCCGGCACTCCGCAGTACGACAACACCGACGTGTACGCGTTCGTGAGCCCGGACCACCCGGACACGACGACGCTCGTCGCCAACTGGATCCCCTTCGAGGAACCGGCCGGCGGCCCGAACTTCTTCCCGTTCGCGGAGGACGCGCAGTACGACCTCAACATCGACAACGACGGTGACGCGCGCCAGGATCTGACGTTCCGTTACACGTTCAAGACGCATGTGAAGAACAAGAAGACGTTCCTCTACAACACCGGCGCGGTCGAGAGCCTGGACGACCCCGACCTGAACGTCACGCAGACCTACGACCTGGAGCTGATCAAGCTCAAGCGGGGCAAGGTCCAGCAGAAGACGAAGATCGCCAACGATGTGCCGGTGGCGCCGTCGAACGTCGGCAAGGCGTCGATGCCGAACTACGCCAAGCTGCGCGACCAAGCGATCTACAAGCTCTCCAACGGTTCGAAGACGTTCGCCGGCCAGGCCGACGACCCGTTCTTCCTCGACCTGCGCGTCTTCGACCTGCTGTACGGCGGGAACCTCTCCGAGGTCGGCAACGACACCCTCAAGGGCTACAACGTCAACACGATCGCCCTCCAGGTGCCCAACGACATGATCCGCCAGGCGGAGCACCAGCCGGTCGTCGGCATCTGGTCGACGACGCAGCGCAAGAACGCGCGCGGCAAGTTCGAGCAGGTCTCCCGGCTCGGCAACCCGCTGGTGAACGAGGTCGTCAACCCCATCAAGGACAAGGACAAGTTCAACGCGTCCGAGCCCAAGGACGACGGGCAGTTCCTGAAGAACGTCACCAACCCCGAACTGCCCAAGCTCATCGAGGCGATCTACAAGATCAAGGCCCCGGCGGAGCCGCGCAACGACCTCGTCGACGTGTTCCTCAAGGGCGTCAAGGGCCTCAACCAGCCGCCGTACGTGACGCCTTCTGAGCAGCTGCGGCTCAACACGTCGATCAAGCCCACCGCCGCCCCCAAGCGGCTCGGTGTGCTCGACGGCGACAACGCGGGCTTCCCGAACGGGCGTCGCCTCACGGACGACGTCATCGACGCCGCGCTCCAGGTCGTCGAGGGTGAACTCGTGGGCGCCAAGAACGACTTGGGCGACGCGGTCGACAAGAACGACAAGGAGTTCGAGAAGTCCTTCCCGTACGTCGCCCTGCCCACCGAGGGGTCGCGCGGTCCCGTCGCCAAGGGTGTCGACGGCGGCAACGACGTCCGCAGCCAGCTCGGCAACGCCCTTCAGCCGTCGGGGACTTCGGGGACGGACAACAACGCCCTGATCGCCGCGTCCGCCGGGGCCGGCGCGGCCGGGGTGCTGCTCATCGGCGGCGGCCTCATGTGGTTCCGGCGCCGGGGGCGCGCGTACTGACGCGCCGGCGCGTTGACGTGTTGACGCGCTGACGCCCGCGCAGTGACCGGGCGAGCCGGGGAGGCCCCTGCACCTCCCCGGCCCACCCCGCAGACCGGCGCGGCCCGGCCCACCCCATCCCCCACGGGCCGGGCCGCGCCGACCGCAGGACAACCGAGAGCGACCGAGGAGAGGGCATGGCCCCGCGCACCGACAACGGCGAACCGGACCGGACGGACTCCGGGCACACCCCGGACCCCACCGACGAGCCGAAGGGGCAGCGGCCCGAGGGAAGTTCACCGCAGGCCGAAGCGGCACCGACACCCACGGCCACCCCAGCGGGGGCCAACTCCTCTATACCGGCGCACTCTTCGAAGGGGACCGAGGAGACACCGGCGAACTCCGGTTCAGGGCGGGACGGTTCGGTACAGGCCGGCCCGGAAGCAGAGGTGCGGCGGCAGGAGAACACCCCTGCGGAGGCGGCCGGTTCGACGCAGGCGACGGGCGCCGACGCCGACGAAGCCGTGCGGCGGGGCGACTTGGCGCACGGGGGCTCCGCGAAGGACGCCGGAAGCACGACGGACGCCGCCGCGGACCCCACGCCCGCAACCGCGTCCACCGCGCCCCCGGCTGCCGCCGAACCCTGCTCCGACGCCCCGACTTCCACTGAGCCCGGCTCCGACGCCCCGGTTCCGGCGGAGCCCGGCTCCCCCACGCCGGCCGGCGACATCCCGTCCGAAGCCCCCGACTCCCCCGCCCTCGACCCCCGAGTAGCCGCCGTCCGCCGCGCCGCTGCCGCCGGCCGCCGCTGGCGTGCGGCGCAACTCGGCGCCTGCGCCGCGATGTTGGCGGTCGCCCTCACCAGCGGGGCGATCGCGTTCGGTGCGATGAAGGACGGGACCGCGGCCCCGGTCGCCACGGCGGCGGCGGTCTCCCCGGGCCTCCTCAGCAGCGGGGACATCGACAGCGCGATCACCGCGTTGCAGGCCCATCTCCGTGCGCAGCCAAGGGACTTCGGGAGCTGGGCCACGCTCGGTCTCGCGTACGTCGAGCAGGCCCGCACGAAGGGGGACCCCTCGCGCTACCCCCAGGCGGAGAAGGCGTTCACGAAGTCCCTGGACCTCTCCGCCGGCAACGGCCAGGCACTGGCGGGCCGCGCGGCCCTCGCCGCGGCCCGGCACGACTTCCCCGGCGCGCTGAAGTACGCGGACCAGGTCCTGAAGGAGAACCCGTACAACGAACGCGCCCTGTGCACCCGTATCGACGCCCTGGTCGAACTCGGCCGCTACGACGAGGCGTTGACGGCGGCGGAGACGGCCGACACCCGCCGCCCCGGCATCCCGGTCTTCACCCGGTACGCGTACGTCCAGGAGCTGCGCGGCGACGTGACGACCGCCCGCCGCGTCCTCGAACAGGCCCTCGCGAGTGCGACGGCCAAGGGCGACATCGCGTACGTCGCCACCCAGCTCGGCCAACTCGCCTGGAACCAGGGCGACCACACCACCGCCCTCACCGACTACGCCCGTGCCCTGGCCGCCGACGAGGACTACCTCCCGGCGCTGGAGGGCCGCGCGAAGGCCCAGGCGGCGCACGGCCAACAGACCGACGCCGTCAAGGGGTTGGAGTCAGTCGTCGCCCAATACCCGCTCCCCGGCCCGCTGGTCGAACTCGGCGAGCTGTACGAGGCACGCGGCGCGGACGGCGACCGCGTGAAGGCCGCCGACCAGTACGCCCTCGTCGACGCCTGGACGGCCCTCGCCCGCGCCAACGGCGTCAACGCCGACCTGGACACGGCCCTCGCGGCGGCCGACCACGGCGACAAGCAGGCGGCGCTGCGCGCGGCCCAGGCGGAGTGGAACCGCCGGGAGACGGTCCACACGGCGGACGCCCTCGCGTGGGCCCTGCACGTCAACGGCCGTGACGCGGAAGCCCTTCCGTACGCGAGGCGCGCCACCGCGACCGGCTACCGCAACGCGTCCTTCCTCTACCACCGGGGCGTCATCGAGAACGCGACCGGCGACAGGAAGAACGCCCGCGCCCACCTCACCAAGGCCCTCGGCCTCAACCCCGGCTTCTCCCCCCTCGGCGCCCGCACCGCGCGCGCCGTCCTCAAGTCGCTGGAGGCGAACCAGTGATCTCCCGTCGTCTGTTCGCCTCCGGTGCGGCCGTCCTGACGGCCGGGTGCGCGCTCGCGCTCCTTCCCACCGCCAACGCGAGCGCGCACCCACTCGGCAACTTCACGGTCAACCGGTACGACGGCCTCGTCGCCGCCCCGGGCAAGCTCCGTGTCGCCCATGTCGAAGACCTCGCCGAGATCCCGGCGACCCAGGCCAAGCCGGCCATCGAACGCGCGGGCGGCCTCACCCCGTGGGCCGGGCAACGCTGCGAGACGGCCGCCGCCGAGAGCCGCCTCACCGTCAACGGCCGTTCCGTCGCCCTGACTTCGACGTCGGCGAAGGCCGTCGTCCATCCGGGTCAGGCGGGCCTCGACACCCTGCGCGTCGAGTGCGACCTCACGGCTCCGCTGCCCGAGACCGAGTCGATCGCCCTCGCCTTCCACAGCGCGGGCGCCTCGACCGGCCCCGGCTGGCGCGAGATCACGGCACGCGGCGACCGGATGACCCTCGCCGACTCGGACGTCCCCGAGAAGTCGATCTCCGGCGAACTCACCACGTACCCGCAGGAGTTGCTGTCCTCCCCGGCGGACACCACGACCGCCGCCACGACGATCCGCCCCGGCGGCCCGGCCCTGGCCGAGGACGCGGACGAGCGCACCGCGCCCGGCGCCGCCGTCCTCCCGCGCGGCGCGGACCGCTGGACGCAGGCGCTGGACGACCTGGTCGCGCGCCGGCACCTCACGGTCGGCTTCGCCGCGCTGGCGATCGTCCTCGCGATCTTCCTGGGCGCGATGCACGCCGTCGCGCCGGGCCACGGCAAGACCATCATGGCCGCGACCGCCGCCGCGCGGGGCGGCAAGGCGCGCATGAAGGACGTCCTGCCGCTCGCCGCGTCGGTCACCGTCACCCACACCATCGGCGTCGTCGCCCTCGGCCTCCTCGTCACCGCCGGCTCCGCCGCCGCGCCCTCCGTCATCACCTGGCTGGGCCTCGCGAGCGGCGCCCTGGTCGCCGTCGCGGGCGTGACCCTGCTGCGCCGGGCCTGGCAGAACCGCGGGCACGGGCACGGACATAGCCACGGTCACGGCCACAGCCACGGGCACGGCCACACGCACGATCACAGCCACGGCGACGACCACGGCCACCCCCACTCCCACGACGGCGACCACTCCCCCGAGCCCACCCCCTCCCGCCAACTCGCCCTGGTGGGCGCCGAGTCCACCCCGGCCCACACCTCCGCCCTCCCCAACTCCCCGGCCCACAGCCACAGTCACGACACCCACCCCCACGACCACCACCACACCCCCCACACCCACACGCACACCCACAACGGCCACACCCACACCCACTCCACCGCCCCCACCCTGCGCGGCACCATCCTCCTCGGTCTCGCCGGCGGCATGGTCCCCAGCCCCTCCGCCGTCGTCGTCCTGGTCGGCGCGGCGGCCCTCGGCCAGGCGTGGTTCGGCCTGCTCCTGGTCGTCGCGTACGGCGTCGGCCTCGCCCTCACCCTGACCGCCGCCGGTTTCGCGGTCGTCCGGCTGGGCAGCAGGGTCTCCCGGCTGCTGGACGAGGGCCCGCGCTGGACGTCGCACCGGCTCGTCGCCCTCGTCCGCCGCAACATGCCGCTGTGGTCGGCGCTGATCGTCGTGGCGCTCGGCGTCGGTCTGATGCTCAAGGGGGCGTCCACTGTGGTGGGTTGAGCCGGTTTCGGGGAGAATTCGCGAGGGTGCGAAGAGGGGGGCGCGATGTCAGAGGGACCCGGTGGAGAGCGGCTGATCGCGGGCCGCTACCGACTGCTCACCCCGCTCGGCCAGGGCGGCATGGGGACGGTGTGGCGCGCGCGGGACGAGGTCCTGCACCGCGAGGTCGCCGTCAAGGAGGTCCGGGCGCCCGCCGGTCTGCCGGCGAACGAGGTCGAGCGGATGTACGCGCGCCTGGAGCGCGAGGCGTGGGCGGCGGCGCGGGTGGCGAACCGCAACGTCGTGACGGTGTACGACGTCGCCGCGCAGGACGGCCGTCCGTGGATCGTGATGGAGCTGGTGCGCGGTATCTCGCTGGCCGAACTCCTGGACGCGGAGGGCCCGTTGGCGCCCGCGCGGGCCGCGTACGTCGGTGCCGAGGTGCTGTCGGCGCTACGGGCGGCGCACGACGCGGGGGTGCTGCACCGGGACGTGAAGCCGGCCAACGTGCTGCTGTCGAACGACGACCGGGTCGTCCTCACGGACTTCGGGATCGCGACGTACGAGGGCAGTTCGGCCATCACGATGACCGGCGAGGTGATCGGCTCGCCCGAATTCCTGGCCCCTGAGCGGGCGTTGGGGCGTACACCGGGTCCGGAGTCGGACCTGTGGTCGCTGGGCGTGCTGCTCTACACGGCGGTCGAGGGCCAGTCGCCGTTCCGCCAGGACACCCCGCTGAGCACGCTGCGGGCCATCGTGGACGAGGAGTTGCCGCCGCCGCGCCGGGCCGGTCCTCTCTCGCCGGTCATCGAGGGCCTGTTGCGCAAGGACCCCGCCGAACGGCTGCCCGCCGGCCGCGCGGAGCAGGACCTGAGGATCATCGCGGCGGGCGGCACGGCGCGGACGGTGCCGTACACGCCGACGCTCGCGGCGGCGCCGCCTCCGCCGCCCCCGCCGTACCAGCAGCCGTCCTACCGACAGCAGCCCGCCACCGAGCCGTTGGTGCGCGACCAGCCCGAGTCCGCCGGCGGGAACCGGCGGGCGACGGCCGTCCTGGTCGCGGGGGTGCTGGCCATCGCGCTGGCGATCGGAGGGCTGACGTACGCGCTGCTGAACAACCGCGACGGGGGCGAGGCCAAGGGCGGTCAGCAGACCAACAGCCAGTCGCAGGGCGTGAGTTCGCCGCCGGCGAGTCGCAGCGAGGAGCCCTCCGAGTCGCCTACTCCCTCGCCGAGCGCGTCGAAGTCGTCCTCGCCGCCGCCCCAGACGGTCGCGGTGAGCGTGTCGGGCCGGGGCACGGAGTACTCGGGGCCGTGTCCGCCGGAGCAGTCCGCGGCTCCCGCGTTCACCGCGACGTTCACGGTGGGCCGGGTGCCGGCGACGGTGTCGTACCGGTGGGTGTCGAAGGACGGCAAGGCCGTCGACTCCGGTTGGCGGACACTGGAGTTCGCCGGCGGGGGGAGCCGTTCGCAGCAGGCGCGGGTCTTTCTGACGACGGGCCGGCAGAGCGGGACGTTCGAGAACGAGCTGTGGGTGGAGGTGCGCCGGCCCGCGAAGGCGACGTCCAACTCGGTGCCGTTCTCGGTGACGTGCGAGGAGGAGACCCCGTCGGGCGAAGCCTCCCCCTCACCTTCCGCAACCTACTGAGCTCTGTCAGTCGTTGGCGTTGAGCACCGGCAGATACCCGCCCGACTGCCCTGCCGCCGTCGGGTGGTACGAGTCGCTGAGGCTGAGCAGTTCGAGGCTGTGCAGCCAGGAGTTGCCGGAGCAGATCTCGTGTCCGGCGAAGGTGGTGCGGACGTCGCCGAAGGTGAAGCCGTGGTCGGCGGCGCGTTTGGCGATGGCGGTGTTGATGTGGTCGGCGGCGCCGTTGATCGCGCTGCGCTTGGCCTCGGAGAGGCCGACACAGGTGGTGCCGAGCTTGTAGAAGCGCGGGTAACCCAGCACGACCACATGGGCGTTGGGGGCCCGGGAGCTGATCGCGTCGTAGACGCCGTCGAGCCGGCCGGGGAGGGTCGAGTCGACGAACGCCTTGGCGGTGTTGATGCGGTTGACGCAGGTGCTGTCACTGCCGAGGACGCAGGTCGTCATGACGTCGACGAAGCCCGCGTCGTTGCCTCCGATGCTGATGGAGACCAGCCCGGTCGAGGAGTTGAGGCCGCCGAGCTGGCCGGCGAGGACGTCGCCGGTGGTGGCGCCCGAGCAGGCGGCGAAGGTGAACGAGGACGGCGCGTGGGCGGCGTTCCACAGGTACGGGTACGCCTTGGTGCTGCGCTTGCAGTCGCCACTTGAGCTGATGTAGCTGCCCGCGCCGACCCCGGAGGAGTAGGAGTCGCCGAGGGCGACGTAACCGCCGGTGGCGGCCTGGGCGGGGCCGGCTCCCCCGGTGAGGGCGGCGCCGGCGGCGAGGAGCGTCGCACTGACGAATACGGCAAATCGGGAACGTCTCATGGAACCTCCCTTTAGCAGCATGCTTGCCACAACTGTCGTAGCAACCACACGTGTTGACGGGAAGTGCCCATGCCAAGACTTTCGAGGATCTACCGGGACCGTTTTCTGCCGCTTTCCGCCCGCTTGATTTCGCGTACATGTCAAGTTTGTTGACAGATCGTCAACCCCCTTGTTCTACGCAGGTAGACGGCGGAGTCTTTACCCGACGCCGCGAGCGGAACGCAACGTTCAGCGGCGGATGTGCGCGACGACGTGCGCATTCCCCCACAGTCGCCCTCCCCACCCAGGAGCGGCACGCCCAGAGGAGGACCCCCTCGTCATGGCACAACTGCGTAGCGACAAGGCCCGCTTGACCGCCGCCGTCACCGTCGCGGCGGCCGCCCTCGCCGGCGGGCTCACCGCGCTCCCCGCCCAGGCCGCCCCGGCCGAGGGCACGGTCGTCGCGGCCGGCTCCCCCACCGCCGTCAAGGACAGCTACATCGTCACCCTCAAGCAGCGGGCCGGCCTCAAGTCGGCCTCGGCCGCGGGCAAGAGCCTGATCAAGGAGTACGGCGGCACGGTCGACAAGACCTTCGGCTCCGCGCTCAACGGCTACACGGCGACCCTCTCCGCGCGGGAGGCCCGCAGACTCGCCGCCGACCCGGCCGTCGCCGCCGTCGAGCAGAACCAGACCGTCCGCCTGGCCGACACGACCCAGACCAGCGCCCCCTGGGGCCTGGACCGCACCGACCAGAGCGCGCTGCCGCTGTCCGGCACCTACACCTACCCCGACAGCGCGGGCAGCGGCGTCACGGCGTACGTCATCGACACCGGCGTCCGCATCACGCACTCCCAGATCAGCGGGCGCGCCTCGTACGGCTACGACGCGGTCGACGGCGACACCACCGCCGCCGACGGCAACGGCCACGGCACGCACGTCGCCACCACGATCGCGGGCTCGACCTACGGCGTCGCCAAGAAGGCGAAGATCGTCGCCGTGCGCGTGCTCGACAACGGCGGCAGCGGCACCACGGCGGGCGTCATCGCGGGCGTCGACTGGGTGACGGCGAACCACTCCGGGCCCTCGGTCGCCAACCTCTCGCTCGGCGGCGGCGCGTCCGCCGCGCTGGACACGGCGGTGCGCAACTCCATAGCGAGCGGGGTCACTTACGCCGTCGCGGCCGGGAACAGCAACGCCAACGCCTCCTCGTACTCCCCGGCCCGGGTCACCGAGGCGATCACCGTCGGCGCCACCACCAACACCGACGCCCGCGCCAGCTACTCCAACTACGGCTCGGTCCTCGACATCTTCGCCCCGGGCTCCTCGATCACGGCCGGCTGGTACACCAGCGACACGGCCACCAACACCATCTCCGGGACGTCCATGGCGACGCCGCACGTCGCGGGCGCGGCGGCAATCTACCTCGCGGGCCACACGTCGGCGACCCCGGCGCAGGTCGCCTCGGCGCTCGTGTCCGGCTCGACCCCGAGCGTCGTCACCAGCCCCGGCAGCGGCTCCCCCAACCGGCTGCTGAAGCTCGTCCCGTAATACCCGTAGGTCCCGTAATACCCGTACATCTCAGGTGATGTAACCGTTCCCCGGAGGCGCCCCACCGCCTCCGGGGAACTCCCATGTCAGGGCCGGAAAATCAGGGATTTCTCCGGGGCGGAGAGGGAACCACAGACGGACGACAGGGCGTGTATCGGTCAAACGAACAAAAATGTGAGCCCCCGTTTCAGGTCTTGCCATACAGGCTCATTCATCAATACCGTCGTACATCTCACTCGCATCGGACCGTCGGCATCGGCTCCAGGGGAGGGCTCAGGGACCGCGGCGGCAACCGGTGCGGGGCGCGGTAGGGGGGTGCCGAGCCTGGTGACCGTCACGGTGACCGGGCCGTGCCGCGCGGTCGGCCGTCGTCGTTTTCCGGCGGCCGGTCAGCTTTGCCATCACCCGGCGTACCCGGGCCGGCGGACGCGACGCGCTCACGTCGCATGCGCCGGGCCCTGGCCGCTCCGGGCGAGAAACCCCCCTTTCGAACCGGATTTCCAGCCGGGCCGCCCCTGGGGCGGGCGGTCCGCCGGACGAGAGGGACCAGACCCATGAGTTCCGTTCTGCAACCGGCGAGCACGGACCGGGACCGACACGCGGACCAGACGGCCGCCGCGTACCGCCCGATCTCCTCGCACCTCGCGATCACCCCGCCGGTCAGCGTGGTGATCCCCGCCATGAACGAGGCGGAGAACCTGCCGTACGTCTTCAAGACCCTGCCGGACTGGATCCACGAGGTGGTCCTGGTCGACGGCAACTCCACCGACGCGACCGTCCGCGTCGCCCGCGAACTGTGGCCCGGCGTCAAGGTCGTCCCCCAGCGCGGGCGCGGTAAGGGCGACGCCCTGATCACCGGGTTCGAGGCGTGCACCGGCGACATCATCGTGATGGTCGACGCGGACGGCTCGGCCGACGGCAACGAGATCGTCTCCTACGTCTCCGCGCTGGTCTCCGGCGCCGACTTCGCCAAGGGCTCGCGCTTCGCCAACGGCGGCGGCACCGACGACATGACCTTCATCCGCCGGCTCGGCAACAGCGCCCTGTGCGCCGTCGTCAACCGCAAGTTCGGTGCCCGCTACACCGACCTCTGCTACGGCTACAACGCGTTCTGGCGGCACTGCCTCGACAAGATCGACCTCGACTGCACCGGCTTCGAGATCGAGACCCTGATCAACATCAGGGTCGTCAAGGCGGGGCTGAAGGTGCAGGAGATACCGAGCCACGAGTACCTGCGCATCCACGGCGTCTCCAACCTGCGGGCCGTCCGGGACGGGCTACGGGTACTACGGGTCATCCTCAAGGAACGCTCCAACCGGCGCGCACTGCGCCGGCGTACCCGGCGGTCGCCGCTGCTGGAGGGGGCGGGCGGGGTGGAGGCCGCCCGCGTGCCGGACCCGGCCTCGGCGGCCGACGGGGGCCGGGGGCTCGACGCCGGCCCTGCCCAGAGGACCGACGCGGGCCGCGCGCTCGACGCCGGCCCGGGTACCGGCCTGGCCCAGGAGTCCGACGCCGCACGGGAGTTGGACGCCGGTCTGGAGCTGGACGCCGCCCGGAAGTCGGGCGCGAGCCGGGAGCTGGGCGCAGCCCGGGGTGAGGTCGCGTGACCCCGCTCGACATCTCGGTGGTGATCTGCGTCTACACCGAGGACCGCTGGGACGACGTCCTCGCGGCGGTCTCCTCGGTGCGGGCGCAGAGCCGGCCGGCCCGGGAGATCCTGCTGGTCGTCGACCACAACCCGGCGCTCCTGGCACGCCTGGCCCTGGAGTACGGGGAGACCTCGGAGGTACGGGTCCTCCCCAACGCCGGGCCGCGCGGCCTGTCCGCCGGGCGCAACACCGGGATCGCCGCCTCGACCGGCGAGATCATCGCCTTCCTCGACGACGACGCCGTGGCCGAACGGGACTGGCTGCGCCGGTTCGCCGACCCGTACAGCGACCCCCGGGTCCTGGCGGTCGGCGGGCGCTGCGAGCCCGTCTGGTCCTCGGGGCGCCGGCCCACCTGGTTCCCGGAGGAGTTCGACTGGGTGGTGGGCTGCTCCTACCGGGGTCTGCCGCCCGGCCGGGTCCGGGTGCGCAACATCCTCGGCGGCAACGCCTCCTTCCGGCGCGGCGCGTTCGACCTCGTCGGCGGGTTCGCCAGCGGCATCGGACGCGACGGCGACAAGCGGCCGATGGGCGGCGAGGAGACCGAACTGTGCATCAGGCTCGGCCACATGAGACCCGACGCGATCCTCCTCGTCGACGACCGGGCCGTCATCCACCACAAAGTCCCCGCGGCCCGCGAGCACTTCGCCTACTTCCGCACCCGCACCTACGCCGAGGGCCTGTCCAAGGCGCTGGTCGCCCGCAGCGTCGGCGCCGGCAAGGGCCTGGAGTCCGAACGCCGGTACACGACACGGGTGTTGCCCGCCGGAGTCGCCCGCGGCCTGCGCGACGCCCTGCGGGCCCGCCCCGGCGGAGCCCAGCGCGCGGGGGCGATCATCGCCGGGGTACTGACCGCCGCGACCGGCTACGTCGTCGGCGCGGTACGGGCCCGGCGGCAGGGGACGACGTTCGCGGTGGTCCCGATCGACACGGCAACGGCGGTGGCCGGCGAGGCAGTCGAGATCGCGTCACGGAGCACGCCCGGCTGTGGCGACGACCCCATCGAGGACGCCGCATGACCGACACCCGCGTCCCCATCCTCATGTACCACGCGATCGCCGACCAACCCAGCCCGGCGACAAGGGAGTTGTCGGTCACCCCGGAGGCGTTCGCGCACCAGATGGACCTGATCGCCGCGCGCGGCCGCACCCCGCTCACCACGGCCGGCCTCGCGGCCCACTGGCGCACGAACCGCCCCCTGCCCCCACGCCCGGTCCTCATCACCTTCGACGACGGCTACGAGGGCGTCCACCGCCACGCCCTCCCGTCCCTCGCCGGGCACGGCTTCCCCGCGACCCTGTTCGTCTCCACCGGCTGGATCAAGGGCGCGCACGACACCGGCGGCGCCCTCGACACCATGCTGGACTGGCCCCAGATCCGCCAACTCGCCGACGCGGACGTCGAGATCGGCGGCCACAGCCACTCCCACCCCCAGCTCGACCAGCTCGACGACACGTCCCTGCGCACCGAGCTGACCCGCTGCCGGGACCTCCTCGCGGACCAACTCGGCGCGCCGCCCGTGTCGTTCGCCTACCCGTACGGCTACTCCGACCGCCGGGTCCGCGCCGCCGTCCGGGAGAGCGGGTTCGCCCAGGCGCTGGCCGTGGGCAACGCGCTGGCCCACCGCGCGCAGGGGCCGTACGCCCTGCGCCGGGTGACCGTCCGCCGGCGCACCTCGGCCGCCGAGTTCGCCCGCCTCCTCGACGGCGACTCCCTCACCCGGACCTTCGCCGGCGACCGCGCGCTGACCAAGGGGTACGCGTTGGTGCGGGGGGCCCGCAAGACGGCGAGGAGGGCGGTGGGGGCGCTGAGTTGAGGGGGCTCAGGGGGTACCCGTACGACGGCAGGGGGACCGTCGTACGTCCCCCTCAAGTACGTCAACCGCTACCCCCTAAAACGGGTGCACGCTCCGCCCCCGTGCCGGATCATGGCGGACATGTCTGACCAGAGCCCGCACGACGCCCTGCCGATCCGGCTCACCGTCGACGACTCCGACTCGCCGTCCGACGTCGTGGACGTCCTGTTCCTGGGCCGGTTCGCGACCGGCGAGCAGCCGTACTCGCACGCCGCGAACATCGACCGCGTCCGCGCGGGCGCGACCCTGCTCCCGCCCGGCGCCAAGGTCCTGCGGATCGCCCGCGACGACGACCGCAGCGCGACCCTCGCGGAGGGCGAGGGCTGGACCCTGCTGATCTCCCGCTGGAACCGGGGCGCGGACGTCACCGTCACCGCGACCTCGCCCGAACTCGCCGAGAAGGTCCTCGGCGAGGCGACCGACGGCGCGGCCGACGAGCCCGAACCGCAGCCCGAGGCCGTGACCATGGGTTTCTGGTACGCCTCCCCACGCCGGGGCCCCTACCGCACGACCCGCCAGATCTCCGCCGGCACCTGGGAGGAGGTCCGCGCCAACTACACCGCGCCCGTCGCCGACGCGATGGACGGCCTCATGCGGACCACCCCGGAGGACATCGCCGGCCGGCTGCTCCTCCTGCACGGCCCGCCCGGCACCGGCAAGACGTCCGCGCTGCGCACGCTCGCCCGGACCTGGCGCGACTGGTGCCAGGTGGACTGCGTCCTCGACCCCGAGCGGCTGTTCTCCGACGTCGGCTACCTCATGGACATCGCGATCGGCGAGGACGACCCGGGCGGCAAGTCCCGCTGGCGCCTGCTGCTCCTCGAAGACTGCGACGAACTGATCCGCGGCGAGGCGAAGCACACGGCGGGCCAGGCGCTCTCCCGGCTGCTCAACCTGACGGACGGTCTCCTCGGCCAGGGCCGCAACGTCCTCGTCGGCATCACGACCAACGAGGACCTCGAACGCCTGCACCCCGCCGTCGTCCGCCCCGGCCGCTGCCTCGCCCGCGTCGAGGTCGGCCCCCTCACCCGCCCGGAGGCCGTGTCCTGGCTCGGCACCGAGGACGGCATCGGCCGCGACGGCGCAACGCTGGCCGAGCTGTACGCCCTGCGCCGGGGCACCTCACCGACGTCGCTCCCGGAGCCGAGGGGGAACGCGGAGGCGGGGCTGTACCTGTGACACCCGGAGCGGAACACCGTCCATAAATCGACAAACCCACCGCGCACCCCAAGCTCCGGCAAGCACCTCACTCCACCCCGTCCTCACCCCCCGTACGCCGCCCGCACCGCCTCCCCCACGGCCCCCACCACCGCCTCCTCCCCGAACCCCAACCGCCGCGCCCGCTCCACATACGCCTGCGCGGCAGCCGCCAACTCCTGCTCCGCGGCCGCCCCGGCCGCCGCGATGTACGTCCCGTTGCGCCCCCGCGTCTCGATCACGCCGTCCGTCTCCAGCGCCCGGTACGCCTTGGCGACGGTGTTGGCGGCGAGCCCCAGGGACTCGGCGAGGGCGCGGACGGTGGGCAGCCGGTACCCCACGGGCAACGCCCCGGTCCGGGCCCGCTCGGAGATCTGCGCGCGTACCTGCTCGTAGGGCGCGACGCCCTCGACGATGTCGATCTGCAAGGTCATCCCCCGATTCTTCCGCACCCGAGCGGCCGGACGCCGTGCGCGACCGCCCTGAAAATAGGAGGCGTCCCCCGCCAGCGCCCGCCTAATCTGCGCGCATATGACCATCACCGTACGAGACCTCCGCCCCGACGCGCCCGCCGACCTCGAAGGCTTCTGCCGGGTCCGCGACGCCGCCCTCCCGTTCCTCCTGTTCACCCCCGCCTCGGTGGCCCACGAAATCACCCACACCCACCCGGACGCGCGTGCGCGCAAGCTGGTCGCCGAACAGGACGGCGTCATCGTCGGCACCGCCCAGCTCGGCCTCGCCCACGACGCCCCGGAGCCCGGCAAGGGCTTCCTGAACGTGTACGTCGACCCGGCGCACGAGGGCAAAGGCGCGGGCACGGCCCTGCGCAAGGCGGCGGAGGAGTACCTGACGGGCCTCGGCGCGACACATCTCTACGCGTGGACCCTCGACGCGCCCCGCAACCGCGCGTACGCGCAGCGCGCCGGGTACCGTGCCAGCCGCTCGGCCCACTTCCTGCGCCTCGACCTGACGACGGCGTCCCTCGCGCCGCTGCCCGAGCGCCTTCCGCCGGGCGTCGAGCTGCGGACGGGCGCCGACTTCGCCGCCGACCCGCGCCCCCTGTTCGTCCTCGACACCGAGGTGACGGCCGACGAACCGAGCGACGTGGGCGCCGAGTTCACCGACTACGAGGCGTGGGTCGCGGAGAACTGGCGCCACCCCCTGCTGGACCTCGATCTGACGGTCGTCGCCGTGGTCGACGGGCAGCCGGCCGCGTTCAGCGTCGCCCACACCGACGGTGCCGGCCGCTACCACACCGCCATGACCGGCACGGCCCGCGCCCACCGCGGCAAGGGTCTCGCCAAACTCGCCAAGAACGCCTCCCTGCACCGCGCCCGCGCGGCCGGCTGCACGGTCGCCCTCACCGGCAACGACACGGACAACGGTCCGATGCTCGCGATCAACAAGTGGTTCGGGTACGAGATCTGCGCGACGGAGGTGCGCTATGTCCGCGACGTCGCCTGAGGGCACGCCCATGACTGGCACGGCCGACCGGAACGCCGCCCGCCTGGACGTCGTCCTCGTCAAAGCCGGTGTCACGAAGATCCGCTACCCCGCCGACCTCCTCGCCGACGACGGCACCCGCGTCACCGTCCGCGCCCCCTGGGCCGGCGCGGGCACCCGTGACTTCGGCTTCGTCCGTTTCGAGCCCGGTGACGTGTTCACCGAGCACTACTGGCGCGACCGCTGGTACGCGATCAAGGAGGTCCGCGCCGCCGACGGCACCCTCAAGGGCTGGTACTGCGACATCACCCGCCCCGCCGTCCGCACCGGCGACACCCTCACCGTCGAAGACCTCGACCTCGACCTCTGGCTGAACGCCACCCGCACCGACGTCCGCCGCCTGGACGAGGACGAGTTCGAGGCCAGCGGCCTGCGCACCCGTGACCCGGTCGCGGCGTCGGCCGCGACCCGCGCACTGGACGAACTGGAGGCGCACGCGCGCACGGAGGGCGGTCTGGCGGGGCTGCTGGCGTAGCGGCGCCCGGCGCTGTCGAGCGGACGGGACGGAGGGCGGATGAGTCGCCCGCCCACACCGGCCCTCCCCAGGACCCCCGCCCCACGACAGCGCCCCCTCACACCGTCGCCACCACCACATACCGGACGTCATCCACAGCACCACCCCACAGCCGATCATCGCCGTCCAACCGCTCCACCCGAGCACTCCCCCCACCTCCCTCCACCAGCTCGACCACCCGTTCCGCCGGGATCCCCACCGGTGTGACCGACCCCCACACCCCCTCGACCAGCACCATCCGCCCGCCCTCCCGCAGCAGCGCCCGCCAGTTCGCCAGCGCCCGCGCGGGATCGGGCAGCGCCCACAGGACGTGCCGGACGAGGACGACGTCGAACCGGGCCGTTCCCACCGGGGGCTCCTGCGCGTCCCCGAGCAGGAACTCGGCGTCGTACGCGGCGAGTTTGGCGCGGGCGAGGTCGAGCATCGCCGGGGAGCGGTCCACACCGGTCACCCGATGCCCCCGTTCGGCCGCGAGCAGCGACAGGCTGCCGGTGCCGCAGCCGAGATCGAGCACGTCAGCGGCGTTCGGCGGCAGCCACGCGGCCATCCGGTCCGCCCAGGCCGCGCGCACCTCGGGGTCCCGCAGCCCGTGATCCGCCTCCTCGTCGAAGGCCCCCGCGGCGAGGTCCCAGTCGACCCCGCCCGCCACCGCACCACCACGTAGATCACTCATGCCCCCAGCGTGCCACCCACCACTGACAATCCGCCCCCGCCCGGAAACCCCAAGGGGCCCGCCCGGCGTGAACACCACCGGACAGGCCCCCAGGGGACGGCAATCGCTCAGCTGAAGACCGACGCGCACGTCGTCCGCGTGGCCCGTGCCGGGTCGAGCGCGTTGGCGACCTCGTGGAACGTGATGCGGTCGGTGAGGCCGATCAGCGCGTGCTCGGAGAGGTCGAGGGGGCAGAGGTCCTGGAGGAGGACGTTCTTGACGTTGGCGCCGGTGAGGAACTGGGACTGGTAGGGCGTGACGACCTCGTCGTACTTCGTGGCGAGGACGGTGTACTGGACGCCGGGGACCGTGTCACCGCCGGCGTTGAGCTTCGTCAGGAAGTCGGAGCCGGTGATCTGCTGGGCGAGCGCGGGGGTGTTGAGGTTGAGCCATTCGCGGGCGCCGGGGAAGTAGGGGAGGAGGTTGGTGAGTCCGCTGAGGGTCGTCCCCCGGTTGCTGGGGGCGATCGCGACGAGCGCGTTCACCTTCGCCGCCCCGCCGAGGAACTTCAGGTAGTACCGGGGCATCATCCCGCCCTGCGAGTGCCCGACGACGTCCACCTTCTTCGCGCCGGTCGCGGCCAGCACCCTGTCGACGTACGCCGACAACTGCTCCGCCGACTTGTCGATCGGCCCGAGCCCATGAATCAGCGGCACACCCGCCAACTGCCCATAATCCAGGGCGAACACGCAGTACCCGCGCCCTTCCAGATACGGCGCGAGACCGAGCCAGTTGTCCACGGAGTTCGCAAGCGTCCCATGGACCAGAACAACCGGCCGCGGATGCGCGGCCGACGGCTTGCACGAGTAATCGTTCCACCCACTGCTGACGCCGGCCGAGCCCTCGGCCCGCGCACCGGAAGCGGGAACAGTGACGGCGACAGCCGCCAACGCCAACGCGGCCAGCGGTCTGAACAGACGTCTCCAACGCAGCATCGATCGATCTCCTTGCGGCTCAAGGGGGGAGGTGCAACGGCACTAAGCCCTGTGATCCGGATCACGAGGATGCTGTTCACTGTTCAAGTTACGGACGAGTAGCCCCCCTGTGAAGTTACGCGTCAGTAAAAACTGAACTCCTCCCCACCACCCCTCACCACACAGGCCGCACACCCCCACCCCCACCAACCCGCCCCAGCCCTTCCCGCAACACCCGCACCCCACCCTCCCCCAACACTTCCCCCCACTTCCCCCCCCACTCCCCCACCACCTCCGCAGCCGCCTCCTCGGCGGCCCGCCGCTCCACATACCCCTTCCGCACCAACTCCTCCACCATCTGACTGGCCGCCTGCTTGGTCACCCCCAGACGCACCGCCAACTCCCCCACACTCGCCCCGTCCGGAGCCAACCGCACAAACGCGAACCCATGCGCGGGCCGAACCCCCTCGAACCCCCGCGCGACCACCCCTCACAGAACCTCACGACATCCCGAGCAACCCCACAGAAGGACCCCCATGCCCCTCATCCGCGCCACCGACGCCACCACCCACGAACTCCACGGCGCCCGCTTCGTCTCCTACACCACCCCGCGCACCAAGGCCCCCGGCGACACCCTGATCGTCAACCCCGGCTCCACGCTGGCCGTAGAGAACCCCGCCGACCACACGGCCCTCACCTGGGTCACCACCTCGATCGGGCTCTCGGCGGTGCCGGCGGACGACACCCGGGTCACGCCTCCGTGGGCCAACTAGCCCGACTACGTGGAGGGTTCCCCCCGCTCCGGGGGCAACGGCGTTGCGGGCTGGGCTCGTTCGAGGAAGCGGAGGAGTTCGACGGGGAAGGGGAGGACGAGGGTCGAGTTCTTCTCGGCGGCGACGGCGACGACCGTCTGGAGGAGGCGGAGTTGGAGGGCGGCCGGTGTGTCGGCCATCTCCTGGGCGGCCTCGGCGAGCTTCTTGGACGCCTGCAACTCCGCGTCCGCGTTGATGACCCGGGCCCGCCGCTCACGATCCGCCTCGGCCTGCCGCGCCATGGACCGCTTCATCGTCTCGGGCAAGGAGACATCCTTGATCTCGACCCGGTCGATGGTGACGCCCCACTCGACGGCGGGACTGTCGATCATCAACTCCAGCCCCTGGTTGAGCTTTTCACGGTCGGAGAGCAGATCGTCCAGCTCGCTCTTGCCGATGATGGACCGCAGGGACGTCTGCGCCATCTGCGACACCGCGAACCGGTAGTCCTCCACCCGGACGACAGCCTCGGCGGGCGCCGTCACCTTGAAGTAGACGACCGCGTCGACCCGCACGGTCACGTTGTCCCGCGTGATCCCCTCCTGTCCGGGCACCGGCATCGTGACGATCTGCATGTTCACCTTGCGGAGCCTGTCGACGCCCGGAATGATCATCGTCAGTCCGGGCCCCCGCACCTCCGGCCTAAGCCGCCCGAGCCTGAACACCACACCGCGCTCGTACTGTTTGACGACCCGCGCGGCGGCGGCCGCGTACACCACCCCGGCGGTCACCAACCCCGCTCCCGCCGCCACCAGTTCCTCGACCACAACGACCACCGCCCTCCGTGCGTCAGACCTGCGTCAGGGGCTCCCCTCGACGGTAACCCGCCCCGCGTACAAGGGGGAGCCCCCGCACGCCGGTTGCGTACGGGGGCTCGCGACGCCGGTCCCGGTGCACTCGGGCAGCGGACGCCATCAAAGCTGACGGACGATCAGAACACGCTCACGCCATACCGGTTGAGCGCTTCCACGACCGGCTGGAAGAACGTCGTCCCGCCGACCGAGCAGTTCCCACTGCCCCCGGACGTCAGCCCGTAGGCGATCCCGCTGGTCGAGTACAGCGCCCCGCCGGAGTCACCGCCCTCCGCGCAGACGTTGGTCTGGATCATGCCGTAGACGACGTCCCCGCCACCGTAGTTGACGGTCGCGTTGAGGGCCGTCACCCGGCCGCTGCGGATACCGGTGGTCGAGCCGTCACGGTAGACCGTGGTGCCCACGCTGGGCGTGCCCGCGCTGGTGATGTCCGTGTTTCCCGCGGTCCCGGACTTGGTCACCGAGCTGTTGGTGTACCGGACCAGCGCGTAGTCGTTGGTCGGGAAGCTGTACCCGGCGTTGGTGCCGAGCACGGCCGTCTGACCGGAGTTGGAGTACCAGGTGGAGGCGACCTCGGCGCAGTGACCGGCGGTGAGGAAGTAGTACGTGCTGCCGCTGACGACGTTGAAGCCGAGCGAACACCGGTAGCCGCCACCGTAGATGGCGTCGCCGCCGGCGATCAGCTTGTTGAACTTGCCGGGCGTGTGCTTGATGGTGAGGGCGCCGGCCTTGCTGCCCGCGTCCTTCTTGATCTGCGCGATCTCCGCCTCGGAGACCGTGCTGTCGACGGTGACGACCACACGGTTCGTCTTCGCGTCGACGGCCCAGGCGGTGCCCGGGATGTCGGACTTCAGCACCGAGCTGTTGACGCCGCTGAGTTCGGCCGCGCTGAACGTGCGCGCGTCGGCCGCGTTCGCGGTGGGGACGGCGAACCCGGCGGCGGCGACGAACCCCGCCGCGAGGGCGATCATCCGGGTCCGTCTCTTGTGGATGGTGGGGGTGGTGCGCTTGTTCCTCACGTGTCGTTCCCTCCCGGGAAGTCGGGGGCCCGCGTGGGGTCGGGGCCCGTGAGGCGCAGCCAGAGCCATGGTCCGCCCGTGAAACCAGGGATACATGCCCCTGACAAGCGCTGAGGAAGGAGTATTCGGCCGAACGGACGGTCGGCGCAAGGGCGCACGAGAACGACCACCGGGCACAAGGGCGCGAACCGGCCGCGCACCGCAGTGAGAACTGCGCGAAATGAGTGGCTTCAGGCCAACTCCCCTACCCCTACGACGATCACGCCGTCGAAAAGGTTCCCGAACCACCCGAACACCCTGCTGAACCACACCGCACCACGCCGCACCGGCCCGCACACCCACCCCGCCACCCGCCGAGACCCACAGGTCGCCCCCGGGACCCGCTCACCCCCGGCGGATGGCCGAAACCGGCCCAACGAAACAGCCGCCGAACCCATCCGCCCCTCCGCCGGCCTCACCCCACCCCCGGCACCGCCCGCACCTGCCGCCCCAGCCCCAGATGCTCGCGCAAGGTCGTCCCCGGGTAGAACGTCCGGAACAGCCCCCGGTGCTGGAGCAACGCGACCGTCCCGTTGACCAGCCGCTCCAGATCCCGGCGCGGCTCGACGGGCGTCAGATGGAACCCGTCCACGGCCCCCTCCCGGTACCACCCGGCGATCAGCTCGGCGAGGTCCACGGGCCCGCCCCGGTACAACGGCCCCCGCGCACTCGCCCGCGGCCCGCCCCCGCCGTGCCCGGGGACGGCGGCCCGCTCCCCGTCCCCGAGGTCGATCAGCAGCGCCGCCAGCACCCGCAGCGCGTCCGGGTCCCGCCCCGACTCCCCGGCCCGCGCCCGCAGTCGCTCCCGGACGACCCGCGCCTCGCCGGCCCCGACGACCCGCACGAGCGCGACGTCCCCGTACCGCGCGGCGAAGTCCCACCCGGAGGCGTCCCCGGCGTCGACGACCCGCAACGGACAGGCCCCGCCCTCGACTTGAGGCACCCCACCCCCCTTCTCCGCCACGAGCCCCCCACCCCTCCCCCGGCTCACCCGGTCGAGCCCGACGATCGCGGCCCCCGTCCCGACCCCCTCCTCCGACAACGCCACCAGCCCCACCCGCCGCGTGACCCCCGCCACCCGGGCCAACTCCCCCACGACGTCCCCGCCACCCCCCAACGTCACGAAGTCCAGCCCACCCCGCTCGGCCAGCCCCACCAACTCCGCGCAGTCCTCCCCCTCGGGCAGATCCACGGCAGCGGCAAGATGCGGCAGCCCCCAGGACGCGCTCACGCGCCCACCTCCCCGACGATGTCGCGAGAACCGCCCGTCCCCGTGGGACCACCCGTAGTACCCGTAGTACCCGTAGTACCCGCGCCCTCAGACCCACCGGAGCCGCCCACCCCGGCAGAGCCACCCGTAGTACCCGCACCCGCAGTACCCGTAATACCCGCCCCCTCAGCTCCCCCGAAGCCCTCCACCCCGCCCGACCCCCCGCACAACAACCCCAACACCGCCCGAGCCGTCGCATCGTTCTGCCGAAACGCCGGCCCCCCGGTCCGAGGCCGCGTGAACGCCCCCGGCGTCCGCCCGTCCGTATACGGTCCGAGTGCGAACCGCCGAGGATGCGCGCGCCCGTCCGCGTCGAGGACACGCCCCGTCCCCGGCTCCACCCGGAGCAGCCCTTCGCCGGTCTCCCCCGCCCCCTCCTCCGCGAGCCCCCGCAGCAGCGGATCCAGCGCGCGCCGTACGGAAGCCTCCGGCAGCCGCGCCTCGACGAGGGCCCGTGCCTCGACGACGGCCCCGGGAACAGTGGGACTCGACGCCCTGAACACCCCGTCCTCGGCCCGCACTTCCATGTCCGCGCCGACGAACCTCAGCACCCCGGCCCGGGACAGCGCGAGCATCTGCCGCAGCCGGGGTCCGGGCGGCCCGGAGGCGAGGTAGCTGAAGAACCCGTGCCAGGAGGAGGCGACACCGCCACCGAGCCGTATCAACTGGCCGTACACGGAGAGGAGTCCGAGGAACACGGCCAAGTCGACGCTGTGCGCGTCATCGTGACGTCGCGTCAGATCCGCCTCGATATGCCCCCGCAACCCCTCCTGGAACTCCTCCGCCGACCCGTACCGCTCACCCGCCAACGGCCGGTCCAGCGCCGCGAGATCGAGTCTGTCCCGGGGATCGGGCACCGCCTCGGCGACCAGCGCCCGCAGGTCCGCCCCGCCGCCCGCCGCGTACTTCTCCTCGAAGTCCGCCCAGTCCATCGACGTCCGCTCGGGATGCGCCGCGAACAGCCGGTGATAGTGGGCGAACCCCAACTCCTTCTCGATCAGCGGCCAGACGTCCCGCCGGTAGTCGAACCCGCCCTCCAGCGCGAGCAGTCGGTCGATCTCGCCGGGCCCGAGGAACCGGGGCAGCGGCGGCCGTTCGCCGACGAGGTCGTACCCGATCTTCGAGCGGTACGGCACCCCTCGCCGCGACCCCACGTACAGCACCGGCTCCCGCCCCGACGGCACGTACACCTCACCCTCGTACCGCCCGCCCCGCCCTTCCGTCAGCAGCACCATCAGATCGACGAACGCGAGCCCGAACCCCCGCACGAGCACAGGCTCACCGGCCACCAGGGCGGACAGATCACTGTCAGCGGTGAAGTCGGGCGGCAGATGAACCAGCCCGTGCCGCCCGGCATACGCCGCCAACGCCCGCTGCTCGTCGTCGAGTTCGGCATCGAGATGCCCGAGCGCGAGAACGACGACATCGGCATGCAGAACCTCGTAGCCACCCCCGACCCCCGCAACACCCGCAGAAGACCCCCCGTCCCTCGCCGGAGAACCCCTCTCCAACCACACCTCCTGGCGCCCCTCCCGCGCCCCCACGACCCGCACCGCCCGCCGCGCATGATGCCGCACCCGCACCCCCGCGGGCAGCGCGGCCACCGCCCGCTCGTAGAACCACCCCAGGTACTCCCCCTGAAGCTGCCGGTCGGCGAACGTCCGGCCGCCGATCCCGGCCCACTCGTGCAGCGTGGGCCCCTCCCGCACCGGCCCTTCCATGGTCACCGTCTCGTCCGTGAACATCGTGACGTCCTCGGCATGGGAGTTCATCCACAGCAACGGCGACTGCGCGGCACGCCAGATGCGCCCGCCGCCCGGCGGATGCGGATCGACGAGGTGGATGTCGAGGCCCGAACCGTCGTACAGCTCGGGCGCGTTGGCGGCGATCCGCTCGATGAGCCCGACCCCGCGGGGGCCGGCGCCGACGATGACGAGGGAAGACATGGAAGGCTCCGTCTAAGAAGCCCCCGGACTCCGGGCGCGGCCGGGCAGCGGGGGAGGCGGTCACCTTCACACGGGGCGCCGCGCGGCGCCGACGCGGCCGAGCCCCTCAGCAGGGCCGCATCCCGAGAGTACGACCGCGTTTCCCCTCGCTGTCAAGGCTGTCCAGAGTGTGAGCGGTACGTCTCAAGTCGGTTGACTGGTATCCGGAGACCTGTTCCACTTGGCCCATGCATCCGCAGCAGTGGCTGGTCACCCGCTCCCACATCGACTTCGGTCGCGTGTGGTCCTGTTCCTGTTGAGCTGACCGCCGCCCTGCCCCGTGGCCGCGCCCGGGGCACTCCCGATGCCTTTCCGCAACGCCTTCACACGAGCGCCCTCCCCTCAGCTCGCCGCACCTGACACCCAGTCAGCCTCCTTGCGCAGGCCGACAATCAGCCTGGAGCGACCCCGAACGGCCGCTTCCGTTCACCCATACGCACCGCTTGTCACCCGTCCGCCACAAAGAATCCTATTTCACTCTCAGTCAGCAGCCGTACACGGTACGACCCTTGGGGCGTCTGGACTCTCGACGGATCGGCTGTGCACCAGTACCGTCACAAACCCCCCGCGCGGCGTCTATCCACTTGGCGCGACATCCGCATCATGGACGACCATGGGTACTGCGGATAGCAAGCAAGCCCGCTGTGAGAGGAGGCGTCCATGGGATCGGTGCGCAAGGCGAGTGCCTGGCTTGGCCTCGTCGACGACAACGATGACGAGCGTTACTACGACGACGACTACTCCGAGGGGACCGACTCCGGCGACGCCGCCTGGGTCACCGACCCCCGGGTCAAGGTCGCGACGGACACGGCCGAGGAGAAGGGCCGCCGGATCGGCACGGTCACCCCGGACAGCTTCCGGGACGCCCGCGCGATCGGCGAGCTGTTCCGCGAGGGCGTGCCGGTGATCATGAATCTGACGGCCATGGAGGCGGCCGACGCCAAGCGCGTCGTCGACTTCGCCGCCGGGCTCATCTTCGGACTGCGCGGTTCCATCGAACGCGTCTCCACGCGCGTGTTCCTGCTGACCCCGGCCCACACGGAGATCGTCAACGGCGACCCCGGCGGCCACCGCACGGACGGCTTCTTCAACCAGAGCTGAGGCAGGGCCGCTCACCGGCCCTGCCCCTCGGGGGGTCAGCGGAAGGCGTCGAGTCCGGTGAGCGCCTTGCCCAGCACCAACTGGTGCATCTCCACGGTGCCTTCGTAGGTGAGCACCGACTCCAGGTTCGTCGCGTGCCGCATCACGGGGTACTCCAGCGAGATCCCGTTGGCACCGAGGACCGTCCGCGACGTCCGGCAGATCTCGATGGCCTCGCGGACGTTGTTGAGCTTCCCGAAGCTGACCTGCTCGGGCCGCAGCCGTCCCGCGTCCATCCGCCGGCCCAGGTGATGGGCGAGCAGGACGCCCTTGTGCAACTCAACGGCCATGTCGGCGAGTTTGGCCTGCGTGAGCTGGAACCCCCCGATCGGCCGTCCGAACTGCTCGCGCGTCTTCGCGTACTCCACGGCCGTCTCGAAACAGGCCCGCGCCGCCCCCATCGCGCCCCACACGATCCCGTACCGGGCGTGCGACAGACAGCTCAGCGGCCCCTTCAGGCCGACGACCTCGGGCAGCACGGCGTCGCCGGGCAGCCGTACGTCGTCGAGCACCAGCTCGCTGGTGACGCTGGCCCGCAGCGACCACTTGTGCTTGATCTCCGGCGCCGAGAACCCGGGCGCGTCGGTCGGGACGACGAACCCACGCACCCCTTCCTCGGTCCGCGCCCACACGACGGCGACACCGGCCACGGAGCCGTTGGTGATCCACATCTTGCGCCCGCTGAGCACCCAGTCCGAGCCGTCGCGCTTCGCATAGGTGCGCATCGAGGCGGGGTCGGAGCCGTGGTCGGGTTCGGTGAGCCCGAAGCAGCCGATGACCTCGCCGGCGGCCATCCGGGGCAGCCACTCCCGCTTCTGCGCCTCGCCCCCGAACCGGTGGATCGCGTACATCGCGAGGGAGCCCTGCACGGAGACGAGCGAGCGGATCCCGGAGTCCCCGGCCTCCAGCTCCAGGCAGGCGAGCCCGTACTGCACGGCGCTCGCCCCCGCGCACCCGTATCCCTCAAGGGACATCCCGAGCGCCCCGAGGCTCCCCAACTCCCGTGCCAGTTCCCGCACCTGGGGCAGTTCCCCGGCCTCGTACCACTGCGCGACGTGCGGCAGCACCCGCTCGCCCACCCAGCGCCGCACGGTGTCCCGCACGGCCAGGTCCTCCGGGGACAGCAGCTCATCGAGCCCCAGCAGATCAGCAACGTCGAACGATCCCACACGTCCTCCAAAAACTAGCACCGCTAGTCACCAACCATGGAACCTACGCCCAGCCAGGCACCCCAACAAGCCCCTCAGCAGTCACGCGCGCACGGCACCCGGGGCGCCGGCACCTCCGTCGGCACCTCCGCCTGCATCCCCTTCGGCAGCCGCAGCGCCATCACCGCGCCCAGCAGCAGCAACCCCGCGCTGACCAGCAGCGTCACATGCAGCCCGTGCACGAACGAGTCCCGCGCGGCCCGCCGCAGCACACCCCCGGCGGGCCCGCCCAGCTCCCCGGCGACGTCGTACGCCTCGCCCAGCGAGTGCCCGGCGGCCGCCGACGCCTCGGCCGGCACCCCCGCGACGGACACCACGCCCGGCTTGTAGGCGGCGTTCATCACGCTCCCGAGCAGCGCGATCCCGATCCCGGCCCCGAGCTGGTACGACGTCTCCCCCACGGCGGCCGCCCCGCCCGCCTGCTCCGCCGGCGCCTCGCTCAGCATCGACTCGTACGCCGCGAACAGCGTCGTCTCCAGCCCGAACCCGAGCAGCACGAACCCGGCGAGCAGCAGCCCCGCGTCGTCGGACTTACCCATCCCGGTGAGCGTCAGCACGGCGGCGGCCGTCAGCACGAACCCCCCGCACACCATCCGCCGGGGCCCGAACCGGCGCAGCAGCCGCGCGCCCGCGAGGCCCGCCGCCATCGCCGCGACGGTCAGCGGCAGCAGCCGCAGCCCCGTCTGCAACGGCGACAACCCGAGCACGAGTTGCAGGTACTGCGCGGCGATCAGTTCGAGCCCGACCAGCGCCAGCATGGCGAGGACGATGCACAGCACCGCCGTCCCGAAGGCGGGCCGGGCGAACATCCGCAGGTCCACCAGCGGATACGGCCGCCGCCGCTGCCGCCGGACGAAGAACACGAGCAGGACGGCGCCGAGCGCGAGCGGCAGGAACGTGAGCCCCCCGAACTCCCCGCTCCCGAGGCGTTTGACCCCGAGGACGACGGAGAACAGCCCGGCGGCGGCCATCAGCGCGCCGACGACGTCCCACGGCCCGTCGGTGTCCCCCTTGGACTCGGGCAGCAGCCACCGGCCGACCGGCAGGCTGACGATCATCAGCGGGATGTTGACGAGGAAGACGGCCCCCCACCAGAAGTGCTCCAGCAGGAACCCCCCGAGCAGCGGCCCCGCCGCCGCGCCCACCGCGGCCACCGCGCTCCAGATCCCTATCGCGAGCGCCCGCTCACGCCGGTCGGGGAACACCTGCCGCAGGATCGACAGCGTCGCCGGCATGATCATCGCGCCGCCGACGCCGAGCAGCGCCCGCGCGAGGATCAGCACCTGCGCGCTCCCGGCGAACGCCGCCAGCGCCGACGCCACCCCGAACAGCGCGTACCCCAGCAGCAGCACCCGCCGCCGCCCGACCTTGTCGCCCAGCGTCCCGAACAGGATCAGCAGCGACGCGCAGACCAGCGGATACGTGTCAACGATCCACAGCAACTCGATCGCCCCGGGCCGCAGGTCCTCGGTCACCGCCGGCACCGCCACGTGCAGCACCGTCGCGTCGACGGCCACCAGCAGCAGGCTCACACACAGCACGACCAGCACGATCCACCGCTGGGCCCCCGCCTCGTCCCCCGAACGTCGGCGCACAGCCGTGGCCATGATCGTCCCGGACATGCGCGTACCTCCCAGCTGATTCGCCCGTTCGACGGGTTCACGGGGTGGGGACTCCCCGCGACTCAGCCGGAGAGGAGCGGCGTCCCCGGCCCGCGCGGACGAACGGCGAGTGCATCGCAGCGTACGCGAGTTCGCGCCCCGATCACGTGGCGGACCTCTCAGACGCCACGCGGAACCCATGTGGCGTACACCACTCGTCCACAAGCGCCTGATAATCGCTCCCATGATCGAGACTGCGGCACGCGACTCCCCGACCCTGCGCCGGGCGGCCCCGGCCCTCCTGGGATTCGCGGCCGTCCGCGCACTGGGACTGACCGCCTTAACGGTGTGGAGCGCCGCGCGCGACAAGAGCGCGTACACGTTGTTGACAGCACGCTGGGACTCCCTGTGGTACGTCCGCGTGGCCGAGCAGGGGTACGGCTACGAGGTGCGTCTGCCGAACGGCGACGTCCATTCGAATCTGGCGTTCTTCCCTCTCCTTCCGTGGCTGGAACGTCTTCTCCATTCCGTGTCACCTCTGTCGTACGCCGATGCGGGGTTCACCGTCTCCCTCCTCTCCTCGCTCGCGGCGGCCTGGGGGATCTTCGCGGTCGCCGACCGGGTGTACGGCGGTCGCGCGGCGGTGTGCGCGGTGCTGCTGTGGGCCGTGCTCCCGGTGGGGATCGTGCAGTCGATGGCGTACAGCGAGTCGTTGTTCACGGTTCTCGCCGCCTGGTCCCTGTACGCCGTACTGACCGGACGGTGGGTCATGGCGGGGGTCCTGGCGGCACTGGCCGGCCTGACCCGCCCGGTGGGTCTCGCGGTGGTGGCGGCGGTCTGGGCGGCCGGAGTCGTTTCCGTACTGCGGGACCGGTCCCTCGCCGACCCTCTGCTCCGAGAACGGACCTCTTCCCACCCCGGTTCCCCCTCCGTCCCCGTTCCCTCGTCCGTGTCACCCGGCAGCACGGCGCCCGCGACCGGCACACGGCTTCTCCCGCGCGCCCTCGGGCTGGCCATCGCGCCCCTCGGCTCACTGGGCTACGTCCTGTGGGTCGGCCACCGGACCGGTGACGGCCCCCTCGGCTATCTGGACGTCCAGGCCGGCTGGCGCAACGGCTTCGACGGCGGTTACGCGTTCGCCCGCTTCATCGCGGAGAAGTTCACCTCGCCGCTCGGCGCCCTCGCGGGCCTAGCCCTGATCCTCGGCGTGGGTCTGCTGCTGCGCCTGTACGCGGTCTGCGTACGGCAGCGTCAGCCGGTACCGCTCCTGGTGTACACCGGCGTCGTGCTCGCCCTCGCGCTCTGCGCGTCGAGCTACTTCGGCTCGAAACCGCGTCTGCTGATGCCCGCGTTCCCGGTCCTGCTGCCGCTCGCCCTCGCGCTGGCCAGGCTGCGGACGTCGCGGTCCGCGCTGGTGGTGACCGCCGCGGCGGTGGTGTCGGCGGTGTACGGGGCGTGGTGGCTGAACGGATCAGGGCCGCCGTGACCCCGCCATGATCGGTTTTCTGGACACTGTTAATTCCCGACTACCGCCAGCCGAACTCATTCATAACTCCAACGAAACCGACCCCCTGATTGATCAAAGGAAATGAAGGTACGAACGGCCGTCGATTTCGGATTCGGTGGGAATAAAGGGCATCCTGAGAGCAATCCCACATCACATCGTCATCACAAAGCCGTGGATTCGCGAGGGAACAGACCTCACTCGCTGTAACGTCGATTGGGTGCGTACCGAACGAAACCTCACCCGTCTGGACCGGGTGTTCGCGAGACTGGACCGGGAGCCCGAACGCCCGGCCCACATCGTGTTCCCGCGGATGAGCCGGCACCGGGTCGCACTGCTGTCCGCGACCCTCGCCTTCTACCTGGCGATCGTGTGGCTCGTGGTGACGACCTCGTGGCTGGTCAGGTTCGACTGGCAGGTCATGTTCTTCCGGCCCTACCAGCAGTGGCCCTCGATCCATGCCTTCCTCGACTACTACGTGGTCCTCGGCCAGCGCGGCCCGACCGCCGTGATGGTCGCGGCCTGGCTCGGCTGGCGGTCATGGCGCCAGCACACCCTGCGTCCGATGCTGGTCCTCGGTGCCTCGCTGCTCCTGCTGAACATCACCGTCGGCGCCGCGAAGATCGGCATGGGCCGTCTCGGCCCGCACTACGCGACGACGATCGGCTCGAACGAGATGGGTCTCGGCGGCGATATATTCCCCAGCGGTCACACCGCCAACGCCGTGGTGACCTGGGGAATCCTGGCGTATCTGGCGTCCACGCCGAGAGCGCGCCGCTGGCTGTCGGCGCTGTCCGCGGTGACGTCGCTCGGGGTCGGCCTGACCACCGTCTACCTCGGTACGCACTGGCTGAGCGACGTACTGCTGGGCTGGGCCGCGGGCCTGCTCGTGCTGCTCGCCCTCCCCTGGTGCGAACCCCTCATCGCCCGCGCCGAGACCTGGCTCCTGGACCTCCGCGACCGCTTGCGCGAGCGGTGGAGTACCGCGCGGCGGCCCGCGACGCCGGTCACGGTGCCCGTGTCACTGGCGGCCCCCCGCAAGACGGTCGACCTGCAGAAAGCCCCGATCGCAGGCCCCCGCGCACCGAGATCCCCGGCCTACCTGGCCCCCGGCCCGCACACCACCCGCGCCGAACGCACCCCGGTCACCCCGGCCGGCAGCAGACGCCCACCCCACGCCGACCGCCTCCCACGAGGGACGACGGCGTCGGCGGCGAGACCGGGGAACTGACGAGAGTCTGCTGAGACACAGGGGCCGCACGGTACGCACACACCGGGCCCCGACAGCGATGGCGCCGCCCCCGCTCAGGAACCTCGGCCCCGGCCGGAAACCGGAGGAGCAGGGCCCGACGCCCTTCTCGCATCGCCGCCCAGCCCCTCCAGAAACCGCGCCTCAACCCTTCCAAGCAGCGCCCCCCAGCCCCTCCAGGGACCGCACCTCAACCCCTTCCAGGTACCGCCGCCCAGCCACTCCAGGAACCGCGCCTCAACCCTTCGAGGTACCGCCGCCCAGCCCTTCCCCCGCCGGCACTCCCCCCCTCCCCCGTACCGCCCCTCACCCCTTCCAAGCCCGCGACACAACCCCCTCGCGGACCTCGAAGTTGAGCCGGCCGACGCGGTACTCCATGGTGATGATCGCCCCGGGCGGCAGTGCCCTGACGGTCGGCCACCCCCGTTCGCGGGCAAGCCGCTCGGCCTCCTCCGCTTCGAGTCCGACGTAGTCTTCGGGGCTGTCCTGGGGCTCCTCGGCGGGAGTGGGATTCGGTGCCATACGGCCACGCTAGGCCCCGGAACAGCCCGCGTGAACCCCGGGTTCCCGCCCCTGGTCACACTTCAGTCACAGGATCACGTGACGCGTTTCGATCCCGGAACGTCACACGTACGAGCGGATCCGGGCGAGTTCCGGACGTATTCGAACGCAATTCACGCGGCCCGAGATCAAGTCCAGGAAATCCCTTCGCAAAGCAGCCCCGGATTCACTTTCGGCCGTCTGGCGCATTCCACTTCCGGTGCGGGCGACATGATCTGACGGCGCATGGGAAATGCGCACCCCACGCACCCGCCCCCTGTCGCGACGTGCGCCGCGCGCGCATCATGGCGGGGTCCAGGGAGCCGGCGTCGAAGGGGCCAGCGATGGGGACTCAGACCGTGACGGAGACCGCGCTGCCGGTACGCAGCGGGCGGGTGGTCGTGGACTGGCTGACCACCACGGACCACAAGAAGATCGGCCACCTGTACCTGATCACGTCGTTCGCGTTCTTCCTCGCGGGCGGGGTGATGGCCCTGCTGATGCGGGCCGAACTCGCCCGCCCGGGGCTCCAGCTGATGGACAACAACCAGTTCAACCAGTTGTTCACGATGCACGGCACGATCATGCTGCTGCTCTTCGCGACACCCAGCTTCGCCGGGTTCGCCAACGAGCTGATGCCGCTGCAGATCGGCGCCCCCGACGTCGCGTTCCCCCGACTGAACATGTTGTCGTACTGGCTGTTCCTGTTCGGCGGCCTCATCGTGATGGCGTCGCTGTTCGTGCCGGACGGCCCCGCCGCCTTCGGCTGGTTCGCCTACGCGCCGCTCAACAGCTCGGTCCACTCCCCCGGCGTCGGCCCGGACCTGTGGATCATGGGGCTCGCGCTGGCCGGGTTCGGGACGATCCTCGGCGCGGTCAACTTCATCACGACGATCATCGGGATGCGGGCACCCGGCATGACGATGTTCCGGATGCCGATCTTCACGTGGAACACGCTGTTCACGTCGATCCTGATCCTGCTCGCGTTCCCCGTGCTCGCGGCGGCGCTGCTCTGCCTCGAAGCCGACCGGCGCTTCGGCTCGCACATCTTCGACGCGGCCAACGGCGGCGCGCTGCTGTGGCAGCACCTCTTCTGGTTCTTCGGGCATCCCGAGGTCTACATCATCGCCCTGCCGTTCTTCGGGATCGTCTCGGAGATCATCCCCGTCTTCTCCCGCAAGCCGATCTTCGGCTACCTCACGCTGGTCGGCGCGACGATGGCGATCACCGGGCTGTCCGTCGTCGTCTGGGCCCACCACATGTTCGCCACCGGCTCGGTCCTGCTGCCGTTCTTCTCGTTCATGAGCTTCCTCATCGCCGTCCCGACCGGCGTGAAGTTCTTCAACTGGACGGGGACGATGCTCAAGGGGTCGCTCTCCTTCGAGACGCCGATGCTGTGGGCGACCGGCTTCCTCGTGACGTTCCTCTTCGGCGGCCTCACCGGCGTCATCCTCGCCTCACCGCCGATGGACTTCCACGTCACCGACACGTACTTCGTCGTCGCCCACTTCCACTACGTCGTCTTCGGGACCGTCGTCTTCGCCGTCTTCGCCGGGTTCCACTTCTGGTGGCCCAAGTTCACCGGCAAACTCCTCGACGAACGCCTCGGCAAGGTCCACTTCTGGACCCTCTTCACCGGCTTTCACACCACCTTCCTCGTCCAGCACTGGCTGGGCGCCGAGGGCATGCCCCGCCGCTACGCCGACTACCTCGCGGCCGACGGCTTCACGGCCCTCAACACGGTCTCCTCGATCGGCGCGTTCCTCCTGGGCCTGTCCACCCTCCCCTTCCTCTACAACGTCTGGAAAACGGCCAAGTACGGCACCCGCGTGGAGACCGACGACCCCTGGGGCTACGGCCGCTCCCTCGAATGGGCCACCTCCTGCCCGCCCCCACGCCACAACTTCACCACCCTCCCCCGCATCCGCTCGGAGTCCCCGGCCTTCGACCTCCACCACCCGGAACACACGGAACGAAGGTGAGGACGACGGCACACCCCGCGCCGGAGGCGTACAGAACACACGCGTGCGCCACGCCCCAGCTCCCCTCAACACACCGGCGCCCCCGAAGCCTTCGCCCCGGACGTCGGTCTCGGCAGCGCGCACACCGTCCCCGCCGACACCTTCCACGTCCCGCCCTGCTCGACGGACGTCCCGGTGACCGCCTTCGGCGAGCCGGACAGCGTGTACGTCACCTCGGCGCGCACAGCGGACGCGAACTCGATCTTCTGGACGGACGCGCCGCCCTGTGCGCCGGCGTCGTACGTCTGAAGGACCCCGGCGAGGAGTTTGCCGTTCTCCAGCAGCGCCTGCCGCTGGTGCGCCGGCGTCCTCGGGTCGAAGAACTTGGTCCAGTTGGCGCGGATGGAGCGCTCGGCGGCGGAGGGGTCGTCGGGAGCGGTGGGGCGACTCGTGGAGGGGACCGGCGTGGGGGTGAGGAGGGCCTGGTCGTCGTGGTCGTCGTCGCTGCAGGAGGAGAGCGTGAGCAGGAGGACGGCGACGGCGCCCGCCCCCACCACGCGCCCGGCACGATTCCGCGGACCCATCTGATGCACCACCAAGTAGTCGACATGGACGCCTGTTCGAAGGCATCTTGCAGCCAACAGGCCCACCACGACAGCCACTTGAACCACAGCGAGACCGAACCGGCACCTGGGCCGCGCCCCTCGGACGGCAGCCGGCCTCCTCAGCCGAGCGGCGGTCCGAAGACGGCCGGCGGAAGCTCACGCGCACCGGCCCCCGGCAGCACCAGGAACGTACCGGGGTTGAGCCGGTCGGGATGCTCCCCGACGACGTCCCGGTTGGCCTCGTACAGCGCCCGCCATCCCCCGGCGACCCGGTACTTCGCGGCGATCCCGGAGAGCGTGTCCCCCGCCTTCACGACATGCATCCGCCCCCGCAGCCGGTACCGCTCGGAACACGCGGGCCAGGCCCCCCATCCCTGCGCGGCGAGCACGTCCTGCGCGACGGCGATCTGCTGCTCCCGCGTCGCGAGATCCGCGCGCGGGGCGTACCTCGGTCCCCCGAAGTCCTTCCAGGTGGGCGCCCAGAACTGGAGCCCCCCGTAGTACCCGTTGCCGGTGTTCGCGTCCCACCGCCCGCCGCTCTCGCACTCGGCGACGCACTCCCAGGGCCACCCGTCACGGGCACACGCGTACGACACGGGCCCCGGCACCGGAGCGGCCGGCGTCGAAGAGGCCGGCGTCACGAGGGACAGCAGAGCGGCGAGGAGAAGCACCGCGTCACCGTAGACACCGCCCCGCCCGCCCCCGGAGGGCCGCGCCGGACGCGGCGGGGGCCCCACCCGGTCGGCTCACCGGGTGGGGCCCAGCCCCCGGACGCGTACCGCGGCTCAGACGAGGAGCCGCTGTCCGGGCACGATCAGGTCGGGGTTGCCTCCGATGACGGCCTTGTTGGCGGAGTACAGCCGCCCCCACGTCGTGCCGTTGCGCTCGGCGATCGCGCTGAGCGTGTCACCGGAGCGGACGGTGTAGTTGGCCCCCGGCATCGCACGGACCGTGCCGCGCGTGGTGTTCTCGGAGGAGCGCGGCGCGGAGTTCTTGCGCGAACTCTCGCCGGACGACCCGCTCTTGTTCGAGCGGTTCTTGTAGGAGCTCTCGCTCTTGTACTTCTTCACCGAGCCGGACCCGGACGCCGAGCCGGACCCGGACGACGAGCCGGAGCCCGAAGACCCCGTCCCCGCCCCGGAGTTCGACGGCGCGCTGCCGTACGCCCCCGCCCGGGACGAGCACACCGGCCAGGCGCCCCAGCCCTGCCCGCGCTGCACCTTCGTGGCGACGGCGATCTGCTGCGCCCTGCTGGCCTGGTCGGCCGTCGCCGCGTAGGCGGTGCCGCCGTACGCGCGCCAGGTCGAGGCGGAGAACTGCAGCCCGCCGTAGTAGCCGTTGCCGGTGTTGATGTGCCAGTCGCCGCCGCTCTCGCACTTGGCGATCCGGTCCCACACCCCGCTGTCGGCTGCGGCGGCGTTGCCGCTCGTGGCCAGCAGACCGAGGGGCGCGAGCAGCGCTGCCCCGGCGAGGACAGCGGTCGTGCGGGCGCGGCGGGTGTTATCGGCACACTCGGACATGAAGTTCCCTCTCTACGGACCCGGTTCCCCCTGACGGACGGGACGCTATCCGCGTTCGCACGCCGATAAAGCGTTCCGCCCCCCGTGCGCCGACGTGATGCTTCGGCGCGCTGTCTGTCTCAGCGCGGCCGGCGTACGGATTCCGGATGGTGCTCGGTGCACCGGCGGAGGAATCTAGGAGCCCTGACGAGCCGTTAGCAACCAACTCCCTGTTTCCGCAGGCCAGTTAGCCGTTACCGGTGGTAACAAATTCGATTGAACGGCCTTTAGATCCCGGCATTTCGGCATTTGTCGACCATGAACCGGAGCGCCCTGTGAGTCACCTCACCGGATCAACGCCCGTGACCCGCCCGTTACTTGACCACACGTGTTCGAATCCAAGCCCAAAGTGACCGACCGTGGATCGCCACCCGGTTCACTCCTCCCAGATGCGTGACTCCCACCACAGCTCGCCCGTTGAGTCTGAATGAGCCGGGGACCCACCCCAGCACCGCATCCCGAGGGAGCCACCGTGCCGCGCATGCTCGACGTCAGCGACGAGGTACGCACCGAGATCGGCGACGAAGAAGCCGACCGGCTGCTCACCGGAGACAACGCCCCCGGCAGCTACGACTGCACGTCCTGCCGCACCCCGGGCGACTCCGAGCACGAGCGCACCAGCACCGTCCTGTTCGTCGGGGACGAGACCGCCGTCCTCGCCTTCGCCCACGCCTCCTGCCTGCCCTCGCAGGTCGTCCAGGTGACGGAGGAACAGCTCCAGGGCGCCGTCCGCTCCATCAACGGCTCCGCCGAGCCCACGAAGTCCGTGCCGGAGCAGGCCGTTCTCGGGGTGACCAGCGGACTCGTCCTGATCGCCGGGGAGTTGCACCCCGCGCTCGTCGTCGAGCCGACCGCGCCGATCGCGCGCCCCGGCTCCCTCGGCGCCGGCGACGACTTCCTGCCGCTCCTCATCGAGCAGGGCTTCATGCCGGTCAGCCAGATCACCGAGGTGCCGCCGGTGCGGCACGGCTGGTCGGTGCTGCTCGCCGTCGGCCAGCTGCACGCGATCCTCCAGCCCGGCCCGAACGGCGGCCAGCCGGTGGCCTGGTGGCAGGCGCACCAGCCGCTCCAGGTCACCGAGGGCTGGCGGGCGGCGGCCAACAAGCACCAGCAGGTGCTGATGTTCGCGGCACCGGTCGGCTCCATCGGCCGCCAGCCGCGCGAGGACCTGCTGCGCGACGCCCTCGACAAGGCCGCCGCGAACGGCCAGTTGGTCGCCGCCGCGATGCCGCTCGCGGGCACCTGAGCCACACCCCGCTCACACCTCCGTCACCGCATCCCTTGCCCGCCCGGGTCGTTTGGACCTACGTGCACACATACGACTCTTCCCTGTGGCCGTCCTACACCGCGATCCCGTCCGCCCGCCCCGGACAGGACCCGCAGACGTCGGCCACTCCCATCTACGACGCGCTCTACGCCGAGTACGTCAAGTCCTTCCGGGCGCTGCCGGGCGACCGGAGCGGGGAGGAGGAGCTGGGGTTCACGGCGTTCGGGGGCGGGCCCGGACACGGCGGCGGGTACACGGGGTCGTACGCGGGCACGGGGTCGTACGCGGGCTCGTTCAGCGGCTCCTACAGCGCCTACAGCGCGGGCGCCCAGAGCGCACGGCAGCAGGGCCAGTGGCAGCGGGTGGGCACGCTGGGCCAGCAGCCGCAGCCGTCGTACCAGTACCAGGGCATGCAGCACATCCCGGCGGCCCTGCCGCCCGGCCCGCGCCGGGGGTACTGACACAAAGGGCGGCTCCCCTCGTCACCGAGGGGAGCCGCCCTTTCGTCACCGCGACCGCTTACTTCTTCTTGCCGCGCTTCTCGCGCACGCGCACCGAGATATGGATCGGCGTGCCGTCGAAGCCGAACTCCTCGCGCAGCCGGCGCTCGATGAAGCGGCGGTAGCCCGCCTCGATGAAGCCGGAGGCGAACAGCACGAAGCGCGGCGGCTTGGTGCCCGCCTGGGTGCCGAAGAGGATGCGGGGCTGCTTGCCGCCCCGGACCGGGTGCGGGTGGGCGGAGACCAGCTCGCCGAGGAAAGCGTTCAGCCGGCCGGTCGGCACCCGCGTCTCCCAGCCCTCCAGCGCCGTCTCGATCGCCGGGACCAGCTTCTCCATGTGCCGCCCGGTGCGCGCCGAGACGTTGACCCGGGGCGCCCACGCGACCTGCGCCAGCTCCGTCTCGATCTCCCGCTCCAGGTAGTAGCGCCGCTCCTCGTCGAGCGTGTCCCACTTGTTGTAGGCGACGACGATGGCGCGGCCCGCCTCGACGGCCATGGTGACGATCCGCTGGTCCTGGACGGAGATGGACTCGGAGGCGTCGATGAGGATGACGGCGACCTCGGCCTTCTCGACGGCGGCGGCGGTGCGCAGCGAGGCGTAGTAGTCGGCGCCCTGCTGGAGGTGGACCCGCTTGCGGATACCGGCGGTGTCGACGAACTTCCAGGTGACGCCGCCGAGTTCGATCAGCTCGTCGACCGGGTCCCGGGTCGTGCCGGCCAGTTCGTTGACGACGACGCGCTCCTCGTTCGCCACCTTGTTCAGCAGCGAGGACTTGCCGACGTTCGGACGCCCGATCAGCGCGATCCGGCGGGGGCCGCCGACGGCCGTCCCGAACGACTGCTCCGGCGCCTCCGGCAGCGCCTCCAGGACGGAGTCCAGCATGTCGCCGGTGCCCCGGCCGTGCAGCGCGGAGACGGGGTGCGGCTCCCCGAGGCCCAGCGACCACAGGTACGCGGCGTCCGCCTCGCCGCTCTGCCCGTCCACCTTGTTCGCGCACAGCACGACCGGCTTCCCGGCCTTGCGCAGCAGCCGGACGACGGCCTCGTCGGTGTCCGTCGCGCCGACCTTGGCGTCGACGACGAAGACGACGGCGTCGGCCGCCTCGATCGCGTACTCGGCCTGCGCGGCCACCGACGCGTCGATGCCGAGGACGTCCTGCTCCCAGCCGCCGGTGTCGACGACCTTGAACCGCCGCCCGGCCCACTCGGCCTCGTACGTCACCCGGTCCCGGGTGACGCCCGGCTTGTCCTCGACGACGGCCTCGCGCCGTCCGATGATCCGGTTGACCAGCGTCGACTTCCCGACGTTCGGGCGCCCGACCACGGCCAGCACCGGCAGCGGCCCGTGCCCGGCCTCCTCGATGGCCCCCTCGACGTCCTCGACGTCGAAGCCCTCTTCCGCGGCGAGCTCCATGAACTCCGCGTACTCGGCGTCACCGAGCGCTCCGTGGTCGTGCTCGGAGTGGTTGTCGTCGTTCATGAAGTTCCGTACCTCGTTCATCGTGGTGATCGGTGGACGCCGTGTTTGGGCTGGTCCACTACTAAGTGTCGCCTAGCGCCCGGTGAGGCGCTTGGCGTTTTCCAGGTGCGCGGTGAGCTGCTTCTGGATGCGTTCGGTGGCCTCGTCGAGGGCCTTGCGGGTGCGGCGGCCGGTGCCGTCGCTCGCGTCGAAGGGGTCGCCGAAGACGACGTCCACGCGCGAGCGCAGCGGGGGCAGCCCCTTGACCAACCGTCCTTGCCGCTCGGAACTTCCCAGGACGGCCACGGGGACGATGGGGGCGTTCCCGCGGACGGCGAAGTAGGCGAGGCCCGCCCGTAGCGCCGCGAAGTCGCCCTCGCCCCGGCTGCCCTCGGGGAAGATCCCGAGGACGCCGCCGTTGTCGAGGACGCTCAGCGCCTGCGTGACGGCGTTCCGGTCGGTGGACGCGCGGTCCACCTTCAGCTGGCCGATGCCCAGGAGGAAGGGGTCGAGGGGGCCGACGAACGCCTCCTTCTTGATCAGGAAGTGCGTCGGCCTGGGCGCGACGCCCATCACCATCGGGCCGTCGATGTTGTGCGAGTGGTTGACGGCGAAGATGACCGGCCCGCTCACCGGAACCCGCCACGCGCCGAGCACGCGGGGCTTCCACAAGCCGTACATCAGCCCGACGCCGATCCGCCGCCCGACCTCGGCGCCCTTCTCGGAGGGCCCGGTCGGAGCCGGCCGGGGAGAACGCAGGAGGCTCACTTACCGGCCCGCTTCTCCTCGACGAGGGTCACGACGCACTCGATGACCTGCGCCAGCGTCAACTCGGTGGTGTCCACCTCGACCGCGTCGGCGGCCTTCGCGAGCGGCGAGGTCTTGCGGCTGGAGTCCGCCGCGTCCCGCTTGATCAGCGCCTCGCGGGTCGCGGCGACGTCGGTGCCCTGGCCCAGTTCCCCGCTGCGCCGGGCCGCCCTCGCCTCGGCGGAGGCGGTGAGGAAGATCTTGAGATCGGCGTCCGGCAGCACGGTCGTCCCGATGTCCCGGCCCTCGACGACGATGCCGTTCCCGGCGCCGGCGGCGATCGACCGTTGCAGCTCCGTGATCCGCGTCCGCACCTCGGGCACCGCGCTCACGGCGCTCACCTTGGACGTCACCTCCTGCGTCCGGATCGGCCCGGAGACGTCCACGCCGTCCACGTGGATCGTCGGCGCCGCCGGATCCGTCCCCGACACGATCTCCGGCTTCCCGGCGACGGCGGCGATCGCCGAGGCGTCGTCGATGTCGATCCCGTTGTGCACCATCCACCAGGTGATCGCCCGGTACTGGGCCCCCGTGTCCAGGTAGCTCAGTCCGAGCTGCCCGGCCACAGCCTTCGACGTGCTCGACTTCCCGGTGCCGGAGGGACCGTCAATAGCGACGATCACAGGCTGGGCGGCGCCGTTTTCCACGGGGGGACACCTTCCTGGTGCGTGGTGGTGGGATACAGGGCCGCGAAAGCGCCCCGCACAAGGTTACTGGGTGCGCACTACCAGCCCGTCCGGCACTTTGGCCGCAGGTTTCCGCCGTCCCCTACTGCCGCACCCCCCACCCGCGCTCCCGCAGCGCCGCCGACAGCAGCGGCGCGGCCTTCGGTTCCACCATCAGCTGCACCAGCCCGGCCTGCTGCCCCGTCGCGTGCTCGATGCGCACGTCCTCGACGTTGACGCCGGCCCTGCCCGCGTCCGCGAAGATCCGGGCGAGCTGTCCCGGCTGGTCGTCGATGAGGACGCCCACGACCTCGTACACCCGGGGCGCCGACCCGTGCTTGCCGGGGACCCGGATCTGTCCGGCGTTCCCGCGCCGCAGCACGTCCTCGATCCCGGCCGCGCCCGTGCGCCGCTTCTCGTCGTCCCCCGACTCCAGCGCCCGCAGGGCCCGCACGGTCTCGTCGAGGTCCGCGGCGACGTCGGACAGCAGCTCGGCGACGGGTCCGGGGTTCGCGGACAGGATGTCGATCCACATCCGGGGGTCGGAGGCCGCGATCCGCGTCACGTCCCGGATCCCGCCGCCGGACAGCCGCACGGCGGACTCCTCCGCGTGCTCCAGCCGGGCGGCGACCAGGCTGGACACGAGGTGGGGCATGTGCGACACGAGCGCGACGGCCCGGTCGTGCGCGTCCGCGTCCATGACGACCGGCACGGCCCGGCAGTGCGACACCAGCTCCAGCGCGAGGTTCAGCACCTCCGTGTCGGTGTCCCGCGTGGGCGTCAGCACCCAGGGCCGGCCCTCGAACAGCTCCGCGGACGCGGCCAGCGGCCCGGACTTCTCCCGCCCGGCCATGGGGTGCGTCCCGAGGTACCGGGAGAGGTCCGCGCCCAGCGCCTCCAGCTCCCGCCGGGGCCCGCCCTTGACGCTCGCGACGTCGAGGTACCCGTACGCCACCCCCCGCCGCATGGCGTCCCCGAGCACCCCGGCGACATGCGCGGGCGGCGCGGCGACGACGGCGAGGTCGACGACGCCCTCGGGCGCCTCGTCGGTCCCGGCCCCCAGCGCGGCCGCGGTCCGCGCCTGCTCCGGATCGTGGTCGGCGAGGTGGACGACGACCCCGCGCTGCGCGAGGGCCATCGCCACGGACGTCCCGATGAGCCCGGTCCCGATGACAAGCGCGGTCCTCACCGGGCAACGCCCCCGCCCGCGGCGACGCCGAGCCCCCGCACACCGGCGCCACCGCGCCGCCCCGCCCCCGACCGGACCCCTCGTACCGCCACGCCACCGCTCCTCGCTGCTCACTGCGCCTCTGGACCGTCCAGCGTAATCAGCCCCACCGACAACGGCTCGCCCGCCCGGCCTCTGAGACGTCCGGCACCTTTACGCCACTCCGTCCCGGTTGCTCCGCCCCACCGCCCTCCGGTGCCAGGATGACGCCCATGACCCTCCCCACGACCCGCCGCACGGTCCTCCTGACGTCCCTGATGACGACGAGCGCGGTGGCGCTGACGACGGCCTGCGGCAGCTCGGACGACGACAGCGCCGGCTCCTCCTCGGGCCCGACGGACCTGGCGAAGACGGCTGACATCCCGGTAGGCGGCGGCAAGATCTTCGCGGACCGGAAAGTGGTCGTCACCCAGCCCGCGACCGGCGAGTTCAAGGCGTTCTCCGCCGTCTGCACCCACCAGGGCTGCACGGTCAGCGCCGTCACCGACGGCGCCATCACCTGCCCCTGTCACGAGAGCGCCTTCAGCATCACGGACGGCGCCGTCAAGTCCGGCCCGGCGCCGCGCCCGCTGCCCGCGAAGGACATCACCGTCAAGGACGGCACGATCACCCTGGCGTGAGCCGGCCCCGCACCGCCCCGCGCCGCGCCTGACTCACTCGTCCCACAGGGCTCCCAGCGTCACCAGTTCGCTCCCGTACTCGACGCGGTCGGCCCATTCGGTGGGCCAGGCGTCGGCGCCGAGCCAGGCGCCCGCGAAGGCGCCGGTGAGGCAGGCGATGGAGTCGGAGTCGCCGGAGGAGCAGGCGGCGCGGCGCAGGGCGGTGACGGGTTCGTCGGGGAAGAGCAGGAAGCACAGGAGCCCGGTCGTAAGGGCTTCCTCGGCGATCCATCCGGCGCCGGTGGCGAGGCAGGGGTCGTCCTCCGGGTCGGCGTCGCGCACGGCCGCTTCGAGGCGGTCCAGGGCGGCGAGGCAGTCGTCCCACCCGCGCGCGATGTAGTGCTCGGCGTCGGGGTCCTGGGCGCGCCGCCAGAGGCCGCCGAGCCAGGCGTGGTGGTAGCGGGTCCGGTTGGCCAGCGCGTACGCGCGCAGGAGGCCGATCAGGGCGGCGGGCCCGGTGCCGTGCGCGAGGAGGCGTACGGCGTGGGCGGTGAGGTCGGCGGCGGCGAGGCCGGTGGGGTGGCCGTGGGTGAGGGCGGCCTGGAGCTGGGCGGCGCCCGCGCGCTGTTCGTCGCTGAGGCCGGGCGCGAGTCCGATGGGCGCGACGCGCATGTTGGCCCCGCATCCCTTGGAGTCGATCTGGCTGGCGTCCTGCCAGGGCCGTTCGGGGTCGTCCAGCAGTTCGCACGCGCGCAGGCACGTCCGTCCGGGTGCCCGGTTGTTCTCCGGGGAGTGGTACCAGGTGACGAACTCCTCGCGCACCGGCCGCTCCAGGGGCAGCGGCCCGAGGACACCCCGGTCCATCGCGGACCTGAGCCCGCGCGCGACGGCCAGCGTCATCTGGGTGTCGTCGGACACGTGCGCGCGTGCGGGCAGCGGCATGTGCCGCCAGGGCCCGGACTTGGCGACGATCTGCGGCACGTCGTTGAACTCGGTGGGGAACCCGAGCGCGTCCCCCAGGGCGAGTCCCACGAGGGCCCCTGTGGCGGCGCGCTTGCGCACCGTGGTCGTAGAACTCATGCGGGGCGTCCTTCTGTGGCGGGCCGGACGAGCGGCGGGTGGAGTGCGGTGGCCGTCCCCGCGCGGTACAGGGCGGCGGGTTTCCCGCGTCCTCCGGTGAGGCGGGCGGCGCCGGTGGGCGCGGGCTCGACGAAGCCGGGGGTGGCGAGGACCTTGCGGCGGAAGTTGGGCCGGTCGAGGCAGGTGCCCCAGACGGTCTCGTAGACCTGCTGGAGCTCCCCGAGGGTGAACTCGGGCGGGCAGAACGCGGTGGCCAGGCACGTGTACTCGAACTTGGCGCCCACGCGTTCGCGCGCGTCGGCGAGGATCCGGTCGTGGTCGAAGGCGAGCGGCCCGGCGCTGTCGTACGGCGTCCAGCGGGCCTGCGCCGCGTCGCCCCCGCCGTGCGGTTCGGGCGCGCCGGGCGGGAGGGCGAGGAGGGCGGTGAAGGCGACGGAGACGACGCGCATGCGGGGGTCGCGGCCGGGTTCGCTGTAGGTGCGCAGTTGCTCCAGGTGGATCCCTGCGCTCCCGGTGAGCCCGGTCTCCTCGGCGAGTTCGCGGCGGGCGGCGGTCTCGGCGGACTCCTCGGGCAGCACGAACCCGCCGGGCAGCGCCCAGCGTCCGGCGTACGGCTCCTGCCCCCGCTCGACGAGCAGGACGTGCAGGGCGCCCGCGCGAAGGGTGAACACGGCGAGGTCGACGGTGACGGCGAAGGGTTCGTACGCGTGTTTGTCGTAGCCGTCCACGTCCGTCGCCTCCCCCGCGTTAATAGTCACCACGACCATAAACCCGCCCCCACTCCCCCGCAAGCCCCTCAGCGCCCCCAGGAGCCCCTTTCCCGCACACGACGGCGGCCGGGCCCGGAGAACCCGGACCCGGCCGCCACAGAGCCGTACAGCCGCCTTCTAGAGGTCGACCTCCTGCATCAGCATCCCCACCTCGGTGTTGGACAGCCGCCGCAGCCACCCCGACTTCTGGTCGCCGAGGGTGATCGGGCCGAACGCGACCCGCACCAGCTTGTCCACCGGGAAGCCCGCCTCGGCGAGCATGCGCCGCACGATGTGCTTGCGGCCCTCGTGGAGCGTGACCTCGACCAGGTAGTTCTTGCCGGTCTGCTCGACGACCCGGAAGTGGTCGGCGCGCGCGTACCCGTCCTCCAGCTGGATGCCGTCCTTCAGCCTCTTGCCGAGGTCGCGCGGGATCGGGCCGACGATGTGCGCGAGGTACGTCTTCTTCACGCCGTACTTGGGGTGCGTCAGCCGGTGCGCCAGCTCGCCGTGGTTGGTGAGCAGGATGACGCCCTCGGTCTCGGTGTCGAGCCGCCCGACGTGGAACAGGCGCGTCTCCCGGTTGGTGACGTAGTCACCGAGGCACTGCCGGCCGTCCGGGTCCTCCATCGTGGAGACGACGCCGGCCGGCTTGTTCAGCGAGAAGAACTGGTACGACTGCGTCGCGACCGTCAGCCCGTCGACACGGACCTCGTCCTTCTCCGGGTCGACGCGCTTGCCCTGCTCCAGGACGATCTCGCCGTTGACCTCCACGCGCGCCTGCTCGATCAGCTCCTCGCAGGCCCGCCGCGAGCCGTAGCCCGCACGCGCGAGGACCTTCTGCAGCCGCTCGCCCTCCTGCTCGGCGCCCGGGAAGGTCTTGGGCAGCTTGATGTCCTTCTTGCCTGCGTACCGCTCCCGGTTGCGCTCCTCCGCGCGGGCGTCGTACTCGCGCGAGGTCGCCGGGGCCCAGCGTCCGCGACCGCTGCCCGGGGACTGCTTCGGGCCGCCCTTCGCGCCGCCGCGCGCGGACGCGCCGCGCCCGGACCTGGGGCCCTCCGGGGAGGCGCCGGGGCCCACGTCGTAGCGCCGCTCCTCGGGGCGGGGCTTCTTCGGCCGTCCGCCCTGGTTGTCGTCGCGGTTGTTGCCGGCGCCCCGGTAGTTGCCCCGGCCGCCGCTGTTCCCGCCGCGGCCGCCGCTGTTGCCACCACGGCTCCCGCCGTTGTTTCCGCCGCTGTTCCTGCCGCTGCTGCTTCGCATCAAAGTTCCGTCTTGTCGTCTTCGTCCTCGGAATCCGGAGCGTCCGGATCGAACGACGGGACCCCTTCCAGCGTCTCGGCCTCGATCGCCTCCGCCTCCGGGAGGAAGGGCGCGAGTTCCGGAAGCTCGTCCAGACCGCGCAGGCCCATCCGCTCCAGGAAGTAGTTCGTCGTCACATACAGGATCGCACCTGTTTCGGGTTCCGCGCCCGCTTCCTCGACCAGCCCCCGCTGCAACAGGGTGCGCATCACACCGTCGCAGTTCACCCCGCGCACCGCGGAGACCCGGCTGCGGCTGACCGGCTGCCGGTAGGCGACGACGGCCAGTGTCTCCAGCGCCGCCTGGGTGAGGCGGGCCTGCTGGCCGTCCAGGACGAAGCCCTCGACGGCCGCGGAGTAGGCGGGCCGCGTGTAGTAGCGCCAGCCCCCGGCGACGGCCCGCAGCTCGAACCCCCGGCCCTGTGCCGTGTACTCGTCGGCCAGCTCCCTGAGGGCGTCCGCGATCTGCCGCCGGGGCCGCTGGAGGATCTTCGCCAGGTGCTCCTCGGTCGCCGGTTCGTCGACGACCATCAGGACGGCCTCAAGGGCGGGCTTCAGCTCCAGCTCCGCGACGTCCCCGCTCACGCCTTCTCCTCCGTCGTCTCCGTCAGCCGGTCGAACTCGTCCGTCACCGAGGCGGTCGCCTCACCGCCGGTCCACCGCACGAGCAGGTCGCCCAGCGCCGTCTCCTGGTCCAGCTCGACCGCCTTGTCCCGGTACAGCTCCAGCAGCGCGAGGAACCGGGCGACGACGGTGAGGGTGTCCTCGGTGTCCGCCACCAGCACCCGGAAGCTGGCCTCGCCGAGTTCCTTCAGCCGTGCGACGACGACCCGCGCCTGTTCCTGCACGCTCACCAGCGGCGCGTGGATGTGCTCGACGTACACCTGGGGCTTCGGCTTCGGCTGCATCGCCTTCACGGCGAGCCGGGCGAACCCCTCCGCCCCGATGCTGAGGACGACCTCGGGCAGCAGTTCGGCGTGGTGGGGTTCGAGGCCGACGGTACGGGGGTAGCGGCGCCCCTCGACGTCCAGCCGGTGCTGGAGGATGTCGGCGATCTGTTTGTACGCCCGGTACTGGAGCAGTCGCGCGAACAACAGGTCCCGCGCCTCCAACAACGCGAGATCCGCCTCGTCCTCCACCTCGGCGGCCGGCAGCAGCCGCGCGGCCTTGAGGTCGAGCAGCGTGGCGGCGACGACCAGGAACTCGGTCGTCTGGTCCAGGTCCCAGTCCGGGCCCATCGCCCGGATGTGCGCCATGAACTCGTCGGTGACCTTCGACAGCGCGACCTCGGTGACGTCCAGCTTGTGCTTGGCGATCAGCTGGAGCAGCAGATCGAAGGGGCCTTCGAAGTTGGCGAGCCGGACGGTGAAGACCCCGTCGGACGAAGCGTCGTCGGGTGCCGGGGCGGCCGAGGGAACCGGCACGCGGTGGGGCCCGTCCTCGGGTGCGCCCGACGACTCGTCGGCCTGCGGCGCTTCGTCCGGCGGCCCGGCGGCTTCCCACTCGCTCTCCGCGACCGGCGCGCCCCCGGCGGCGCCCTCCGCGCCCCGAGCGGCCTCCGCCTCACTCGACCCCGCCTCGCTCGCCCCCGGCGAATCGTTCCCGCCACCCGGCCCCCGGCCGAGCGCACGGCGGCGCGCACCGGAGGTCCCGGGGCCAGGAAAGGTGTCGAACGAGGTCATAGCCCCCGCAGGCTACCCCTACCGCCCCCGCAACCGGCGGACGAGAATGCTCGCGTCACCGCGGGCCTCCAGGTCGGCGAGGACGACGGCGACGGCTTCGCGGACGATGCGGCCGCGGTCGACGGCGAGGCCGTGCTCGCCGCGCAGGACGAGGCGCGCGTGCTCCAGGTCCATCAGTTCCTCGGCGGAGACGTACACGGTGATCTTCTCGTCGTGCCGTTCACGCCCGGAGGGGCGGCGGGCGGCGGCCCGGCCCCGTTTGCGCGGCTCGGCGTCGGCGGTGGCAGAACCTTCCTGCGCCCGCCGCGCACCGCCCCGGCTGCGCTCGCCGCCGTCCTCGGTCTCGGCGCCGGCGGCCACGTGCTCGGCCCCCTCGCCGTCCCCGCTCTGGACGGGCACGGCGGCGGGCGCGTCCTCCGGCGAGCCGGAGACCGCCTCGCTGTCGCCCGCCTGCCCTGGCACCCGGCCCTCGCCGGGTCGCCGGGGAGTGGACGGCTGGAGCGCCATTCCCCCTGTCGTACGGAAGAGTTCGTCGGCCCCCGGCAGACTCACTCGGCGTGACACCGGGCGAGCACCTCCCTGGCGAGCTGGCGGTAGGCGGCGGCGCCGACGGAGTTGGACGCGTACGTGGTGATCGGCTCGCCCGCGACCGTGGTCTCCGGGAAGCGGACGGTCCGGCCGATCACCGTGTGGTAGACGTGGTCGTCGAACGCCTCGACGACACGCGCCAGCACCTCACGGCTGTGCACGGTGCGCGAGTCGTACATCGTCGCGAGGATGCCGTCGAGCTCCAGCTCGGGGTTCAGGCGCTCCTGGACCTTCTCGATGGTCTCGGTGAGCAGCGCGACCCCGCGCAGCGCGAAGAACTCGCACTCCAGCGGGACGATCACCTTGTGGGCGGCCGTCAGCGCGTTGACCGTGAGCAGACCCAGCGAGGGCTGGCAGTCGATGACGATGTAGTCGTAGTCGTCCATCAGCGGCTTCAGCGCCCGCTGGAGGGTCGACTCGCGCGCGACCTCGCTCACCAGCTGGACCTCGGCCGCCGAGAGGTCGATGTTGCTCGGCAGCAGGTCCATGTTGGGGACCGCGGTCTTCAGCAGGACCTCGTCGGCCGACATGCCCCGCTCCATGAGCAGGTTGTAGACCGTGAGGTCGAGCTCCATGGGGTTGACGCCGAGACCCACCGACAGCGCGCCCTGCGGGTCGAAGTCCACGAGCAGTACCCGCCGGCCGTACTCCGCGAGCGCGGCACCCAGGTTGATGGTCGACGTGGTCTTGCCGACGCCGCCCTTCTGGTTGCACATCGCGATGATCGTCGCGGGCCCGTGATCGGTCAGCGGGCCCGGGATCGGGAAGTACGGCAGCGGACGCCCGGTCGGGCCGATGCGCTCACGACGCTGGCGTGCGGCGTCGGGCGCGAGCGTGGCCGCGTACTCGGGGTCGGGCTCGTATTCGGCGTCGGGGTCGTAGAAGTGCCCGTCGGGCAGTTCGTCGTAGTCGGCGAAGTGGTTGTGGGGCGCGCCACTTCCGTCGCCGGCCATGGCGTTCACGTGATGGCCATCCATGCTCTGGTGTGCTGTCCGCAGGGTCTGCGGACTCTGATGGGCTGCGAAGGTGCGCACAGCGACGGAGCCGACAGCCTCGAATCCCTGAGGGCCCTCGGCCCCTGCAGGCATTCCTGGTTGACCACCCCCGGGAGAAAATGTCGACTCATTCACAAGTCGTCTTACCTCCTTGGTGACCAGGAAACTTCTAGACAAGGTCAGCGTGGCACCATGCCGACGGTTGGCGACTCTATGGCGTGTCGGCGGTTCGCAGCAACACAATCCACCGGACCCGGTCGGATGTGTCGGCAAAGAAACATCACGCTGTCAAGGGCGTACGACCGTCGCACAGCAGGTTCCACCGGTGCTCGAATCGGTCGAAGAGGTTACGTTCGCCGCGAGTTGACCGAGCATCGCAAAGTGACCATACACACATTGGGCCGGACCTTATGGACAAGGCCCGGCCCGGTGTGCGTCGTTGACGCGTCTTGTTGACGTATCGCCTTTATGAAACGGTGACTTGGCTCCTTGCCGCTGTCACATACCGCGCGCCCCGCTCAGCCGAGCAGCGACGCCAGTTCGACGTGGTCAAGGCCGTGCGCCTCGGCGACCTCGCGGTAAACGACCTTGCCGTCATGGGTGTTGAGCCCCTTGGCGAGCGCGGGGTCGCGGCGCAGCGCCTCGACCCAGCCGTGGTCGGCGAGTTCGACGATGTACGGCAGGGTCGCGTTGGTGAGCGCGTACGTCGAGGTGTTGGGGACCGCGCCGGGCATGTTGGCGACGCAGTAGAAGACCGACTCGTGGACGGTGAAGGTCGGTTCGGCGTGGGTCGTCGGACGTGAGTCCTCGAAGCAGCCGCCCTGGTCGATCGCGATGTCGACAAGGACACTTCCGGGCTTCATCCGGGCCACCAGCTCGTTGGTGACCAGCTTGGGCGCCTTGGCGCCGGGGATGAGGACGGCGCCGATGACGAGGTCGGCGTCCAGGACGGCCTTCTCCAGCTCGAAGGAGTTGGACATGATCGCCCGCACCTGGGTGCCGAACACCTTGTCGGCCTCGCGGAGTTTGTTGATGTCGCGGTCGAGCAGCGTGACGTGGAAGCCCATGCCGACGGCGATCTGCGTGGCGTTCCACCCGGAGACGCCGCCGCCGATGACGACGGCCTTGGCGGGCTGGGTGCCCGGCACGCCGCCGGGCAGGACACCGCGCCCGCCCGCCGAGCGCATCAGGTGGTAGGCGCCGACCTGCGGGGCGAGCCGGCCCGCGACCTCGGACATGGGGGCGAGCAACGGCAGCGCGCGGCTGGGCAGTTCGACCGTCTCGTAGGCGATCGCGGTGGTGCCGGAGGCGACGAGGGCGTCCGTGCACTCCTTGGAGGCGGCCAGGTGCAGGTAGGTGAAGAGGGTCTGGTCCTTGCGCAGCCGGTGGTACTCCTCGGCGACCGGCTCCTTGACCTTGAGCAGCAGGTCGGCGGCGGCCCACACCTCGTCGGCGGTGTCCAGGATCGCGGCGCCGGCCGCGACGTACTCGGCGTCGGGGATCGAGGAGCCGACCCCGGCGCCGCGTTCGACGACGACCTCGTGGCCGTGGCGCACCAGTTCGTGCACGCCGGCGGGGGTGATGGCCACGCGGAACTCGTTGTTCTTGACCTCGCGGGGGATGCCGACCTTCACGTCGATCACGGTCCTCGGCTCAATGGGCGTATACGTATGCGTATACCGGGATATATCGCACGGGCAGCGCGATAGAGCCAGTCTAATGAAGGTGTTCCCGGTGTCTAGCCTTTCAAAGCATCAATCTTCGGCCGATGCGCCACGGATTTCGTAGGCGTTAGCTCCGTGTTCCACCTCGGAATCACGGCCGGGCCGCTCCTCGGCCAGCATCCGCTCGGCCGCCGCCCGATGCACGCGCGCCGCCGCCGGGTCGCCCAGGTGCTCCAGCGTGTCCGCCAGCCGCAGCTGGAGGGCGGCCTGCAACCGCTCGTCCTCGGCCCGGCGCGCCCACTCCACCGCCTCCTGGCAGGTCCGCAGCGACTCCTCCGGACGCCCCGCGTACTCCTGCACCCGCGCCAGCTCGCTGAGCGCCCGCGCGTGCGCCCCCACGTCCCCGTTCTTGCGGTGCCCGGCGGCCGACGCCCGCCACGCCCGCTGCGCCTCCCCGTAGCGGCCCGCGTACGTCTGCGCGGTGGCGATCCGGCCGTACAGCCGGGCGGCGTCGGCGCGTTCGTCGCGCGCGAGACGCTGGGCGAGGGCGCGGCCGTACCAGTCGGCGGCCCGCTCGTAGTCCCCGAGTTCGAGGTGCGCGCCGCCGATCGACTCCATCGCGCGCCCGGTCGCATACGGGTCGTTCGCCTCCCGCCCGGCATCGAGGGCGGCCCGGTAGCGGGCCAGCGCCTCCTCGGTGCGGCCGGTGCGCGCGTCCACGTCCGCGAGGTTCAGCAGGGCGGCGGCGCGCTCGCGCGGGAGGTCGCGGCGCTCGGCGACGTCCAGGACGAGGTGGTGGACGCCGTACAGGTCGGGGGCGGCGGCCTGGGTGCCGAAGTGGGCGACCATCGCGCGCACGAACTGGGACATCAACCGCCGGGCCAGGGTGTCGAGTTCGCCGTCGGCGACCGCGAGGCGGGCCGAGGCGAGCAGGGCCGGGCGGCTGAGGCGCAGCCACTCGCGGGCGGCGCGCGGACCGGCGAAGCGCAGGGCGCGCGGCAGGCCCTGGAGGCGGGCGCGGGCCTGCGGGTTCTCGGGTTCGGTGACCGCCCGGCAGGACTGGAGGAGGCGGACCGTGCGCTCCAGCATGCGCGCGCGGGCCAGGTGCAGTTCGGCCGGGCGGTCGTGGGTCTCGGCGGCGGCCTTCAGCAGGGGGTACAGACAGCCGGGGACCTCGTAGCGCGGCAGCGGCGAGTCCACCGCGTGCAGCAGGCCGTGGGCGACAAGGTCGTCGAGGGTGGTGCGGGCGGCGCCGATCGAGCAGCCGGCCAGCGCGGAGGCGGTGTGCGGGTCGACGAGGCCGGCCGGGGCGAGGCTGAGCAGGCGCAGTATCCGCGCGGCCGGGGCGGGCAGGCCCGCGTGCACCAGCCGGAAGACCCGGCTGAGCGGGGTGCCCTCATCACCCTCCGCGTTCAGGTGCTTGGCGAGGTCGGCGACGGCCGCCTTCGGCCGGGCGGCGAGCCAGCCCCCGGCGAGGATCAGCGCGGCCGGCTGGCCGTGGCAGACCTCGACCAGGCCCTCCGCCGAGCGCGGGTCGACGGTCACCCGCACCGACCCCGTGGACCGCGTCAGCAGCTCCAGCGCCGACTTGGTGTCCAGCCCGCCCAGCGTGCACGGCCGCACGTCCGGGATCCCGGTCAGCGGCCCCCCGGACACGGCCACGACCAGGCACTCCGGGTTGTCCGGCAGCAGCGCGTCCACGTGTTCGGCGCCCGGCGCGTCGTCCAGCAGGAGGAGGGTGCGGCGTTCGGCGAGGGCGTCCCGCAGGAGCGCGGAGAGGTCGTCCTGGTCGGCTCCGGCGGGCGCCTCGACCTCCAGTTCGGCCAGCAGGTCGCGGGCGGCGCGCTCGACGGGGACGGGGGTGCCGTCCGACTCGGCGAGGCGGACGCGCAGGACGCCGTCGCGGTAGCGGGGGGCGACCTGGCGGACCAGTTCCGCGGCGAGCGCGGTGCGCCCGGAGCCGGGCCGGCCGGCGATGAGCAGCACGCGCGCGCGGGGGGCCTTCTTGCCGACCAGGGTGTCGAGGCCGACGCGCTCGATGTCGGCCAGCAGTTCCTTCAACTCCCTGGTCCGGCCCAGGAACTGGCCCTCCGTCGCAGGGTGGCCCGACAGCGTCACGCCGCCTGTCTCCACTGCCTGATCCGCCACGGGCCACGCTCCCGTCTCACACCACGCGCAACACCGGCGCGCGCTCTCGGCTCACTCACCGGGAGCCTAGTTCACGCTCTGCAACCTTCCTCGCGGAGCACGGCCATGACGACCCCTCAGGTCCCCTGATCGGATCAGCCGATGGTCACACCGCGAACGCGCGCCTCACCGTGTGCGACCGTGAAACCTCACGCCTCGAACGGCCGCGCGGGCCAGGCCGCCTCCGCCGGACGCAGCGCGTCGAGCCCGTCCCCCGCGCGCGCGGCGGCCAGCGACAGCACGCCCACCACGAGGCAGTTGTTGTGCAGCTCCCCCGCGAGGATCCCCCGCACCAGCTCGGCGACGGGCACGCGCGCGTACTCCATGTCCGCCTCCTCGTCCTCGACGTCGAACCGCCGCCCCTCGGCCTCCGAGAGCCCCCGGGCGAGGAAGACGCGGACGGCCTCGTCGCAGCCGCCGGGCGTGGTGTAGACGTCCGTCAGCACCTGCCACCGCTCGGCCTTGACGTGGGCTTCCTCGTACAGCTCGCGCTGCGCCGCGTGCAGCGGGTTCTCGCCGGGCACGTCGAGCAGGCCGGCCGGGATCTCCCACAGCTTCTCGCGCACCGGGTGGCGGTACTGCTTGATGAGCAGCACCCGGTCCTCGTCGTCCAACGCGAGGACGGCGACGGAACCGGGGTGGACCTGGTAGTCGCGGCGGACGACGGAGCCGTCCGGCATGACGACGTCGTCGGTGCGTACGGACGTCTTCTTGCCCACGAAGGGCGTGTCCGTCGCCCGGATCTCCCACTCCTGCGGGGTGTCCTTGATCGTCATTGCCCTTGCCTCTCCGACGTGCGCAAACGAAAACCGGGGCGCTCCCGTTGAGAGGGAGACACCCCGGCCACCGTACAACCGGTGTGCTACTTGGAACTCTTCCGCTCCACCGCGGCCTTCACGAGCCCGGCGAACAGCGGGTGCGGACGCGTCGGCCGCGAGCGCAGCTCGGGGTGGGCCTGGGTGGCGACCAGGTAGGGGTGGACCTCGCGCGGGTACTCGACGTACTCGACGAGCTTGCCGTCCGGAGAGGTGCCCGAGAACAGGATCCCGGCCTTCTTCTCCAGCTCCGCGCGGTAGGAGTTGTTGACCTCGTAGCGGTGGCGGTGCCGCTCCTCGACGTACTCCTTGCCGTCGTAGACCTCGCGGACGATGGAGCCCTCGGCGAGCTTCGCCGGGTACATGCCGAGCCGCATCGTGCCGCCCATGTCTCCCTCACCGGCGACGATGTCGAGCTGTTCGGCCATCGTCGAGATGACGGGGTGCGCGGTGGCGGCGTCGAACTCGGTGGAGTTGGCGTCCGGGATGTCCGCGAGGTTGCGGGCCGCCTCGATGACGATGCACTGCAGGCCCAGGCAGAGCCCGAGCAGCGGGACCTTGTGCTCGCGGGCGTACTTGATCGCGCCGACCTTGCCGAGGACGCCGCGGTCGCCGAAGCCGCCGGGGATGCAGATGCCGTCCACGTCCGCGAGCTGCGCGGCGGCGCCGGCCGGGGTCTTGCAGTCGTCCGAGGTGACCCACTTGATCTTCACGCGGGCCTTGTTCGCGAAGCCGCCCGCGCGCAGGGCCTCGGTGACCGAGAGGTAGGCGTCCGGGAGGTCGATGTACTTGCCGACCAGGGCGAGGGTGATCTCGTGGTCGGGGTTGTGGACGCGGTCGAGCAGGTCGTCCCACGTCGTCCAGTCCACGTCGCGGAACGGCAGGTCCAGCTTGCGGACGACGTACGCGTCCAGACCCTCGCCGTGGACGGTTTTGGGGATGTCGTAGATCGAACGGGCGTCCGGGCAGGCGACGACGGCGGACTCGTCGACGTCGCACATGAGGGAGATCTTGCGCTTGATCGCGGTCGGCACCTCGCGGTCGCAGCGCAGGACGATCGCGTCGGGCTGGATGCCGATGTTGCGCAGCGCGGCCACCGAGTGCTGGGTGGGCTTGGTCTTCAGCTCACCGGACGGGCCGATGTACGGAAGGAGCGAGATGTGGACCACGAACACGTTGTCCCGGCCGACCTCGTGACGGACCTGGCGGACCGTCTCCAGGAACGGCAGCGACTCGATGTCGCCGACCGTGCCGCCGACCTCGGTGATGACGACGTCGACCTCGTCGGTCGCCATCCGGCGGATGCGGTGCTTGATCTCGTTGGTGATGTGCGGGATGACCTGCACGGTGTCGCCCAGGTACTCGCCGCGCCGTTCCTTGGCGATCACGGTGTTGTAGACCTGGCCGGTGGTGACGTTCGCGCTGCCGTCGAGGTCGCGGTCGAGGAAGCGCTCGTAGTGGCCGATGTCCAGGTCGGTCTCGGCGCCGTCGTTGGTGACGAACACCTCACCGTGCTGGAAGGGGTTCATCGTGCCCGGGTCGACGTTCAGGTAGGGGTCGAGCTTCTGCATCACGACGCGCAGGCCACGGGCCTTCAGCAGCATGCCGAGGCTGGAGGCGGTCAGGCCCTTGCCGAGCGAGGAGGCGACACCCCCGGTGACGAAGATGTGCTTGGTCGTCGTAGATTTCGGCGTCATGGCCAAGAGGGGGCTCCCGTGGTCGCGGTCTGGGGGTCGCTGCGGTTCGGGGGTTTCGTGCCCTCCGGTCCACGGGCTACCAGCGTATCAGCGCCCCAGGGAGATGGCTTCCGGCCACGCTCCGCACACGCGCCGACACAAGTCTTTGACGAGGATTTCGCTTTCCTTGACGCCACTTTCACCCTGACTCACTCGTTTGGCGCAGTCGCGTTAACGCGAGCGGCACACAGATCATCTACGTGAGTCGTATCCTGCTCAGACACTCGCTGCCGAGCCCGCCCGCTGCATCTCGGGACACCCCCGCCTGCGCACCGGAACAACGAACGCTCGTCAGCTCGTTGAGCGAAAAATGGCGTTTTGCCTAGAGGGCGGGACGACTGCTTTGCTTCACAGCTCAACGACACGCATTTCACCGACCCCTTGACCGCAAGAAGCCTCCCTCGCGGGGAGGTGACGTGGCCGTTCGACTGGAGTTGCACGTGGCCGGGCGCATCGAAGACTACGCACTCATCGGAGACATGCAGACAGCGGCGCTGGTCTGCCGGGACGGCACAGTCGACTGGCTGTGCCTGCCCCGCTTCGACTCGCACGCCATCTTCGCGGGCCTGCTCGGCACCGAGGACCACGGCTTCTGGCGCCTGGGCCCCGCGCACCCCGCCGAGACCCCGCCCCCGCCCGCCACCCGGCGCACTTACCGGGGGGACTCCCTGATTCTGGAGTCCGAGTGGGAGACCCCGCGCGGCACGGTCAAGGTCACCGACTTCATGCCCCCGCGCGACGGCGCGCCCCAGCTGATCCGCATCGTCGAGGGCGTCTCCGGCCGGGTGCCGATGCGCTCGGCCCTGCGGATGCGCTTCAGCTACGGCCGCGTCGTCCCCTGGGTCCACAAGCACGAGGGCCGCACGGTCGCCGTCGCGGGCCCCGACTCCGTGTGGTTCGACACGACCGCGCAGACCTACGGCAAACAGCTCACCACCTACTCGGACTTCACCGTCGCACCCGGTGACCGCATCGCCTTCACCATCTCCTGGGAACCCTCGCACAAGCAGCCCCCCGCCCTCCCCGACCCGGAAGGCTCCCTGACGGCGACCGAGGAGTTCTGGCGCGAGTGGGTCGCCCAGTGCACCTACCACGGCCCCTACCGCGAGGCCGTGATCCGCTCCCTGATCACCCTCAAGGCCCTCACCTACGCCCCCACCGGCGGCATCGTCGCCGCCCCCACGACCTCCCTGCCCGAGGACATCGGCGGGGTCCGCAACTGGGACTACCGCTACACCTGGCTGCGGGACGCCGCCATCACCCTCTCCTCGCTCCTGCGCACCGGCTACCGCGACGAGGCCCGCGCCTGGCGCGAATGGCTCCTGCGGGCCGTCGCCGGGGACCCCGAGAACCTGCAGATCATGTACGGCATCGCCGGCGAGCGGGAACTCGGCGAGGCCGAACTCGACTGGCTGCCCGGCTACGAGAAGTCCGCGCCCGTCCGCGTCGGCAACGGCGCCGCCCACCAGCTCCAGCTCGACGTCTACGGCGAGGTCACCGAGGCCCTGCACCTCGGCCACATGACCGGCCTCGCCCGCAACGACTACGCCTCCCTGCTCCAGCTCAAGCTGATCCGCTACCTGGAGGACCACTGGAACGTCCCGGACGAGGGCATCTGGGAGGTCCGCGGCCCCCGCCGCCACTTCGTCCACTCCAAGGTCATGGCCTGGGTCGCCGTCGACCGCACCATCAAACTCATCGAGTCCGGCGACGCCGACGGCCCCCTGGAACGCTGGCGCGACCTGCGCGACGACATCCACCGCGACGTCTGCGAGAAGGGCTACGACAAGGAACGCAACACCTTCACCCAGTCGTACGGCTCCAAGGAACTCGACGCCTCCCTGCTCCTCATCCCCCAGATGGGCTTCCTCCCGCCCGACGACAAACGCGTCATCGGCACCATCGAGGCCATCCAGCGCGAACTCTCCACCCCCGACGGCTTCATCCTCCGCTACCCCACCTCCGGCGGCGACGAAGGCGTCGACGGCCTCCCCGGCGACGAAGGCGCCTTCCTCGCCTGCTCCTTCTGGATGGCCGACGACCTCGCCATGATCGGCCGCGTCGACGAGGCGAGGAAACTCTTCGAGAAACTGCTCGCCCTCCGCAACGACCTCGGCCTCCTCGCCGAGGAATGGGACCCCCGCCTCAAGCGCCAGGTCGGCAACTTCCCCCAGGCGTTCAGCCACGTCCCCCTCATCGACACGGCCCTGCGTCTGACGGCCTCCGGGGCGTACGGCGGCTGATCCCCCAGCCGGGTAGCGTCCCCCGTATGGACACCCCCGAAGACCACACCGGCATCACTGTGCGCCGCGCCCTGGAGCTGCCGGGGCTGCGGAGCGGGCTGCCGGAGGTGGTCGCGGGGGCGGAGGGGCTGGAGCGGGGGGTGCGGTGGGTGCACGCGGGCGAGGTGCCGCACATCGCCTCGCTGCTCAAAGGGGGCGAGCTGCTGCTGACCACCGGGTACGGGCTCGGGACGCGACCGGCGGAGCAGCGCGCGTTCGTGCGGACGCTGGCCGAGCGCGGCATCGCCGCCCTGGTCGTCGAACTCGGGCCCCGTTTCACCCGGTTGCCCGCCGCGCTGGTGGAGACGGCGCGGACGACGGGGCTGCCGCTGGTCCAACTCCACCGCGAGGTCGCGTTCGTGACGGTGACCGAGGAGATCCACACCGAGATCGTGAACGGGCACTACGCGCTGCTGCGGCGGGCGGAGGAGGTGCACCGCCGGTGCACGGACGCGCTGCTTGGCGGCGGCGGGATCCCCCAAGTGCTGGGCATCCTCGCGGACTTCGGCGGCAACCCGGTGTTCCTGGAGACGGCCGAGGGGCGTCTGCTGTACGCGGCCGGGGCCGGACCCGAGGGCGCGGATCCGCTCCAGGTGTGGGAGCGGCTGCGGGGGCCGGGGAAGGAGGCGCCCGCGGGGACGGTCGTGGTGGACGTGCCGGGCGGCGGCTACGGGAGCGGGCCGGTGCCGGGCGTCGGCGTGAGCGGGTTCGGTGAGACGGCGTCCGGGCGTGCCCCCGGTGCCGTCGGCACCTCGGTGTCCGGCTCCGGCTCCGGCTCCGGCGCATCCGGCGCCTCGATGTTCGGCCGCGGCCCCGGCGCCCCCGGCACCTCGGTGCGCGCAAGGCTCGTCCTGCTCCCCGTACGCGCGCCCCTCGCGCCGGTCCACCGCATCGCCGCCGAGCGGGCGGCCGGGATTCTGGCGGTCGTGCTGATGCAGGCCCGGCAGGAGGAGGAACTGGCCGCGCGCGGCCGGGGCGACTTCCTCACGGACCTCGCGGAGGGCCGTATCGCCCCGGAGGACGCCCCCACCCAGGCCAGGGTCCTCGGTTTCAAGCCCGGCGCCGGCCCCCTGCTCCCGCTCGTGATGCGCCTGGGCGACCCGGGGACGCCCCCGGCGAGGGCGGTCGCCGAGGAACTGGCGTCCCTGGGAGCCCCCGTCCTGCTCGGCGTGCGCCCGGTCGAGGGCCGGGTCCTGGTCCTCCTCGGCCTCCGCACGGAAACGGACCGCCCGGCGCTGGCCGACCGCGCGGCGGCGGCACTGCGCGCCGGCGTCGACCGGGCCGGCACCCATCGCCCCGGCTCCCCTCCCCCGGTCATCGTCGTGGGCGTGCCCGGCACCTGGGCGGCGGTCCCGGCGAGCCTGCGGCACGCGGCGGAGGCCGCCACCGCCGCCCAGGGGCTCCCGCCCCGACCCTGGTACGACGCGCGCCACTTGGACATCGACCTGCTGCTGTGGCGGCTGCGCGGCCACCCGGACCTCGCGGCGTTCGTCGACCGGGCGCTCGGCCCGCTCCGGGCCCACGACACCCGCGCCAAACCCCCGCTCCTGCCCACCCTGGAGACGTACTTGGCCCACGCGGGCCGCAAGGCGGAGACGGCGCGGGAACTGCACCTGAACCGCCAGACGCTCTACAACCGCCTCGCGAAGATCAGCGAGTTGCTGGGCACGGACCTCGAAGACCCGCAGACCGTACTGGCGTTGAGCCTGGCGCTACGGGCCAGACGGCACGTCGGCTGAGAACCGCCGCTATCCGATGGGCCGAAGCTGCGTCAACTCGTCGTAGACGCTCAGCACTTGCGCCACCGTCTCGTCCTCCGTGGGCCAACTCCCCGCCTGCCGCAGCCCCGACGCCCGCAGCTCCTCCCGCCGCCCGGCGTCCCCCAGCAGCCGTACGACGGCCGACCCCAACGCCTCCGCGTCCCCGGGAGCCACCAACTCGGCGGCGTCCCCGACGAGTTCGCGCACCCCGCTGGTCAGCGGGGCGATCAGCGGGACCCCCGCGCTCAGCGCCGCCTGCGCGAGAACGGACCGCGACTCGTCGGCCCCGGGCAGCAGCGCCAGCTCGGCCGCACCCAGCAGCTCGGGAACGTCGTCCCGTTGCCCGACGAGCAGCACGGGCAGCCCTTCCCGGTCGATCCGGCTCTGCAACTCGCCCCGCAGCGGCCCCTCTCCGGCGACGACGACCAGCGGAACGGGGTCGAGGAAGCGCCACCCGCGCGCAGCGTCGAGCAGCACCTCGTACCCCCGGTACCGGTCGAGCGACCCCACGGCGAGCAGCAACGGCCGTTCACCGACCCCGAGTTCGGCCCGCAGCTTGCCCTCGAGCAGCTCGGCGCCGGCCCGCTGCCCCGGCAGGGACACCGCGGCGAGCCGGGCGTCGCGGGCGCCCGTGCGCCGGGCCCGGTCGACGAGGTCGGAGGTCGTGCCCAGCACGACGGTCGCCGCCCTCACCACCCTGCGCTCCAGCAGGCGCAGCAGATGCGCGCGGGCCCCCTCGGCGCGGGCCCCGTTGTGCCAGGTGACGATCAGCGGAGTGCGCCGCCCGCTGAGCGCGAGCACCGCGCGGAACGAGGCGTGCAGGCCGTGCGCGTGGACGAGGTCGGCGTCGGCGCAGGCGGCCCGCAGCGCGGCGACGGACCCCGGGTCACTGCTGCGCGGCACCGGCACGTGGTCGGCGCCGGCGCCGGAGAAGTCGTAGGTGTGATCGGACTCGGAGGGGGCGCACACCGTGACCCGCACGCCCCGTGCGACGAGCCCGGCGGTCAGCGAGCGCACGTGCGCGCTGCTTCCGGCGTTGCCGCCGCCGAGTACCTGGACGGTGCGCAACGGCGCCTGGCCCTGGGACGAAGGGCTGCTGACGTGGCTCACGCGGCCGGGGCTCCTGGTTCGAGGTCGGGACGTCACGGGGAAACGTACAGAAGGAACACACGGGGACGACGACGTCGCGGCCCCCGTACCCGCCTCCCCGACCCGCGCGCTCCCTGCCAAGGATGCCAGCCCGTACGGCCGTTCCGAACCGCCCCACTGCCGGGAATCCCCTGACCTGAACCCTCTTGTCACCCACATGAGTGACGCCGTGCGGTTACGTGCGAACAAGCTCTCCACGGCTGAAGAACCTCGCACACCAGCCCGCCACACCACCCCCGAACGCCCCGCACATCACCCGTACGGCGCACAGCGCGCGGGGCGCGCCCCGTCAGGAACGCGCCCCGCGAAAGACCCGGCACGAGCCCGGCGGGTCCGGTCGGGTTCCGGCCGCCTACGCGTCCGCCCGCGCCGTCGCCAGCAACTCCTCCGCGTGCGCCCGCGCCGTCTGCGAGTCCTCCTGCCCGGCGAGCATCCGCGACAGCTCCCGGATCCGCTCCTCGCCCTCCAGGACCTTCACACCCGAGCGGGTGACGGACCCGTCGTTGGTCTTCTCCACCAGCAACTGCCGGTCGGCGAAGGCCGCGACCTGCGGGAGGTGGGTGACGACGACGACCTGCGCGGTCCTGGCGAGCTTGGCGAGCCGTCGGCCGATCTCGACGGCCGCCTTCCCGCCGACGCCCGCGTCGACCTCGTCGAACAGGTACGTCGGCACCGGGTCGGTCCCGGCGAACACGACCTCCACCGCGAGCATCACGCGCGACAGCTCACCGCCGGACGCGCCCTTGGCGATGGGCCTCGGCGGCGCGCCGGGGTGCGGGGCGAGCAGCAGCTCGACCTCGTCCACGCCGGATGGCCCGTAGGCGACCGGCCTGCCGCCGACCTCGACGCCGTCGGGGTCCTCGGTCTGCCGGATCGCGAAGGACACGCGCGCGTGGGGCATCGCGAGGGACGCCAGTTCGGCGGTGACGGCGGCGGCGAACCGTTCGGCGGCCTCGGTCCGGGCGTCGGTCAACGCCTGGGCGAGGGCGCCGAGTTCGACGCGCAGGGCGTCGCGTTCGGCGGTGAGTTCGCCGATCCGCTCGTCGTCCGAGTCCAGTTCGGTGAGGCGGGCGGCGCTCGTCTCGGCCCACTCCAGGACGGCGTTCACGTCGGTGCCGTACTTGCGGGTGAGCGCGGTGAGCGCGGCCCGGCGCTCCTCGACGGCCGCGAGCCTGCGCGGGTCGGCGTCGAGGTCGTCGGCGTACCCGGCCAGCTCGCCGGCGACGTCGCCGAGGAGGATGCCCAGCTCACCGAGGCGGTCGGCGAGGGAGGCCAGCGCCGGGTCGTGCGAGCGGACGGCCTCCAGGGCGCGCTGGGCGCCCGCGACGAGGGTCGCCGCGTCGATGCCCTCAGGGTCCTCGGGGTTGCCCGCGAGAGCGGCGTGCGCGAGCGTCGCGGCGGACGACAGCGCCTCGGCGTGCCCCAGCCGCTCGGCCTCCTCCGCCAGCTCGACGTCCTCCCCGGCGCGGGGTTCGACGGCCGCGATCTCGTCGAGGCCGAACCGCAGCAGGTCGGCCTCCTGCGCCCGTTCACGCGCGCGCGTGGTGATCTCGTCCAGCTCGGCGGCGACGGCCCGCAGCCGCCGGTACGCCTCCCCGTACTTCGCGAGCGACCCCGTCACGGCGTCCCCGGCGTACCGGTCGAGCGCCTGCCGCTGCCGGGTGAGCTTCAGCAGCCCCTGCTGGTCGGTCTGCCCGTGGACGGCGACCAGTTCGTCCGCCAGCTCCGCGAGCACCCCGACAGGCACGCTCCGCCCGCCGACGTGCGCCCGCGAGCGCCCCTCCGCCGAAACGGTACGGCTGATGAGCAGCGCCCCGTCGTCGAGTTCGGCCCCGGCCTCCTCCGCCCGCAGAGCGACCGCCGCCCCCTCGGGCACCGAGATCCGCCCCTCCACGACCGCCCGCTCGGCCCCGATCCGCACCAACGCCGGATCCGCCCTGCCCCCGAGCAACAGCCCCAGGCTGGTGACCACCATGGTCTTGCCCGCACCCGTCTCACCGGTCACGGCGGTGAACCCGGGCGACAACTCGACGACCGCGTCGTCGATGACTCCGAGGGACCGTATCCGCATCTCTTCCAGCACGCAGAAGACCATACGAGGTACGACACGAAGAGCGCGAGGCACCCTTGTCACTCGGGCGAGTGGAGGTTTGGCAGACGAGGGGGAGGCGTCCGGGACGAGCCGAAAGATACCCAGGGCCGAGCGAAAGGCATCTCGAACCGAACGGAAGCCGACAGGACCGGACGGAAGGCGACCCAGGACCGGACGGGAGACGGCGGGGACCGGACGGAAGGCGACCCGGGACCGAACGGGAGACGGCGGGGACCGGACGGAAGGCGACCCGGGACCGAACGGGAGACGGCGGGGACCGGACGGAAGGCGACCCGGGACCGGGCGCGAGACGACAAGGACCGGACGGAAGGCGACCCGGGACCGGGCGCGAGACGACAAGGACCGGACGGGAGGCGGCCGGGACGGGAAGTACCCGGGGCCGAACGGGAGACGGCGGGGATCAGGCGGGAGGCGACCCGGGGCCGGGCGCGAGACGGCGGGAGCCGAACGGGAGGTGACCGGGGCCGCACGAAAATCTCCGGGCGGGCCCGAGTCTTTCAGGGGCGCGGGGAACTGCGCGACCAGCCACAGATCACCCGCACCCGCCGACGAACACTCCCCACCCCCCACAGTGGGCCTAGTGCGGCGCCCCCCGCCACCCGGACACCGGCAACGCGAACTTCGCCACGAGCCGGTCGGTGAACGACGCATGATGCAGCCGGGCCAGCCGAACCGGCACAGCCCCCCGCCGCACCTCGACCCGCGCCCCCGGCGGCAACTCGACGGTCCGCCGCCCGTCACACCACAGCACCCCCGGCGGAACATGCGGCAGAATCTCCACGGCCAGCACGGAATCCGGCGAGGTCACCAGTGGCTTCGCGAACAACGCGTGCGCGCTGATCGGCACCATCAGCAACGCCTCCACCTCGGGCCACACCACAGGCCCCCCGGCGGAGAACGCGTACGCGGTCGACCCGGTGGGCGTGGACAGACAGATCCCGTCACACCCGAACCCGGTGACAGGCCGCCCGTCGATCTCGAGAACGACCTCGAGCAGCTTCTCGGCGCCCGCCTTCTGCACCGCCGCCTCGTTCAGCGCCCAGTCCGTATGGACGATGTCCCCGTTGCTGTGGACCACCACATCGACGGTCATCCGCTCCTCGACCTCGTACGCCCGGGTCACCACCCGGTCCACGACCTTGTCGAGATCGTCCCGCTCGGCCTCCGCGAGGAACCCCACGCTCCCGAGGTTGACCCCGAGCATCGGCACCCCGGAGGCCCGCGCGAACTCGGCCCCCCGCAGCAGCGTCCCGTCCCCACCGAGGACGATCAGCAGCTCGCACCCCTCCAGGCACTGCGGCGTGGCCTCGGAGATCAGCTCGACCTCCGCCGGCAGCGGCAGGTCCCGCGCCTCGTACTCCAGGACCCGCACCCCGATCCCCGACCGCAGCAGCCCCTTCACGACGAGCTCGGCGCTACGGATGGCCGCGGGCCGCCCCGTGTGCGCGAGCAGGAAAACAGTCCGACCAGAGTTCTGTGTCACCGCGGCCCCTCCGCCACTGCACGATCGACGTCGGCCGGATCCAGAGCGGGCGCCCCGGCACGCAGCCACAGAAAGTATTCGACATTCCCGGAGGGTCCGGGCAGCGGACTGGCAGTGACCCCGTTCACTCCGAGCCCCAGCTCGGCCGCCTTCGCGGCCACCCCCCGCACCGCTTCGGCCCGCAACTCGGGGCTGCGCACGACGCCCCCGCTGCCGAGCCGTTCCTTCCCCACCTCGAACTGCGGCTTGACCATCATCACCAGGTCGGCGTCCGGTTTCACGCACCGCGCCAGCGCGGGCAGCACGAGCCCGAGCGGGATGAAGGACAAGTCCCCCACGACTAGATCCACAGGCTCCCCATCGATCGCTTCAAGCGTCAACTCGCGTACGTTCGTACGGTCCTTGACGGTGACGCGTTCATCACTTTGGAGAGACCAGGCGAGTTGTCCGTATCCGACGTCGACGGCGACGACGTGCGCGGCCCCGGCCCGCAGCAGCACGTCGGTGAACCCCCCGGTGGAGGCCCCCGCGTCGAGCGCGCGACGCCCCTCGACGACGAGCCCGAGGGGGACGAACGCCGCGAGCGCCCCCGCGAGCTTGTGCCCGCCCCGGGACACGTACTCGGGATCACCGTCGTCGGCCTGGACGACGATCGCCGCGGCCGTCTCCACCTGCGTGGCCGGCTTCGTCGCGACCGTCTTCCCGACGGTCACCCGCCCCGCCGCGATCAACTGACTGGCGTGCTCCCGCGACCGCGCCAGCTTGCGCCGCACCAGCTCCGCGTCCAGCCGACGACGCGCGACTCCTGCCACCTTGGTTCCCACTCCTAATGCCGTGCCGACGATGAGGGCCCCGAAGGCCCCGGGCGGGCGTCGAGCGCGGTGAGCGCGTCGCGCAGCCCCCGGTGCACATCCTCGTACACCTCGATGTGCCCGTCGGTCGCGAGGTGGTCGGTGTCGGCGAGACGGCCGAGGAGGGCGTCGACCTCGGCGTTCCCGGTGGGGGTGCGGGGCACCCGGCCGTCGGCGGCGTCGTTCATGCCCCGACGCTACCCCGGCGCCCCGGTGTACCGTCGCTCCGATGGCCACGATCGATGAGTGCCGCACGGCACTGGAGAAGCTCGCCCAGAACATGCGGGGCGCCGACGGCGACGTACGCGCCGCCACCGCGATCGAACGCACGGTGACGTGCCGGATCACCGACCTGGACGTCACCTTCAGCGGGCGGATGACGGGCGGCGCGATCGAGGTGGACGACGTCCGGCCGGGCCCGCCCGCCGAGAAGGCGCAGATCCGGCTGACGATGACCGGGGACGACCTCGTCGCCCTGGTGGCCGGCGAGCTGAACTTCGCCAAGGCGTGGGGCTCCGGGCGGGTGAAGCTGGAGGCCGGCTTCCGTGACCTGCTGAGCCTCAGGAAGCTGCTGTAGCGGCCTTCGTCCGGGCCTGGCGCGCGGCCGGCACCACCAGCGGCGTGCCCGTCTCCGGGTCGTCGATGACCTGGCAGCGCAGCCCGAACACCTCCTCGACCAGCTCCGCCGTCACGATGTCGTTCGGCGCGCCCTCGGCGATGACCTTCCCGGCCTTGAGCGCGATCAGGTGGGTCGCGTAGCGGGCGGCGTGGTTGAGGTCGTGCAGGACGGCGACGAGGGTGCGGCCCTGCTCCTCGTGGAGCTGCGCGCACAGGTCGAGGACGTCGATCTGGTGCTGGATGTCGAGGTACGTCGTCGGCTCGTCGAGCAGCAGCAGCGGCGTCTGCTGGGCGAGCGCCATCGCGATCCACACGCGCTGCCGCTGCCCGCCGGACAGCTCGTCGACGTACCGGTCGGCGAGTTCCGCGACCCCGGTCCGCTCCATGGACTCCTGGACGACGCGTTCGTCCTCGGTGGACCACTGGCGCAGGATGCCCTGGTGGGGGTAGCGGCCCCGGCCGACGAGATCGCCGACGGTGATGCCGTCGGGCGCCACGGACGTCTGCGGGAGCAGGCCGAGGGTGCGGGCCACCTTCTTCGCGGGCATCGACTGGATGACCTGCCCGTCGAGCAGCACCCGGCCCCGCTGCGGCTTCAGCATCCGGGAGAGGGCGCGCAGGAGCGTCGACTTGCCGCAGGCGTTGGGGCCGACGATGACGGTGAAGGAGTGGTCGGGTATCTCCACCGAGAGCTGTTCGGCGATGACCCGCTGGTCGTAGGCGAGGGTGACGTTCTCGGCGGAGAGGCGGTTCACGGTGCTCCTCGGGTTGTTCTGGGGATCTACTGGGACGGCGGTGCGGTCGTACGATCCGCTCATATCCGCCCCGCCTTCCGCTCGGTGATCAGCAGCCACAGCAGGTACCCCCCGCCGAGCACCCCGGTCACCACGCCGACCGGCAGCTGTCCGTCCCCGAACAGCCGCTGCGAGGCCCAGTCGGCGGTCACCAGCAGCGCCGCGCCCATGCACAGCGCGGGCACGAGGTTGGGTCCCGGCGAGCGGGTCAGGCGCCGGGCGAGCTGCGGCGCGGTGAGCGCGACGAAGCTGACGGGACCCGCGGCGGCGGTCGCGGCGGCGGTGAGCAGCACGGCGCACACCATCAGCAGCAGCCGCACCCGCTCCACCCGCACGCCGAGCGCGTGGGACACGTCGTCGCCCATCTCCATCATCCGCAGCCCGCGCGCGTTGGCCAGCACGAGCGGCACCAGCGCGCACACCAGCGCGAGCAGCGGCCACACCTGCTTCCAGTCCCGCCCGTCGAGCGTCCCGGTCATCCAGACGACGGCCCGCGCGGCGTCCACGATGTCGGCCTTGGTGATGAGGTAGCCGTTGACCGCGGTCGCGACGGCCGAGACGCCGATGCCGACGAGGACGAGCCGGTAGCCGTGCACGCCCCGCTTCCAGGCGAGGAGGTAGATCAGCGCGCCGGTGACGAGCCCGCCGACGAGCGCGCCGAGGGTGACCTGGGTGGTGGACCCGGAGAACAGCACGATCATGACGAGCGCCCCGGCCGTCGCGCCCTGGCTGAGCCCGAGGACGTCCGGGCTGCCCAGCGGGTTGCGCGACACGGCCTGGAACAGCGCGCCGCCGAGCCCGAGCGAGGCCCCCACGAGCAGCCCGACCAGGACCCGCGGCAGCCGCAGGTCGTTGACGATCAGCTCCTGCCCGGGGTTGCCCTCCCCGAACAGCACCTTGAGGACGTCGGCCGCGGGCATCGGGAAGTCGCCGGTGCCGATCAGGACGACGCTCGCGGTGAGCGCGGCCAGCAGCAGGACGACGGTGACGGTCAGGGCGCGCACGTCCAGGCGCAGGGAGAGCCCGCCGGTGCGCAGGGCACGGGGCTTGGTCTTCACGGTCGTCCTCACAGCTGGGCCGTCCTGCGTCGCCGTACGAGATGGATGAACACCGGCCCGCCGACGATCGCGGTGATGATCCCGACCTGCACCTCGGACGGCCGGGCGACGACCCGGCCGAGGACGTCGGAGCCGAGCAGCAGCACGGGCGACAGAAGCGCCGCGTACGGCATGATCCAGCGCAGGTCGGGGCCGGTGAACGAGCGCACGACGTGCGGGACCATCAGGCCGACGAACGCGATCGGCCCGCACGCGGCGGTGGCCGCCCCGCACAGCACGGTCGCCGCCAGCATCGACAGCGCGCGCGTGCGGTTCAGGTTCGCGCCGAGCGCCTTGGCGGTGTCGTCGCCCATGGCCACGGCGTTCAGGGGGCGGGCCAGCGCGAAGGCGAGGAGCGTGCCGGCGGCGAGGAACGGCAGGACCTGCAGAATCGTCTCGTCCGAGGCGCTGGAGAGCGAGCCGACGGTCCAGAACCGCATCCGGGCCAGCGCCGCGTCGTCCATGATCATGACGGCCTGGAGGTAGCCGTACAGGGCCGCCGTGATCGCCGTCCCCGCGAGCGCGAGCCTGACCGGGGTCGCTCCCCTGCTGCCGCCGAGGAACCACACGAGCGCGCCGACCGCCGCCGCGCCGAGGAACGCGAACCACACGTACCCGTTGAGGCTGGTGACCCCGAAGAACGTGATGGCCGTGACCACGGCCGCCGAGGCGCCCGCGTTGATGCCGAGCAGCCCCGGGTCGGCCAGCGGATTGCGGGTCAGCGCCTGGAGGACGGCCCCCGCGAGCCCCAGCGCGACCCCGGCCAGCAGGCCGAGCGCGGTCCGCGAGACCCGCTCGCCGACGACGACGTCCGCGTAGTTCCCGGAGTCCTGGAACAGGCCGTGCCACACCTGCTCCAGCGACAGCTCCTTCGCCCCGATCGCGATGCTCGCGACGGCGACCGCCGCGAGGAGCACCGCCGAGACCACGAGCCCGAGGGACCGCGCCGCCCCTCGCCTGCCCGGGGGTGGGGAAACCGCCTGTTCTGGAACACTCTCGACCAACACGGAGGTTAGGTTAGCCTACCCTGCTATGCGCTCCGCGTTGGTGACGGTGGGGCGGGGGCGGTGACGCCCCTTCAGAGGCCCAGGCGCGCCAGCGCCTTCCCCGCGTCCAGGGCGCAGGTTCCGTCGCCCGCTGCCGTCCACGCCGCCGCGCACAGTGCGCGCAGGCCGTCCAGTTCGTCGCCCTCGCCGGTGAGTTCGAGTACGTCGGCCGCTGTCGCCGTCCAGCCTCCGCAGCGGAAGCCGGCGCCGTCGGGGATGATCTCCGGCTGGCCGGTGAGCAGGCCGCGCAGGTCGCGGTCCACGTAGGTCGGGCGGTGGTGCGGGGGCGCGGCGAGGAGTTGCGCGCCGTCGGTCACGCCGGTCAGCACCAGCAGCGAGTCCACCTCGCCGTTGAACGCCCCCTCTATGTCCGTGTCCAGCCGGTCCCCCACGACCAACGGCCGCTCGGCGCCCGTGCGCAGGATCGTCTCCCGGTGCATCGGCGGCAACGGCTTCCCGGCGACCTGCGGCTCCGCGCCGGTCGCGATCCGCACGACCTGGACGGCCGCGCCGTTGCCCGGGGCGATACCGCGCCCGCTGGGGATCGTCAGGTCGGTGTTCGACGCGAACCAGGGCAGCCCGCGCGCGATCGCGTACGACGCCTCCGCGAACCGGCCCCATGGCAGCTCGGGCCCGCCGTACCCCTGGACGACGGCCACCGGGTCGTCGTCCGCCGACTCGACCGGCACGAGCCCGCGCTCGCGCAGCGCGACCCGCAGCCCCTCGCCGCCGATGACCAGCACACGCGCGCCCGCGGGCACCTGGTCGCTGATCAGCCGGGCGACGGCCTGCGCGGAGGTGATCACGTCCTCCGGGGCCGTGTCGATGCCCAGCTCGGTCAGGTGGTCCGCCACCGTGTCCGGCGTGCGGAGCGCGTTGTTCGTCACGTACGCGAGGCGCATCCCGCCCGCGCGGGCCGTGTGCAGCGACTCCACGGCGTACGCGATCGCGTTCCCGCCCGCGTACACCACCCCGTCGAGATCGAGCAGCGCGGTGTCGTACGCCTCGCTCAGGGCCCGCTCACTGCCGTCCGGACTCCTCCGCACGCCCTGCCCCATTCCGCATCGCTCCTCGTTCGCTCGCCTTTCCACCGATCATCCCCCATGCCACTGACAGCCGTACGATGCCCTGATGAACACAGCAGGTCACTCGCAGGCAACGGCGCCCCGAGGTCTGGAACTCACCCCGTTCCGAGGACTTCGCTACGACCCCGACCGGGTCGGCGGGCTCGCCGCGGTCACCTCACCCCCGTACGACGTCGTGGTCCGCCCGGACGGCCTGCACGAACTCCACGACGCCGACCCGCACAACATCGTCCGCCTGATCCTCCCCCAGGCCACCACCCCCGCGGGCCGCAACGAACAGGCCGCGACGACCCTGCGCGCGTGGCTCGCCGAGGGCATCCTCACCCCGGACCCCGAACCGGCCCTGTACGTCTACGAGCAACGCCACCCCGACGGCATGCTCCAGCGCGGCCTGATCGGCACCCTGCGCGTCTCGGAGCCCTCCGAGGGCGTCGTCCTGCCCCACGAGGACGTCATGCCCCACGTCGTCGCCGACCGCGCCGCCCTCATGCGCGCGACCCACGCCAACCTCGAACCGCTCCTGCTCACCTACCGGGGCGACGGCGGCCCGACGGCCGACCTCGTCGAGCGCACAGCGGCCCGCCCGCCCCTGCTGGCGACCACCACGGACGACGGCTACCACCACCGCCTGTGGCCGATCGCCGACCCCGCGCAGATCGCCGGCGTACAGGCCGACCTCGCCCGCCACCAGGCCCTCATCGCCGACGGCCACCACCGCTGGGCGACCTACCGCATGCTCCGCGCGGAGCACCCCTCTCCCGGCCCCTGGGACCACGGCCTCGTCCTCCTCGTCGACACCGCCCGCTACCCCCTGCGCGTGCGCGCCATCCACCGCCACCTGCCCGGCCTGCCCCTTACCGAGGCCCTGGCCGCCCTGGAGGGCCGCTTCCGGGTCCAGCGCCTGGAGAGGCCGCTCCCGAAGGCCCTGGAGGCACTGGCGGACGCCACGTGTGCCGGGAACGCCTTCCTCCTCGCGGGCGACGGCGCCTTCCACCTCGTCGACCGCCCCGACCCCGGCCTCCTGGCCCGCACGGTCCCCGCCGAACACCCCCACGCCTGGCGCACCCTCGACGCGACCGTCCTGCACGCCACCCTCCTCGCCGCCGTCTGGAACATCCCCGAGGACGACCCCGCGCGCGTGTCCTACATCCACGACACGGAGGCGACCGTCCGCAAGGCCGAGCGGGACGGCGGAACGGCCGTGCTGCTGCACCCCGTGCGCGAGGAGGTCGTCCGGGAACTGGCCCGGCAGGGCGTGACGATGCCGCGCAAGTCGACGTCGTTCGGGCCGAAGCCGGCTACGGGGCTGGTGCTGCGCGCGCTGGACGTATGACAGACGTATGACAAATGGGCCCCCTCTTAAAGAGGAGGCCCATCGGCGCGAAGGGAGGCCCGTCGCCGGTCAGATCATCCGACCGTCACGCGTTGTCGCCGGAGTCCTTGGGGGCTGCGGCTTCAGGGGCGACGGCTTCGGGAGCGGCGGCTTCAGGGGTGGCGTCCTTGACGACCGGCTCGGCGTCGTCGGCCTCCTCGTCCCCGTCCTCGTCAGCCTCTTCGTCCTCGACGACCTCTTCGGACGTCGGGACCTCGGTCTCCTCGGTCTCCTCGGGCGTCTCGGCGTCGTCGTCCAGGGCGTCCGTGAACTCCACGCCGTCCAGCTCGGCGAGGCGGTCGGAGGCGTCCGTGCTGCCGTCGCGGTCCGCCTCGACGGCCTTCGCGAACCACTCCCGGGCCTCGCTGCCGCGGTCGGCCGCGAGGAGGGCGTCCGCGTACGCGTAGCGCAGGCGCGCGGTCCAGGGCTGTACGGAGCTGGACGCGAGCTCGGGGCTCTGCAGGGTCACGATGGCCGCGTCGAGCTGGCCCATGTCACGCCGGGCGCCCGCCGCGACAAGCCGCATCTCGACCTGTCCGGCCTTGTCCAGCTTGTTGACCTCCGGGGCACCGGCCATGTCGAGCGCCTTCTCCGGCCGCCCGAGCCCACGCTCGCAGTCGGCCATCAGCGGCCACAGCTCCGTGTTCCCGGTCATCCGCCGGGCCGCCCGGAACTCGGCCAGCGCCTCGCTGTACTTCTGGTTCGCGTACGCCGCGAACCCGGCCGCCTCGCGCACGGCGGCGACCCTCGACGCCAGCCGCAGGGCCACCCGCGAGTAGCCGTACGCCTTCTCCGGCTCCTCGTCGATCAGCCGCGCCACCATCACGAGGTTCCGCGCGACGTCCTCCGCGAGCCCCTTCGGCAGGCTCAGCAGCTCCTGGCGCACGTCCTTGTCGATCTCGTCGCCCGTGACGTCGTCCGGGATCGGCAGACGCTTGATCGGCTCACGGTCGCGGTCACGGTGGTCCCGGTCCCGGTCGTCCCGTCCACCCCGGTAGCCGCCACCGCCACGGCGGTCGTCCCTGCGGTCGTCACGGCCACGGAAGCCACCACCGGGGCGTCCGCCACGGTCGTCGCGACGGGGGCCGCCGTAGCTGCCTCGGCCGCTGTCTCGGCGGTCGTCACGCCGGTCGTTGTCACGGCGGAAACCACCGCGGTCGTCGCGCTGGAACTGGGGGCGGGGACCACGGTCGCGGTCGTCACGACGATCATCGCGACGGAAACCGCCACGGTCGTCGCGACGATCGTCACGGCGGTCGTCACGCCTGTCGTCCCGGCGGAAGGGCGGACGGTCGTTGTCCCGACGGAAGCCGCCACCGGGGCGCCCACCACGGTCGTCACGCCGGTCGTACGAGGGACGGTCGTTGTCGCGGCGGAAGCCACCACGGTCGCCATCGCGCCGATCATCGCGCCGGTCGTTGTCACGGCGGTCATCACGGCGGAAAGCGGGACGGTCGTCACGGCGGTCGCCGTCACGGCGGAAGCCGGGGCGGTCGTCGCGACGGCCATAGCCACCACGGTCGCGGTCGTTGTCCCGGTTGAAGGACGGACGGTCGTTGTCGCGGCGGAAGCCACCACGGTCACCGTCACGCCGGTCGTCGCGCCGGTCGTTGTCACGGCGATCGTTGTCCCGACGGAAGCCGCCACCGGGGCGCCCGCCACGGTCGTCACGCCGGTCGTCGCGCTGGAACGCGGGGCGGGGGCCACGGTCCCGGTCGTCTCGCCGGCCGAAGCCGCCTCGGTCATCACGGCGGTCGTCACGACGATCATCGCGGCGGAAGCCGCCACGGTCGTCACGGCGGAAGCCACCTCGGTCACGGCCCTGGTCGCGGCGGTCGTCGCGGCGGAAACCGCCACGGTCGCCGCGCTCACCACGGTCGTTGCGGTCCCCACTGTCCCGTCGCCGCTGGTCGCGCTCCGGTCGGTCGTCGGGAGAGTTGGTGGACATGGGTGACTCCTGTCTTCGGTACCACAAACATCGTAAATACAAAAGGACCCCTGGGCCCAGCTGAACGCTGGGACCAGGGGTCCTCCAAAGATTGTTCGGCGGCGTCCTACTCTCCCACAGGGTCCCCCCTGCAGTACCATCGGCGCTGTGAGGCTTAGCTTCCGGGTTCGGAATGTAACCGGGCGTTTCCCTCACGCTATGACCACCGAAACCCTAATGGTTTCGAGCGAACAAGCACACTCTTTAATTGTGTGGTTCTGCTCTGAAGCCGACAACGGTTCGTTGTCTCAGAACTAACACAGTGGACGCGAGCAACTGAGGACAAGCCCTCGGCCTATTAGTACCAGTCACCTCCACCCCTTACAGGGCTTCCAGATCTGGCCTATCAACCCAGTCGTCTACTGGGAGCCTTACCCTCTCAAGGAGGTGGGAACACTCATCTCGAAGCAGGCTTCCCGCTTAGATGCTTTCAGCGGTTATCCCTCCCGAACGTAGCCAACCAGCCATGCCCTTGGCAGAACAACTGGCACACCAGAGGTTCGTCCGTCCCGGTCCTCTCGTACTAGGGACAGCCCTTCTCAATATTCCTACGCGCACAGCGGATAGGGACCGAACTGTCTCACGACGTTCTAAACCCAGCTCGCGTACCGCTTTAATGGGCGAACAGCCCAACCCTTGGGACCGACTCCAGCCCCAGGATGCGACGAGCCGACATCGAGGTGCCAAACCATCCCGTCGATATGGACTCTTGGGGAAGATCAGCCTGTTATCCCCGGGGTACCTTTTATCCGTTGAGCGACGGCGCTTCCACAAGCCACCGCCGGATCACTAGTCCCGACTTTCGTCCCTGCTCGACCCGTCGGTCTCACAGTCAAGCTCCCTTGTGCACTTACACTCAACACCTGATTACCAACCAGGCTGAGGGAACCTTTGGGCGCCTCCGTTACCCTTTAGGAGGCAACCGCCCCAGTTAAACTACCCATCAGACACTGTCCCTGATCCGGATCACGGACCCAGGTTAGACATCCAGCACGACCAGACTGGTATTTCAACGACGACTCCACAAGTACTGGCGTACCTGCTTCACAGTCTCCCAGCTATCCTACACAAGCCGAACCGAACACCAATATCAAACTGTAGTAAAGGTCCCGGGGTCTTTCCGTCCTGCTGCGCGAAACGAGCATCTTTACTCGTAGTGCAATTTCACCGGGCCTATGGTTGAGACAGTCGAGAAGTCGTTACGCCATTCGTGCAGGTCGGAACTTACCCGACAAGGAATTTCGCTACCTTAGGATGGTTATAGTTACCACCGCCGTTTACTGGCGCTTAAGTTCTCAGCTTCGCCAAGACGAATCTTGACTAACCGGTCCCCTTAACGTTCCAGCACCGGGCAGGCGTCAGTCCGTATACATCGCCTTACGGCTTCGCACGGACCTGTGTTTTTAGTAAACAGTCGCTTCTCGCTGGTCTCTGCGGCCACCCCCAGCTCACCGAGTAAATCGGATCACCAGGAATGGCCCCCCTTCTCCCGAAGTTACGGGGGCATTTTGCCGAGTTCCTTAACCATAGTTCACCCGAACGCCTCGGTATTCTCTACCTGACCACCTGAGTCGGTTTAGGGTACGGGCCGCCATGAAACTCGCTAGAGGCTTTTCTCGACAGCATAGGATCATCCACTTCACCACAATCGGCTCGGCATCAGGTCTCAGACTACGTGCAGGGCGGATTTGCCTACCCTGCGTCCTACACCCTTACCCCGGGACAACCACCGCCCGGGCTGGACTACCTTCCTGCGTCACCCCATCACTCACCTACTGCAAGTCTGGTCCGTCGGCTCCACCACTCCCCTTTGCCCGAAGGCTCCGGGGCGGCTTCACGGACTTAGCATCGCCTGGTTCGATGTTTGACGCTTCACAGCGGGTACCGGAATATCAACCGGTTATCCATCGACTACGCCTGTCGGCCTCGCCTTAGGTCCCGACTTACCCTGGGCAGATCAGCTTGACCCAGGAACCCTTAGTCAATCGGCGCAAACGTTTCTCACGTTTGTATCGCTACTCATGCCTGCATTCTCACTCGTGAACCGTCCACCACTGCCTTCCGGCGCGGCTTCACCCGGCACACGACGCTCCCCTACCCATCACAGCAGGCGTTGGCCCTCATGCTGCAATGACACGACTTCGGCGGTACGCTTGAGCCCCGCTACATTGTCGGCGCGGAATCACTAGACCAGTGAGCTATTACGCACTCTTTCAAGGGTGGCTGCTTCTAAGCCAACCTCCTGGTTGTCTCTGCGACTCCACATCCTTTCCCACTTAGCGTACGCTTAGGGGCCTTAGTCGATGCTCTGGGCTGTTTCCCTCTCGACCATGGAGCTTATCCCCCACAGTCTCACTGCCGCGCTCTCACTTACCGGCATTCGGAGTTTGGCTAAGGTCAGTAACCCGGTAGGGCCCATCGCCTATCCAGTGCTCTACCTCCGGCAAGAAACACACGACGCTGCACCTAAATGCATTTCGGGGAGAACCAGCTATCACGGAGTTTGATTGGCCTTTCACCCCTAACCACAGGTCATCCCCCAGGTTTTCAACCCTGGTGGGTTCGGTCCTCCACGAAGTCTTACCTCCGCTTCAACCTGCCCATGGCTAGATCACTCCGCTTCGGGTCTTGAGCGTGCTACTAGAAACGCCCTATTCGGACTCGCTTTCGCTACGGCTACCCCACCCGGGTTAACCTCGCAACACACCGCAAACTCGCAGGCTCATTCTTCAAAAGGCACGCAGTCACGAGACAAGGACAAGTCCTCGTCCGACGCTCCCACGGCTTGTAGGCACACGGTTTCAGGTACTATTTCACTCCCCTCCCGGGGTACTTTTCACCATTCCCTCACGGTACTATCCGCTATCGGTCACCAGGGAATATTTAGGCTTAGCGGGTGGTCCCGCCAGATTCACACGGGATTTCTCGGGCCCCGTGCTACTTGGGTGTCTCTCAAACGAGCCGCTGACGTTTCGACTACGGGGGTCTTACCCTCTACGCCGGACCTTTCGCATGTCCTTCGCCTACATCAACGGTTTCTGACTCGTCTCACAGCCGGCAGACTGTGAAAGAGAGATCCCACAACCCCCACGACGCAACCCCTGCCGGGTCTCACACGTCGTAGGTTTGGCCTCATCCGGTTTCGCTCGCCACTACTCCCGGAATCACGGTTGTTTTCTCTTCCTGAGGGTACTGAGATGTTTCACTTCCCCTCGTTCCCTCCACATGCCCTATGTGTTCAGGCATGGGTGACAGCCCATGACGACTGCCGGGTTTCCCCATTCGGAAACCCCCGGATCAAAGCCTGGTTGACGACTCCCCGGGGACTATCGCGGCCTCCCACGTCCTTCATCGGTTCCTGGTGCCAAGGCATCCACCGTGCGCCCTTAAAAACTTGGCCACAGATGCTCGCGTCCACTGTGCAGTTCTCAAACAACGACCAACCACCCATCACCCCGGACCAGAGCCCGAGTGCACTGGGGTCGGCATCACGAGGGAGTTCATTCCCTCAGACACCCAACAGCGTGCCC